>JALYVA010000132.1 GCA_030853485.1 Acidobacteriota bacterium
CTCTCACCCGCTCAGCCGCCCGTAGCCTCAGAAGCATCCAGAAACAGCCAGCAAGAATCCGGAGTTACTTCCAGCAAAAGAACGTAACCTATGCCGCGTAGCAATACTGGAGGGCCGGATCAATAACAGCTCTGGAATTCGCCTAGTCTCCTGCCACTACCTGTTGCTATAGCTCTCTATCTTTCAATAACTTAGGAGCTCACTCCTTCTGGGGAATTGCCATACGTATATGCCGAATCATGACTCATTGTGAATGAGCATGGGTACAAAAATGGGTACAGTGCTAATGGCCACCTACACGCCACTTGCCTCGCTGGAGAATTCGCTGCCAGCATTTTAAAAAGCCAATACAAATTGCCATCGCAGCGCGTGGCATTCCACCTATCTTACTTACCGCCAATTCCGTCATTCTGAGCACAGAAGAGTGATGATCGATAGCGATCAGCATGAACGCAGTAGCTCGCTCGCCTCGCCGTTCCGAAGCACGTTTTCCGTCCGGGATTTAAGTACATAAACAGCTTCGAATTCCGGGATTTGAGTGCAGCCCGACAGCGGGGATCATCTCGGCGACTAGCGTGCTTCGACCAGCGAACGCGGATCGACGGAGATCACTCCTATCTCGTCCACAAAAGCCGCGATTGAACGAGGGCGTTCTCTGGAATCTTACACTCTGGTTGTCCAGACCAGTTGCCCTTTACTCAGAACCCCGCCACCGTGAGCTGCGGCTTCAGAGGACTCAGGCGCGAACACATAGGTGTATTCCGAATGGCTAGGCAAGCGGCTTGAAAGTGCTGAGGTTTGTTCATGATGCTTCTACTCGCGCCACAACTTTCAGGGTCAAGGAGAAATAGGAGTTTCAGGCAAATAGAATGGTTGTCTGCCCAAGCCGCGCCCGTTCATCGCTCCAGCTCGCCTTCCTTTGCAAACAGCGGGACGCGCTTAGCCGCGGCTTGCCTTACCGAAATATCCAGCACCATTTGCTCTTGCCCTTGAGGGTGCTCCTCTCGCCAAAGCTCCAGCAGGAGAGGAGGCATGTTCCTGAGGCCCCTCGCGGTCTCGTTCACGCCAGCCGCGCGTGGCCACCCTCCCTTCAGCGGCGGCGCGCCGCAGCCCTCAAGCACACCGCGCGGCGAGACTCGTTTTATGAATCGTCCCCTCGCCTGGAATCTGTCCGCGAATTGAGTACAAAGGCGCTCTGATTTCCGCGATTTGAGCGCAGCGTGACACCTACATAAAGAACAATGAAGGGTTCATTCCCAACTTCGGCGATCGTTACCGGCAGGGTGAACGAATCAGTACCGAATTCGTCGAATCTACAATCAACTAGGTTGTCAGCATGAAGTTCGTCAAAAAGCAACAGGTGCAATGGACTCTGCGCGGCGCTCACCTCTAGCTCCAGACACGCACTAAAGTCCTGAACAACGAACTCGAAGGAACCTTCCGGCAGTGTATCCGCAGTTCCGAACTCGGGCCGCCTGACCCCCGACTTTCTGGCGCTCTCAATGCAAGACCCAAACCCTCTCTTCTCGATCCGCGCCAGTCTCGCAACATGGTCTTCACACAGCTCGCTCCTTAGCTCGAAGCGAACCATAGGAAGCGCGCTTATTTGGCGGGGCCGAATAAACCTTCTTCATCTGGGATCCGGAATTGCATTTCATCGCGGATCTGGTCGGCGATTCTGATGAGAGCTTCTTTATCATCGCCTGCCTTGTAATTGAAGACGACGCCCAGCGCGCCAATGGTTTTGCCCTCCTTGTCCTTCATGGCTACTTCGTCTTCAAAATGGGGGCCGTTTACTTCTAAATTGCTTTTTCCAGTATGGATGCAACGCATATCGTCCTCGTCGCCGATCTTGCCTATGCGACCAAAGTTCGAAGCAACGATCAGATTTTTGTGTCCGGGAGGCGCCGCGTGAATCGCAATGAGAATGACTTCCGGGTGTTTGGCAAGCGCCTCATCGACGAGCTGCTGGGCCATTGGCGCTGCTTTTGTATAGGTTGGATCCATTTCCTTAGCTTCAACCTTGCGCATCCCGGCGACGGCTTCCTCGCGTGTTTGCTGGGCGTATGCAACGGCTGTAAAGGTGACGAGTGTGGCGATACATAGAACGTGGGCGATTGCTTTCATCGTTTTCTCCTGGACTGAAGGGTAATAGAACGTGTTTTTTTATTGTGGACATTGCGGTGTTTAGCGCAGCAAACAAATCTGGGCCGCCCTGGTTAGAAGATCACTTTGACGGCAAACTGTGCCTGCCGACTGCTGCCGGCGGTAGGTCCGACGAGAACGCCAGGTGCGGAAGCAGGCGTGCCGTTCTGGTTGAAGAGGAAGGTGTTCGACTTTGGCAACGTGCCGTAGTTGACGTGGTTGAAAACGTTGAAGAGCTCGGCGCGAAACTGCAGGTTAAAGGCCTCAGAGATGCGAGGGATTTTAGTATTTTTCACAAGAGAGGTGTCCACATCGACATATCTGGGTCCGATGATAGAGTTGCGGCCGGCAGTGCCGAGGTGGGTCAATCCGGAGACCGGATCGACTGCAGGAAAGGCGAAGCAAGCACTCCTGATGTACTGGCGACGTATGGGCGAGAGGTCATGGTTCACGGGGTTACCGGCGCAGCCCGGGCCCGTGAGGCGGTCAGGGAAAGCGAAGGCGTCGTTGCTATGGAGGTTGAGCGGGTCGCCGCCGATCAAAGGCGTCAGCGGCTCACCGGTGCTTGCCTGAAGAATACCGCCCCACTCCCAACCACTGAACAAGAGGCCGGCGACGGGAACGGATCTGGAAAGGCTTGGAAGTTCAATCAGGTAGTTGGCGACGAAATTCTGCGAGACGTTGAAATCGGAAATGGCGCGACGCCGGTTGGGGGCACAGAGAGGCAGGCTGGAGACGGAATTCTGGAAGGTATCCCCAAAGGTGGAGGAGGAGCCGTCGTCGATGGACTTGGACCAAGTGTAAGAGATCTGAAACTGCGTGTGATGAGAAAAATGTTTGGTGAGCGAGGTCTGCAGTGAGTTGTAGTGGGAGTAGCCGGTCATAAAAAGCGCGCTGATCTGGCCGACGCGGGGATTCAGTTTCGCAGCCTGCAGGGCAGCGGCTGAGGGTGAAGCGGACCCATTGGGACCGAAGAAGAAATAGCCTCCACTTGTGCTGACGGGCTGCACCGTGTTGACGTCATCCACGCGATAGGGGAGATGGGTTCCTCGGGAGCCGGCATAGCCAGCCTGAAGCACCATGTCGTATGGCAGTTGCTGCTGCACGTTGAAAGAATACTGCTGAACATAGCTGCGCGAGGGATTGGGATCGGCATGGGAGTAGCGCAGGCTGGTGCCCGGAGCGGCAAGGATGGACGTGTACGCGCCTTTAGGAAAGGAGCCAAGCGGAAGCGATGAAATATTGCCAAGGTTGAGATAAGGAGCGGTGAAGATGGAGAGTCCTTCGAACAGATAGTTCAGCATTTGCGCGTCGTAGATGCCGTAGCCTGCGTGAAAGACGGTCTTTTCGCCGCCATACGGGGCCCACGCAAAGCCAACGCGGGGTGCGATGTTCTTGAAGCTGGGATTACTGAAGTAGGGGCTGCCGAGGCGGGGAGTCGCGTCGGTGAGGCCTACGAGATTGGCGAGGCGATTGGCTGATTCAGTGGGCACGGTGACGGGCTCATAACGGATCCCCAGGTTGAGTGTAAGGTCGCTGGAGATGCGATAGTTGTCGTTGATGTAGCCGCCGAAGACGGATTGGCGCAGATCGCGTGGGCTGACACCCTGGGCCAGTGGAGCATTGAAGCTGGTCGGCTTGTTAACGAGAAAATTCGCTAAGCTGCCAAAGACATATTGTCCGTTCGGGTTGGCAGTGCCCAACTGGTTGTTCTGAAGGCGTTCAAAGGCGAAGCCGAACTTAATAGCGTGCTTGCCTTTGATCAGGTAGGCATCGTCGTACAGTTGGTAGGAATCCAGGGTAAAAACAAACTCCCCGGTTGCGTGGAGCCCGCCTTGGAAGTTCGAGATGCCACCGTTGATATTGATGAGGCCGACGGGTAATCCAGGGACGAAACCAAGAGTGACATCGGCGGCCAGGGGATTGACGGCCGCCAGGGTGGTTGGCGCGTCGGAAAAGACGCGGCTATAACCGACCTTGAAGGAGTTGAGTAGAGCGGGAGTAAAGATGTGCGACTCGTCGATCGTCCCCATCTGCCGCTTGGCGATGTTGCCGGTGATGCGGACGTTGAAGGGGTCGGGCGAGGTGAGATTGCCGTCATCGAAAAAGTAGGTGCCGGTAAGAGAGTCCTTGTCCGAGATGCGATGATCCGCCCGCAGGGTGAAGTAGTCTTCGTGAGTGACAAAAGGATCGTTGAAGAGGAAGCTTCCAGTGTCGCCGTTGATGGGCTGGCCTGGGGTGGGGAGAGGATAGAGGCCAAGGTATGGCACGACGGCGGTATCAACCGTGACGTTGCCGGAGACCAGGTGGCCGCTTCGTGCGGCGGCGGTAGGAACGATGCTGGAGGCGTTCGAGCCCTGGTATTGGCGCAGGCCTTCGTAGTCGCCAAAAATGAACGTACGGTCTTTGATGATGGGTCCGCCGGCTGATGCCCCAAACTGATTGCGGCGAAACTCGGCTATCTTGCCGGGCAGGTCGAATTCGTTTCGGGCATCGAGGGCGGAGTTGCGGAGGAACTCGTATGCCGAGCCATGGAACAGGTTAGTGCCGGAGCGAGTAACTGCGTTGATGATGCCCCCGGCCGTCTTGCCGTAATCGGCGGAGGCATTAGAGGTGACAACCGAGAACTCCTGGATCGCGTCGACACCGAGGTTGGAGCCGATGACGCCACCGGGGCCACCGTTGGAGTAGTCGTTGATCGAGATGCCGTCGACGCGATAGTTGTTCTGCTGAGGGCGCGCACCGCCCACGGTAAGCTGGTTGCCTACGCCGCGGTTGGCGCGCTGATTGGTGACCGCAACAGGAGACTGGGTGCGCACGGCGGCTACTCCGGGCTGTAGATTGGCAAGCTGGGTCCAATCACGCCCATTGAGCGGAAGGGTGACGATGGTGCGCTCGTCGACTACAGGCATTGTGGTCGATGTGACGACATCAATCGCGGGCGGTGCGGTGGTCACGTTGACCTTCTCCGATGTGGAGCCCACCCTGAGCTGAATGTTGATCTCCGGCTGCGCACCGACGTTCAGTATGACGTTATTGACCTGCTGCGGAGCGAAGCCCGGAACAGTAACCGATACGCGGTAGATGCCGACCTGCAGACCGGGAACGGAGTAGAGACCGGCAGAGCTGGTAGAGGAACGGGTCGTGATGCCGGTCGCGGCATTGGTAATGACAACGGGAGCATCCGCGACCACGGCCCCTGAAGCGTCGGTGACGGTTCCGGCCACGGTTCCGGTGGACACCTGGCCCTGCAGAGCGGGAATGGCGCAGAGCAGAAGGGCGAAAGCCTGGATGTTGATGCGCGCGAAAGAAAGTGCTTTCATATGCGGTACCTTCAAGAAAAGGCGGCCTGCTGCAAATGCAGGAGGTGAGATGTACGTATGCAAAGGGAAGCTACAGATCGGCTGTAGTCCACGAGCATGTTTGTTACCTCGCCATTTATTTCTCTGAGAATGAACCATCAGTGAAACTGACATAAATCTTCGTTCAGAGAACCGAAGAGGGCCCTGATCTGGATGCAGACAGGTACCCGGACAGAATGAACGCAATTTTATTTGAGTTTCAGCGCGGGCTCATGTGATTTCACGAGGCTCAAAGCAGAAGCGAGTGTCGATGGAATGGCTTGCCCTTAACCAGTAGCTTGACCATGGGCTCGACTTTACGGGGCACTTCGAGGAGAGGCTAACGATGACGATCCGTATACAGAAGACCATTGCGCAATTGCTCGTCTTGAGTACGTCGACGGTGCTTTATGCAGTTGCACAGACTCACGCGACACAACCTCTAAAGCTGACCGCGACGGTCAATTTACCCGGTTATACAGGCGATTTCGATCACTTTGCGGTCGACACACAAAGAGGCAGACTGCTGCTGGCGGCCGAAGACCATGCCACGCTCGAGGTCTTCGACCTGAAAACGGGCAAGCACCTGAAGACGGTACCGGGATTTGACGCACCGCACAGCATTTTGGTGCGCCCAGGCGCTTCGACAATTGTGGTGACGGACAGTGGCAAGACGATGACGAAGATTCTGGATGCCGAAACATATGCCCTCAAAGGAACAATTAAATTGACGGAGGGAGCGGATTCCGCGGCGTACGACGCGAAAGCAAATGTGTATTACATCGTGACCGGCGGCAAAGACGTAGACATGAGGACAGCAGAGGTCGAGGCAGTGAATCCGGATACTGGACAGCGGCTGGGCGGCCTGACGTTCAACGACAACCACGTGGAGGCGATTGCACTGGAGGAGCATGGCAACCGGATTTTCGTGAATCTGACCCAGACCAACAAGATCGCCGTAGTTGACCGCAAGACGATGAAAGAGATTGCCGAGTGGCCTGTGCCCCCGGCGCAACAGAATGCCATGGTCGCGCTCGACGAGACCCAACACCGGCTGTATGTGGTATGCCGCGCAAATCAAAGCGGACAGCCTGCGGGCATGGTGGTGGCGATGGATTCGGACAATGGCAAGGTGATTGGGACCGAGAGCGCGCCGATGCGATCGGACCAGGTGATGTATGACGCAGCCACGCACAGGCTGTATGTGCCCGGTGGTCAGGGCTACACGGAGATCTACAACACGAGCGATCCCGACCACATAAGCATGGTTGCCAAGGTGACCACAGCACCGGGAGCGAAAACGGGGATCCTGCTACCGAAGAGGAAGGAGCTGATACTGGCTGCTTCGCCGGGAGAGACAAAGGCTATGGCTAAGGTGCTCACCTATACCGTGCAGTAGATGTTGAGATCAAATTGGGCTGCTGTTTCTGCTGCTGTTATCAGGGCGGGCAGCGGGGCTTTTCTGCTGATGTCCGGGCTGGAAGCGACAGATAGGCAGCTCTCGCAGTTTTCTGGTGTGCGACGAGTCCTCTAGTACCCGATGGCCGCAGATCTGGAACCCGTTGCGCTGAGTTGCGAAGCCGGAGTCAGAGGCGCTCCATCGGAGCCCACATCAGCATTTTGTAATAGTGGCAGGCCGACTCGCAAAACGGTCCCCTGGCCCGCAACGCTCGATGCAGAAATTTCCCCATGATGTGCCAGGCAGATTGATTTGACGATGGACAACCCGAGGCCCATACCTCCCGATTCCCGAGACCTCGCAGCATCTGCGCGATAGAAGCGTTCGAAAATCAGGGGAAGCGAAGCCTCCGGAATGCCGATCCCGGTGTCGGAAACCTCCAGCACGGCTAGTGTTCCTTCCGTATACACCGCCACCTCGACACGCCCGTTGCGCGCCGTGTATTTGATCGCGTTGTCCAGAAGGTTGACGGCGACCTGCTTCAGCCGCATGGCATCGCCCATCACATGGATCGGTCCGCGCGCTTCACAAAGCAGCAGGATATTGTTCTCTTCTGCCAGAAGACTCATGTGGTCGCGTGTTGTTTGTACGATCGAGACCAGATCAACGGGAGCCATCTCCATTTGATCGCTGCCCCCTTCGAGCCGCGAGATCGTCATGAGGCTCTCGACTATGCGCGACATTCGATGACTCTCCTCAAGCGCGCTCCCAATCCCTTCTGCTACCTCGATGGGCAGCTTCGGAATCTGCAACAGCACCTCCAATTCGCCGCGAACAATGGTTAGAGGGGTCCGCAGCTCGTGTGAGGCATCGGCGGAAAAACGCCGGTTATGGGCCACGCTCTGCTCCAACCGATCGATCATCCTGTTGAGCGAAAGCGACAGCCGCTCCAGTTCATCGCCAGAGGAGATCACGGGCAGCCGCCCTCCCAGATCAGTCCCACCGACCCGTTCAGCCCAGTCAGTAAGAGTCACCACAGGTTGCAACGCTCGTGTCATAACCAGGTATCCTCCGACCGCCGAAAGGACGACCACCACCGGCGTACCGATCAGCAGGATAAGGGCCAATCTGCGAAGTATCTGGTTCACAGGATTCATCGTCGCGCCGGTCTCGATCAACATCACGGCGCCGCCTGGGGCAGGATATGCAAGCTGATAGAGCAGCATCTCCTGCCCACTCGTCAGACGTTCCCGTCGAATCCCGGAGAATTCTCCTTGGAGATTCGGAGACACAGAGCCAGGCACGCCCGTCTGCTTCTCTCGCATTTCGCTCGTCTCATACAAAACGACGCTATTCCGCGAAATCCGCACGAACGTATCGCTGATGTCCGGCGGATAAGATTCTGTCATCTCGCTGATAAACCACTTCAATCCCTTGGTATTTAGCGGCTTGACATAGTCGATCAAAATGCTCGATGCATTCGTCCGCAAAGAGTGCTCAAGCGACTTGACGAGGAACGCCTGCACGCTGACATACACGGCTATGCTGAAGACGATCAGCGCCACCGCAAGCATACCGACGTAGAATGAAGTCACCCGGGAACGCAGCGATCGTGGGTTCACAGCTCGCGCCCGGCCCTGATCATGTATCCACTTCCGCGCACTGTTCGTAGCATCTTCAGCGGGTTCCCATCATCCACCTTGCTCCGAAGGTGCCGCATATAGACGTCCACGATGTTGGTCACTCCATCGAAGCTTTGGTCCCACACATGTTCAATGATCATGTTGCGCGAAAGCACCCGGTCCTCATTCTGCATGAGGTACTCCAGCAGTGAGTATTCCTTCGCGGTGAGTTCCAGGCGCCGTGTACCTCGCTTCACCTGCTGCGTCAGCCGGTCCAGCTCCAGGTCGCCTATGCGAATCGTACTGGAGCGATTGACCGGCCCGCGGCGAAGCAGAGCCTTCACACGCACCACCAACTCCGCAAAGGCGAACGGCTTGGTCAAAAAATCGTCGGCTCCCAGATCAAACAGCTTTACTTTGTCATCGACCGAGTCGCGCGCCGTCAACACCAGGACCGGGACAGACGCATTCTTCCTGCGGATACGTTGCAGCAACTCGCTTCCAGTGAGTCTCGGCAGCATGAGATCGAGCAGAATCAGGTCGTAAGGATAGGCCTCGGTGAGTTCGAGCCCCTCAATGCCATCGGCCGCGACATCGACAGCGTACCGCTCTGCGGCGAGCCCGCGTTTGACAAGCGCCGAGACTTTTTCCTCATCTTCAACAACCAGAATTCGCATAAGATCCCGCGCAGTGATTAAGCGTCGCGCGCATGAATGATAACTGAAGCGCGAGTGAAAAGCCGTTCATGTGTTTTTCGCGCCCACGCAAACACTCGAGGCCTCGTCGGCCAGGGCAGATTACCGACCCCGAAAACCGGATAAACCGTTCTTCACCTTTACTTCATGTATTCTTCATCGCGTCTCAGCAGCATGGTGACGATCTTTATTGCCGGAGAAACACCCATGTCGCAAAACGCATCTGCAATCGCCATCGAAGGTCCCCGTCAGTCACTCCTGGGACGCGCTACGGCTTTCTTCGTTTACCTCTTCGAGCACGTGATGCCGGACCCGTTCGTCTTCGCCGTCCTGCTTACCTTTCTTGGCGCCATCCTGGCCTTCATGTTCGCTCCAAAAGCAACAATGCCTGACATTGCAGCGGCCTGGTACGGCGGTGTTTTTGCCATCTTCGCCTTTGCCTTTCAGATGGTCATCATGCTCGTTGCCGGTTATGCTTTGGCCGTCGCCCCCCCGATTCAGCGGCTCCTGGCCAGGATTGCCTCCCTGGTCTCGACGCCGCTGGCAGCCATTTCGCTCACCATCATCGTCAGCATGATTGCTTCCTGGATCAACTGGGGGCTCGGCCTGGTTACCGCTGCCCTGCTCGCACGCGAAATGGCGAAACGTGTCCGCGTGGACTTCGGATGGCTCGTTGCGGCCGCCTATACTGGCTTCGTTGTCTCAACGGAAGGCCTCTCCGGATCGATCGCCCTCTCGCAGGCAACGCACGGCTCCGCCCTTAACATCGTTGAAAAAGTCACCGGCCACGGCATTCCCCTTTCGCAGACCGTCTTCACCCGATTCAATCTCATCCCATGTCTGGTTCTGCTCATCGTCCTGCCAATCATATTTCGTGCCTTGGGGCCCGCAGCCCGCGATACAGTGGTCGCAGACCCCGAACGGCTGCGCGAAGAAGACCGTCAGATGGTCGGGAAAGAGCGCAAGAGCACCTTCAGCTCGTGGCTGGACAACGCCTGGATTTTAAACATCCTCTTCGTGGCGCTTGGCGTGTTTGCGCTGATCGCAGAGTGGCGCCGCACTGGATTCACCCTCGACCTCAATTCCGTTATTCTCATCCTGCTGATCGGCGGCCTTCTGCTTCATCTTCGCCCCTCCGCGTACATCGCCGCCGTCAAACACGCCGCGCGCATCAGCGGTTCGCTCATATTGCAATATCCGCTGTACGGCGGACTGATGGGAATTATCACCACCACTGGTCTGGCTGGAGTGTTGTCGAAAGTATTTATCCGCGCTTCGACCGCGCACACGCTCCCCTTTTACACCTATCTCACGTCCATGATCATCACCCTTTTCGTGCCAAGTGGAGGCGGCCACTGGGCGGTACAGGGGCCATTCGCCATCCCCGCCGCACAAGCGCTTCACGCCTCACTGCCCGGGACCACGATGGCTGTAGCGATGGGAGAATCCGTGGCCAATATGCTTCAGCCTTTCTTCGCCCTGCCCATCCTGGCGATAGCCGGAATCCCGATGAAGCGCATGATGGGTTTTATGGTCGTCACGTTTGCTGTCTCCGCTATCATCTTCGGTCTATCGCTCCTCTTCCTTGTTCCCCACGCCTGATACAGGCTGATACTTGCCAATCGGGACGTGAACGACTTTTTACTTACACTTAAGACGTTCTTCACTTGCTCGGACTGAAGTGGATCGTCCACACCGAATTCAATGCTCGACGGACACCCGCAGACCCATGAAGATCCAACACATCGCCGCTCTCGCCATGCTCCTTGCATCAGCCGTTTTTCTTCGCGCTCAGAATCTTGAGGAACCACTTGCACATCCGAACCCGCCCCTGCCCTACACCGCCCAAGTGGATTCCCAGCTCCCTGAGTACCATCCGGTCAAAGGCTTATCAGGCACTCTCAAGGGGGTCGAGTCAAATACCGTCACCCAGCTTATGCAGATGTGGATTGATGATTTCACCAGGATCTATCCTGCCGTCAAAATCTCGGTCGACATTGGCGGCTCAGGACAAGGTGGTCCGCGCCTGACCTCCGGCATCGCCGACTTCGCCTTCATTGCCCGCGAAATGATGGGTCGCGAGGAGACGCCCTTCGTGGAGAAGTTCGGGTACAAGCCCTTGGCCGTTGCAGTCGCCGGCGGCAGCCTCCGGACCAAGGCGTTTACCGATGCTATCGTCTTCATCGTCCACAAAGACAACCCGCTCAATCAGATCACCTTCCAGCAGCTTGACGCGATCTATTCCTCCACACACAATCGCGGCATCCGCGAACCCATAACCACCTGGGGTCAGCTTGGTCTCACAGGCGACTGGGCGAACAAGCCCATTCATCTCTGGGGGGTTGAAATCCCGAACGGCTACGACAACTTCGTCAACCAGCGTGTGCTCGCCAATGGCCAGTGGCGCGATGGCATCGGAGCGCCCCATACTGTTCTCCCCCTTTCTGACATCGTTGCTGCCGATAAGTACGCCCTTAGCTACACGGGCCTGGCCTGGAATGACAATCCCAAAACGAAGGTTCTCAAATTGTCCGCTACTGCCGGCCCGCCCTTTCACGAGGCGAACTTCGATGAGGTCGCGGCCCAGACGTACCCGCTCAGCCGTGTCATCTACATCTTTGCCAACAGAGTTCCGGACAAGTCGCTGAACCCTGTCCTTGAGGAGTTCCTCAAATTTGCGCTCAGTCGACAAGGCCAGCAGGACGTTGTCAAGGACGCAATCTATACTCCGCTGCCGGCCGCGCTCGATGCCAAAGAGGCCGCAAAGCTGAAATGAATCGCTGGATGCGTCTTGCGCTCTTTGCCTCGGCCACCGCTTCGGGCCTGGGTTCGCACGGTCAGATTCCAGAGCAGTACCCAAGACCGCTCCTACACACGCCGACGGACCACCCTGCGGATCGAGTGCTGATCGTCAGCATCGATGGCCTCCGCGCGCTCGATCTTGCGCGTTGGGTAGTAGCACGCCCACAGTCGACGCTTGCGCAACTCAGCCGCCGTGGCGTCACTTACACCAATGCCCATGTTCCGTGGCCGGATAGCGCCGCTGGCCTGCTCGCCCTGGCGACGGGAGGATCACCCATTTCAACCGGCATCCTCTCGAGCGGCGGCTTCGATCGTGCTCTTTCGCACGATCAAGCCTGCATTACGCGAGGCGCTTCGCTCAACCTTGATGTTGCGGATTTGGATGTTGCCGATCCCGCGCGAGCATACGATCCCGCACATGGCTGTTCTCCTGTAACCCCACATGAACTTGTGAAAGTGAATAATATCTTTGATGAGGTCCATGCATCCGGCGGCCGAACCGCCTGGGCCGACGAGCTGCCTGCCTACGCAGACCTGCTCCGTGGCCCCTCTGGCACTGCGCTCGATGAAGTCTTCGTCCCCGACATCAAGATCCGCACCAAAAATCAGGCCAGGGCCGCGGACCAGGCGCGCACCGATGCCGTGATCCATTGGATCGCCGGTCGCGATAGCACTGGAAAATCGCGGATGCCGGTCCCGCGACTCTTCGGCATGACGCTCACTGGCCTTGATTCAGCCCAGCGCGCCAGCCTCCTTTCTAAACGCGAACACAGCAGGGAGGCCTCGGTCGAAAGCGCCCTGGAGGAAGTGGATGGCGAGCTAGGGCGCGTGGTAGCCGAACTCACCAGGGATGGGCTGAATGACTCGACCTGGATCATTGTGACCGCAAAGCACGGTTGCGCCCCCACCGATGTCCCTGCTTCGCGTCTTATCGATCCCGCACGTATCGAGGCGGTCGCCACCGTCGCAGCTCGCGGAAGTCTCGCACACATCACGACAAACTCCGTGGCCATGGTGTGGTTGCAACACCCAGCATTCACCTCCGCAGTGCTGCAGGCATATCGCGCAAAAAAGACTGAACTCGGTATCGGCCAGATCTACACGGGTGAGAGGCTGGCCCTGGTCATGAATACCGCAGCGCAGGATTCCCGCATGCCAGATCTCATACTCGAGCCCCGGGCCGGTGTTATCTGGAGCGCCACCGACGCTCTGCATCCGCGCATTCATGGCGGCTTCTCAGACGACCTTACCCATGTCGCGCTTCTGGTCTCGGGACGCCAGCTTACCGGACGTATCGACAAAACTCCAGTTCCCACCACGCAGATTGCGCCGTTAGTCCTACGCATTCTCGGCATGGAGAAGAGGGACCTTGTGGCGCTTCATCAGGAGCATACTCCCGCGCTGCCCGGCATCTTCTAAACGCTTCTCTATTTCGTGAAGTGGATGATATCCGGAGCAAAAGTGGAAAACGCCATCGAGGTGAAAATGATCACTGCATCCATAACGCGCCTTCGAAATGAGCAATCGCTTAGGAACACTGAATGTTCCGCGCTGTTCCCAACCAGTGCCAATCGCAAAATAAATCTCGTGCAGCGTGGACTTTCCCGATGACGCGTTTCTCTCGTACCGTGGCCGTCCTTTTTCTGATGCTTGCGACGTCCGCTACACCGCAGGAACGCCGCCTTGCTATTGCCCCCGATGATCTGGCTGCCTTCGTGGATGGTATGTTCGACATTCAACTCAAGCGCGACGATGCCGCCGGTGCAGTTTTTTTGTTTATGCAAAATGATGCAACGCTTCTGGGCCGCGGCTATGGCTGGGCAAACATTTCAAAGCATATCCCCATGGACCCCGATCGCACCATTGTTCGCGGCGGCGCGCTTGCCATGCCCGTGATCGCCGTCGCGGTGATGCAGCAGGTCGAGCAGGGCAGGCTTTCGCTCGACGAGGACATAGCCAGATATCTGGATTTTCATCTACCCGGCAGACAAGGTGGTCCGATCACGCTGCGCCATCTGTTGACCCACACTGCCGGATTCACAGACACCCTATCGCATATACAAGCAACCGATCTGCGGACGTATCTCACGCGTAACCTGCCGCCACGAACTTATCCAGCCGGAGCACTCAACAGCTATAGCCCGTATGGCATGGACCTCGCCGCATATATCGTCGAACGCGCCTCCACGGAGCCATTCTCCGACTATGCTCAGCGCCACATCTTCGCCCCGCTCGGTATGACACGGACAACACTGGCCCAACCGCTCCCCACACCGCTCGCCCCTGATCTCTCCCAGGGATATGGAGCAAGCACACAAGGCGCGTTGCCGAACGAGAGGCTCGAACTCGCGCTCAGCCTCTTTACCTCCGCAGAGGACATGGGAAGATTTGGCGCAATGTTTCTTCATCACGGAACACTAGATGGCCAACACATCCTCGCGGCCCCAAGTGTGGCGATAATTCTTTCACGTCAGACGACGACTGCTCCCGACCTTAGCCCCGAGATTCCAGGCATGGGACTGGCCTTCCACGAAATCTGGTTCAATGGCTCTCGTTTTTTCGGTCAATCCGGCGACACAGCGGCATTCCACACTGAGCTGGAGGTCGACCCGAAGCGCCACATCGTCCTCTTCCTCGCATATAACAGCAGCGGGCACCCGGAACGCGCAGGGGAACTATCGAGGCTGGCGACTTTTTCCCGCGGAGAGCTTATCCACGGGATCTTCGACCGATACCAGCCGTTCCATCCCACCGTAGTCAACAGCACCCCCTCTGCCGACCAGCAACGCCTGGCCACGGGAACCTGGGTCCCTGCCAACGATTCAGCGCTGCCCCACAACGCGTCCCGCGCAATTCACACAAAGTATGACGCGCAAAACCAAAGCCTCCTGGTGGATCGTTTCATCTCCGACCGGGGCACGGTGAAACGTTGGCGGATGCTTTCACCGAACCTATGGCAGCAATACCCGCAGGACCGCATCTCCGCAATTCACGGCCGCAATGGGCTGCCAGACCGACTCGCGCTGGCCAGCGATCCAGCAAACCAGCTCGTCCGCGTTTCAACTCGGAGAACCGATAGTTTTGGGCCTGCAACATATTGTGCGCAGTCGCACTGATCACAGGCCAATGGCCCGGCAGGCACCGGAACACACAGGGGCTTTGTCCTGCAAGCATTGTGGTCAAACCTTGATGAAGGCTTTTTCATCCCCTGCTCAGACGTTCTTCACCGCGCTCAATAACAATCCTCCTGATTCGAAGAGCACCTCATCACAGGCTACGAACTGTTCTTGTCGGCTCTGGTTCTGTGAGTTTGGAGATTCCATGTTCAAGACAATCCGCCGCATCGCCTTCCTCGTCCTCGCAACCGTAGCGTTCGTTTCCCCATCCACAGGAAATGCACAAAGCGGAGGAGCCACCCTGCAGGGGACTATTTCGGACTCAGGGGGAGCGGCGATTCCCGGCGCGCAGATTCAAATCACGGCAGCATCGACAGGCGTCTCTCGCAGCGCTACATCGAATGGCGCTGGCATCTACACAGCACCGAATCTTGCCGCCGGTAGATATAAAGTAAGCGTCAAGGTCGAGGGCTTCGCATCCAAAAATCTCGAAGACGTTCTGCTCTCTGTCGGCGCAGTCCGTGAACTCGACGTTGCCATGACCGTGGCCGCAACGGACACCGTGATTACGGTCAACGCATCGTCCAATCAGGTCAACGCCGCCGACACCTCGGTCGGGGGCCTGGTTGACGGTAAACAGACGCGCGACCTGCCGCTGAACGGCCGCGACTGGACCACACTTGCTACCTTGAACACCGGCGTCTCCCAGGTGCTCACACAGTTTGCCGGCGCAGCCACTGCTACCACCAGACTCTCTCGCGGCCTCGGCGCACAGCTCACCATAGGAGGAAATCGGCCTCAGCAGAACAGCTACCGCCTCGATGGCATCAACATCAACGACTATGCGAATGGTGGACCGGGCTCGGTCTCCGGCGCAACGCTCGGCGTAGATGCTGTGCAGGAATTCAACGTGATCACCTCCGATGCTCCGGCCCAGTTTGGCCGCATGTCGGGGGGCGTCATCAACTCGATCACACGACAGGGCGCCAGCCAGTTTCACGGCTCCGTCTATGACTTCATTCGGAACAGCGTCTTTGATTCGCGCGGATTTTTCGATCCCGTCGGCGCAGGCGAACCCTCCTTCCGTCGCAACCAGTTCGGCGCGGCCCTGGGTGGCCCCATCTTCAAAGAGAAGACATTTTTTTTCTTCAACTACGAGGGCTTTCGCCAGGCCCAGGGCGTCACGATTCGATCGACAGTGCTTTCGCCCAATGCCCGCAAGGGCCTGGTGACCTGCACGACAGGCTCGAAGTGCATCGGCGGTCTGCAACAACTCGCAGTCGATCCTAAAGTGGCGCCTTTCCTTACCCTCTTCCCTCTGCCAAGCTCGACCGTGAGCGGCAACACCGGATTCTACAGCTTCCAGACTACCCAGAAGACCAACGAAGACTTCTCCACCGGCCATCTCGACCACAACTTTTCGCAGAAGGATTCCCTGCACGGCACCGCACTCTATGACACGGCTTCGCTCGACTCCGCCGATCAGACAAACACCCTCTACGATGAAGCGATCTCGCGGCGCACGACGGCTGCCCTGGAAGAGATACACATCTTTTCGGGCAACCTCACGAATTCGGCGCGCCTCGGCTACAACCGCTCCGTCGCAATCGCGCCCAATCAAAAATTCGTGATCAATCCGGCGGTAAACGATCCCGCTCTCGCCTACTACCCCGGTCGCAGCACGGGCCAGCTCCAGGTAGCGACGCTTACGACCGTCCAGGGAGGATCGGGATCAGTCGGCACAAATGCGTTCCACTACAACTCCTACCAGCTCTACGACGACGCAACCTACGTCATCCGCAAACACACGCTCACCTTCGGAGGCGCCATCGAGTACGACCAGAACAACACTCTCGGCGGCGTTCTGCCCAATGGCGAATGGAACTTCACGTCGATCAATAACTTCCTCACCAACGTTCCCAGCTTCTTTGAGGGAGGACTCCCACGTACACCTGTCATCCCGCACGATCTAAGACAGACGATCTATGCCGCCTACGTGCAGGACAGTTGGAAGTGGTTCAGCAATCTCACGGTCAACATGGGTCTCCGTTACGAGATGGCGACCAACACGACAGAATCCGCAGGGAGGCTGGGAACGCTGCCCACGCCGACCTCACCCGCGGCCGTCTCCGTTCCTACATTTTTCACGAACAATCCCACCACCAAAAACTTCGAGCCGCGACTGGGTATCGCGTGGGACCCATACCATAACGGCAGGACCGTAATCAGTGCGGCGTCCGGAATCTACGACATCCTGCCACTTAACTACACCTTTCAGCTCCAGGTCATCTCCAGCGCACCGTCCTACCAGGAAGGACGTGTCGGCTACGTCGGCACTGCAGGCAAAGGCCTCTTTCCCACGACTCCCTTCTTTACGACCACACCGAAGCTGCGCGCTATCTATACTCCGCCGACCCCACCGCGTACTTATGTCATCCAAAGCAATATCAATGTGCAGCAGCAACTCACTCCGAATACTATCCTGCAGATTGGCTACATCGGTTCACATGGCGTCCATCAGATTTTCAGCACCAACGACATCAACAACGTTGCCCCTTTGGGCCGCGATCCCAATGGCAACTATTACTGGCCGGACGTCGCGAAAGTCACCGGCGGTGCCCGGGCCGCTCTGGTATTGAACCCAGCGGTTGGGACCGAGTCCGACACCGTCTATGCCGGCAGTTCGCTCTACCATTCCATGCAAACTTCGTTGAGCTACTCCAGCCCGCACGGCTTCACCGGAAAGATCGCGTACACCTGGTCTCATTCGATCGACGACAGCTCCTCTTCGGTCTCCGGCGCCAGCTTCGGCAACTCGATCTCTGGTCTGCCTGTCTTCGACATGCGCCTCAACCGCGCGGACTCGGACTTCGATGTACGCAATGTGTTCTCAGCCAATGGGGTCGCGCCGCTTCCCAACATCAAGCGCGGCGGGGCCTACACCTCGGTCCTCCGCGGATGGACCTTAAACAACATCTTTACCATTCGCTCCGGAATTCCCTTCACGCCCATTGTCGGCGGCGACCAACTCGGTCTGCTGGGCTCGCAGCCTTACCAGTTTCCAAATCGAACTGTCTCTGGCAGAAGCTGCACCAACGGCCACACTGTCAACTATCTCGATACAACCTGCTTCAGCGCACCGGGAACTTATACCTACGGCCCAGGATTGAACGGCCCGCTGCTCGGCACCGGCCGGCGCAATACCATCGATGGTCCCGGCTACTTTTTCTGGACGACAGGACTCATGAAGGACCAAGCCATCACCGATCGTGTCCACGCCCAATTCCAAGTACAGGCGTTCAACGTGAGCAATCATACAAACTTCGCCAATCCGGCACAGGCGCAGACACAGGTCTTCAGCTCCAACGGCGCTCTGTCAGGAACTGCAGGAACACTCACCGCCGCCGCTTCACCCGGGCGCCAGCTTCAGTTCGCGCTCAAGCTGCTCTTCTGACTTGACCCACGCCTGTCTCCTCTACCGAAAGCCTCCTAACCAACTCGAGCGAGTGGCCATCATGAAGAAGTTTCTATTCACCGCCCATCTGCTAATCGGTCTCTGCTCTGCTCTGGTGCTGGTCGTCCTGGGCGTCTCCGGCACCATCATCGCATTCGAACCCGAGTTGAATCGTCTGCTCCATCCCGAATTGACCAAAGTAGAAGTCACCGGCCCGGTCATGAACTGGGATCTCGTGAAGGGGGGGGTGGAAGAGCAGGCGCCCGGATGGAAACTCAACCGCTTCTACTTCGCCGATGCTCCCACATACGCGACCTACGCCCGCATCCGTTCCGTCTCCACGCATCGCACACGGCAGATCTACGTAAACCAGTACACCGGCAAGATCCTTGGCAGCACGGAAGACGGGCCCGATCTGCTCATCAAAATCCATGATCTGCACGTTAATTTACTGACCGGCGGAATCGCCGACCGCCCGGGAAGTGTCGTCGTCATGGCCGGCACCTACTGCCTTCTTATCCTCTCCCTCACGGGTATCGTCCTTTGGTTCCCCCGTAAGGTCTTTCGCTTTCATAAGGGTTCCCCAGGTCCTCGTCTCAACCGCGACCTGCACATGAGCCTCGGCTTCTGGAGTTCGCTGGCCATGTTCGCCTTCGCCCTAACCGGGATAGGCTTGCACTACCAGACCGGCAAGCTGCTCAAACTGCTCAACCGCCCAGACAACGCCATCGTCAGACCCGGACACGGCACGTCCATCGAGGCAATGCTCCAGACCGCAAGGGAAACCCTCCCCGGCGCCGAGATACCCCGCCTTCTCCTTTCCGAGAAGGCCGGAGATCCGGTATTCATCTACCAGAGATTCCCCGAAGACAAGACACCCGCCGGACGAAGCTTCACCACCCTCGATCCCAGGACGGGCAACATTCTCTCCGTAGGCTCCTCCCGCACCACACCACCCATGCAGGCTGCACTGGTGTTGTATACCCGTGAGATTCACACCGGAACCCTTTTAGGCTTGCCCACCCGAGTACTCGCGGCGCTCCTCGGCTTTTGCCTTCCCGTGCTCGCCATCACTGGACCCATCATCTGGATCAACAAGCAGAGGGCGAAGTGGCACGGTCGCCGCGTGCTGGTAAAAAGAGCGGCTGCGGATAAGGAAGCTCCGCTGCGCGTCGGCTAAGCCCATCCATCGCTCGACAAAGCTCCACGGAGTCTTTCCCGCGCCAGGCGCCAAACTCAAGCCGGTCGCACGCGCATACCTTATAGATTGACATCGCCTGACGATCTAGCGATGTCGCACAGCCGTCGCGTTTGACTCGAACAAAGGAGGACTGGACAGATGATGGACACGCAAACGACCGAGCGCAAAGCAGCGTCGCTGAAGAAACCGATGCAGACCAAGACGCTCGGACGCAGGCTCCTGCTTTGGACCCACATGACGTTAGGGTTGAGCATCTGTCTCTTCCTCGTCATGATGGGCCTCTCCGGCGCCTCGATGATCTTTCGCCCTGAGTTGGAGCGTGCAGTCTACCCCGGGCTGACGCACTCCGGCCCAGCAGGCGCCGGCTCGGCCGACGCGTGCCTCGAAGCCGCCAAGCTCGCAGACCCTGAGGCGAAGATCCTGTATCTGACACCGCCCGTCGATGTTGCGGCTTCCATGTCCTTCACTGAAGAGGTCAAAGAGGGCAGCGGAAAGCGGCGGCAGTTCCTGTATGCGGCAGGGAATGGGCAGGGCAGCTGCCAGGTCCTAGGCATCCGCAAGGCCGCGGCGGACCCCCTGAGCTGGATCATGGGCCTGCACCACACTCTCCTGCTTGGGGCGCCGGGGCAAACCGTCATCGGCTATCTGGGCTGCCTCGTCATCACACTCGCGCTCACCGGCCTCGCGCTTTGGTGGCCTAAGCGCTGGACGCCGTCCCGCTTCAAAGTGCGCGCGAGCGCCCGGCCGCTCCACTACGGCCTCGGATTCTGGGTACTCATTCCGCTGCTTGTCATCGGTCTCACGGGAACCTACCTCGCGTGGAAAGAAGCCGTCACTCGCATCTTGGTGGCCGCGCCCATAACTCCTGCCATGCGGGAATCCAGGAGCTCCGGCGCCACGGAACCTCCCGGGGACGCCACTCCCGTCTCCCTCGATGCCGTTCTCGCGGCCGTCCATGACGCCGCCCCCGATGCCGTGCCATCTCTGGTTCGCATCGCGAAGTTGGAATACCCCATAACCGTCGAGTTCGAGGAAGCAGGCGAGAGGTATCGGCAATCCACCGGCAAAGCCGTCGTCGTGGCAGACGCTCACGGCATCGTTCACGTCGCCAAACTCACCCGTGAGCGCGATGGCACCCGTATGCAGCGGTTCCTCGCCAAGGCGCAGCGAGTCCACCAGGCCGAATGGGGCGGCTTGCTCGTGAAAGTAATCTGGTGTTGCCTGGGAATAGCTCCCGCTGTGCTCTTTGGCAGCGGATTCCTCATGTGGCGCCGGCGAGTCCTCTGAGAACGGCGCTCTCTCTACCTTCGAACCGAAAGAAAGCCCCGCGGCCCTGCACCAGGCATCTCAGCTCTCGCGCCGCTTCCGATTCACCCATACCGCTGCCAGCCCACCCCTTCACCCGCGAAGCAATCGCCTAAGCGAAGCGAAGTCCTACCGAAGCGACACCGCCGCGATAGCCGCTTTCTCCGTACGGATCGCCGTCTTGTCGTCGCTCCACTTCTTCCACACAGGGTCCGATGAGGCGAGTTCCGAACGCGCCTTGGTCTTGATCACCTCGCGCGACGCAAGCGCTTTGAGATCCTTGTACTCTAGAACGATCAAGCTCCCCCACGGGGCTCCCGCCGGGTTCTGGTTTACAAACGATGAGTAAGAACTCAGCGCCCCTGCCTTCATCCACGCGTCGAACTGGGGTGCCGCGTACCCCTGCACATAGCTCACGTACTTCGGCATGGCGGCCGTCACGTCATACTCCAGTACGAAGAACTGAGAGTTCTTACTCGTCGGAGCGACAGATTTCTCGCCCACAATGTCCGCTGTGGCGGAGTTATCGACCCAGGCGATCGCCTGCGCGGCCTCAGGAAGGCCGCCCGGATCCGTCTGCTCGATCTTCTGCCATCGCTCAAGATCGGTGAAGTGCTCGAAGCGCAGTATCAAATACATGTCAGGAACGTTGTTCCCCGCGTACGCGGTGAACAGGGCGTTGTAGCTCGAAAACAACCCGTCTTTCTTCCACCTGTCTAGCGACGCAACCCCTTCTCCGGCCATCACGCTGCGAAACTTGGCACGCGATTCAGGCTTCGCCCGGTACGTTACGATCAGTGCGGTCGGTCCGTTGATCTCCGACTGCGCCAAAGCGGCGACTCCGGTTGCGACGAATAGCACAACCCACACCGCCATCCAACTCGTGGTCGTCATCATCCTCCTCATCATCTCTCCTTCTTCCCGCTAAGCGCCCAGGCTGCGCACGAGTCAAACAGCTTGATGCCGTCCGGAATGAGCACGTCAAAACCGTCTGGCGCAAGACCGAAAAAGATCCGTCGTGCCGGCGCAGTGAACTCGTGGTCCATATAAACACCCTTGTCATAACCAAACACAATGCTTTTGGTCGGCTCGCCGGGAAGAAACGCAATCACCTGGGCAGACGGTGTCGCCAGCCCCCAGTTGTAGGTCTTGATCGCATGTTTCATCGGCATGAACATTCCGTTGGGAAAACCGGCCTGAATCGGATTCGGAGCGTTGACCAGCCAAAGGAACGACTGCTCCACCTTCGTGTCCTCGCCATAGTCCTTCTGCGGCTCATATCCCGTCATGCCGAGAAAGTCCAGCAGCCACGGCTTCATGGTGAACACCGGAACCGTGGTGCTGCGGTAGCTATTCGTGACCGTCTTTGCCTTGACATCGCTTGCCAGGAACACCAGGTCGTAGCCCGTCGCGCTTGGCGGATTGATGTCCGGCACCATCGTGACAACCATTCCCAGCGATTCGAAGTGTTTCTTGATGTTCGCGTCCACCGGAGCAGTCTCGCTCGACGTCGCGGCCACAAGCAGCACCTTCTTTCCGCTGAAAATCGGGTTTACCGGGCCCTCTGCATGTGCCCGCTGACCCGGCAGGAGAAGCCCTGAAACCACGGCCAGCACAGGAAGAAAACGAGGTGTGTTCATGGAACCTCCTGAAGTATTTACGGTTCCCTCCCAACACACAAGCAGCACTCTCGGAAAGACAGGAGCCGCTTAGTGGGAAGGAGGACTGATCGTCCAAAGTAGAGTTGCGTCGAACAGAGCGTGACCCTGCTCCGTCAGATCGTCGAAGGCCGGGTTATCCACTGGAAGCAGCGTGCGGCGCGCCGGAGCGACAAACTCGTCAGCCATCGTCGAACCCTTCTCATACCCGAAGATGGCGCGTTCGTGGAAAGAGTTCGGCAGCATCGCGATCACGATCGCCGAGGGCAGCGGCATCGCCCACTTCAGCACATCGGGTTCCTTGATGTACTTCACGTAGCCCGGCTTCAATCCAGCCGCCATCATGTGCGACGAATTGACGATCTCCAGATAAGACTCGGGTGGATCTTCGCTCTCCTTCGCCTCACCATGCTCCCCATAGTCGGTGTACCGCCGCCGGTTCGCCATCTTCAGCGTGTCCGCCATCAAACCCTCAAGGCAGAGAATGGGTATCTTGGCATCGCGATATTTGTTAGACATCTTGTACTTGGAAGCGGTCGCCGAGACGATAATCGCGTCCTGGCCTTCGGCTACGCTGGCAGGCTCGCCCTGGTCCGCCTCTTTGACGACAAATCCAAGTTCCTTCAGGTGCTCGGCGATGTGGTTGTCGGACTCCTCGCCCTCCGGCGTCTCCAGTCGCCGCACAAACAGGATCTTCTTTCCCTTCGCCACACTTGCGAGTCTCGTCTTCAGCGCCGCCGGATTGTAAGTCTCGGGCATCGCAGGCGCGCTCAGTGCCCACCGCACACTAATGTCAAAAAGCTTCCGCCCAGTCCACCACGCTGCAAGGTCCGGGTCCTTCTCCGCCTGGCCGTGTACCTCCGTCAAATGATGAAACGTCCCATTCTGCAGGTAGAACCCGACCCGGCGGGCCGGAGCGACAAAGCTGTTGTACATGGTCGAACCTTTTTCATAGGTAAACACACCGGCATGCGTCGGATCTCCCTCGATGCTCACCAAAATGTCCGCCGAAGGCGCCGGCTTCCCCCAGCCAAACGCCTGCGGCTCCAGATAAAGTGTGCCGAACATCTGCGAGCGCGGAATGCCTAGTTCATGCACAATCGGCGTCGCCACATTCGTGAAATACCCATACAGAACGGAGAAGGCGCGCATATAGTCCTGCACTGGATCGAGCGTCTCGAAGTCCACATGCCGCTCCGGGCCCGTCATCCACATGTTCGGGTAATCCACCGCGTTCCACGTAAAAACCGGCATCGTCGACGCCGCATACGTCTGCCCGAGAACGCGCGGATCGGCGGTCGACGAAAGGATGATCAGGTCCTCGCCGCTGGTCACTGCCGCATCGTCTTCCTTCCCCATCGTCACCACGTATCCCTGGGCCTCCAGGTGCTTCTTGACCAGCAGATCATCGTTCGGACGCTCTTTCTCCGTCTCGCCCGTGACAATCAGGATCCGCCTGCCGCGCGCCTGAGCCTCGCTCAAAATATGCGTTCCATCCTGTGCGTGCGCGGTGGGGATACAGAGCGGAACTGCCATCACTGCGGCCGAGACCGCATTCTTAAGCATGCGCATGTTGTTAGTTGCCTCCCAGGAAATTCACTGATCTAGTAGCCCGCCACTACAACCACGGGGGCGGCCGCTTGAACGGCAGAAAGAAAAAGATGATGCGTCTTCGAGTCGTAAGCTATGCCGCCAAGACCCGGAGACAGTTTGTACTGTCCCGCCACCGTGTAGTTGATGTAAGCGTTCATCCGCACGCCGGTCAGGGTGCCGTCTTGCTGCGCGACAAATGCCGCGGCCTTCCACTGCCCCTTGCCCTGCGGAGTCCACGCAAACGTCTCGCGAGCCGGCCCCGTACCCCCCTTCAACTGGATAAACGTAAAGCCGGAGTCCGTGTCGATGATCTCGATCACGCCGTCCTTGCACGTGACAAACAGCCGCCGCCCTTTCGTGTCAAGCGTCAGCCCCGAAGGCTCATGCCCCGTCATCATGGGGAAATCGCCATCATTCTTCCCCGTCTCCGCATTCAGCGCATGGACAACGTTCGCGCCCGCGTCCGCTACATAGACGTGGCTGAGAATGCCGCAGGCAATCTGCCCGTCACCCGTTGCAACCTTTGCCGAGCGGACCACCTTGTCCGAATCCGCATCGACCGTCACCAGCGAACCGCCTGCACTGACAATCTCCACAGCCTTCGCCTCCTCGTCATAGCACAGCGATGAAGACCCGCCCATTGGCAGTTTGCCTAAGTGACTCACCTTCAGGTCGCTCAGCGAGAACGAAATGAAAGTGCCATCGCCCGTCGCAAAACCCTTCACCGAAGCCCCCTGCTCCTCCCCATTCATCACGGGAATCAGCAGAACATCATTCGCTGCCTTCAGCGGGATCAGGCCCACCGACGCCCCCGTGTCCGCATTCAGCACGGCTATCCCGTCATCCACTGCGACAAACAAACGGCGACTCTCACTGTCCACGGCTAGTTGCCTTGCGCTCGAACCCGGCAGCTTGTACTCGCCGAGAGCTTTGTAGGTCTGTGCCAACCCCGCGGGTATGGCGGCTGCAAGTAACATCCCGCCCAAAATACATGTCTTGGTCCCGGAAACGCAAAGCATGAATAACCCACACTTTCTTTAACCTATTTCGCCTGGGCAAAGCAACTCATTTGTTTTGGCTCCGTAACTTTCAACTCATTAAATGAAGCCTGATTGAAACCCGCATGAAAAGTTCTTCAGAGGAGCGGAGCCCCTCCCTCTGCAACACTTGCAACCGGAAACAAGCAACCCTGCCTTCTGTTGTCGGGCTGCACTCAATCCCGGAGTTATGCTATGAGGCCTAATTTGCTGCACTTAAATTCCTCGCAGCAGGAGATAAAGTGCGAAAATCTTCTGCGAGAAATCGTCGTCGCCGGACGGCTCGAGGGTTCCGATCTCGGCACAGCCATCAAGCGCGTTCAAGCTGCTGTCGCCGCACTCCAGCTTCCGAGCAGCATACGCGTCGAATACGGCGGCACCTACCAGGAGCAGCAGAAGTCGTTCGCCGAACTGACCAAGGTGCTGATGCTGGCGCTGGTGCTGGTCTTCGGCGTGCTGCTGGCTGAGTTTCGCAACTTCTCAGCGCCCCTCGCGATTCTTATTTCGTCGGTACTGTCTACAGCGGGAGTAGTGTTGGCGCTGCTGGTGACTGGGACCACGTTCAACGTGGCTTCGTTCATGGGCCTCATCATGGTCATCGGCATCGTCGCGAAGAATGGAATCCTGTTGCTCGATGCTGAACGACGCTTCATCAAAGACTGCTTAAAGCCGATGCGGCGATGCTCCAGGCAGGAAGACGCCGGCTGCGGCCCATCTTGTTGACTGCGTTGACGGCGATTCCCGCAATGCTACCGCTGGCGATTCCCGCAATGCTACCGCTGGCGTTTGCGCTCGGCGCGGGATCGCAGATGCTACAGCCGCTGGCGATTTCAGTAGTCGGTGGACTGCTTATCTTAAAGGTGTTATCGCTTGTAGTGACCCCCCGTGATCTATTACCTTATGACGGGATCGTATGAGCGGCAAAGCCGTTGCTTCAGTCTAGAAAGATCGGATCTTATGACGATGCGATGCATAACAGCGAATCTTGTCGACGCGTACGGAGTCGGCGTAGCGAGTTGCGAGGTACAGTTTCGCCAGTTCGGCGGTCGCGCCGTGTTTTGCGGCCCAATCCGCACGATACGAACGCTTGAGGATAATGCGGCGATCAAGGATCTGCTCCTAACGCCCGGCGATGGGGCAGTCCTAGTTGTCGACGGCGGAGGATCGCTGCGGACGGCGCTTGCGGGGGACCAGATTGCGGGAGCGGCCGTGCAGAATGGCTGGGCTGGACTTATTCTCTACGGTGCCGTACGCGACATGGCGGCACTACGCGAACTCGATCTAGGAATTAAGGCCCTCGGCACTAACCCTTCCAAGAGTGCCAAGCTAGGTACTGGGATGATTGATGTTCCGGTTAGCTTTGGCGGCGTTACGTTTCGGTCTGGCGAGTGGGTCTATTCCGATGACGACGGTATCCTAGTCGCTGCCGCGCCGCTCATGCAGTGCCCGATATGATTCCAAAGAACAACTGCAGTGACTTAGTTTTCTCAATTCATCTTGACCCTGATCTCGTTGGACGGATCCTTTATAGGCGACAAATCAGCAGTTCGCGCTCGTAAATCATTTCCGCAGGAAGGTGGTCGTGAAGGAGCAGGAACAGCTCTTCATGGCCCATGACTTCGCGCTTCCAAGCTTCCCGGTCGACGATTTGCAGCTGTTGAAATTGCTCGTAAGTGAAGTCGATTCCCTGCCAGTTTATGTCGCTGTACTTCGGAGTCCAGCCAATCGATGTCTCCTTGCCGCGGACACGGCCTCGAACACGGTCGACGATCCACTTCAGCACGCGCATGTTTTCGCTGTACCCCGGCCACAAGAATTGTCCGTCTTCACCTTTGCGGAACCAGTTGACGTGGAATACGCGCGGGGTCGAGGTGAGTGAACGCTGCATGCGCAACCAGTGCCTGAAGTAGTCGCCCATGTGGTAACCGCAGAACGGGAGCATGGCCATCGGGTCGCGGCGGACGGCACCGATTTTGCCTCCGGCGGCGGCAGTCGTTTCAGACCCCATGGTCGCGCCAACGTAGACGCCGGAGCTCCAGTTGAAGGCTTGGAACACGAGCGGAATGGTACTGGGGCGGCGTCCGCCGAAAATAAACGCGGAGATCAGGACACCGTCGGGATCTTCCCATGAGGGATCAATTGTTGGACACTGCGAGGCGGGGGCGGTGAAGCGTCCGTTGGGGTGTGCGGCGGGAGTTGTTGAGGTTGGCGCCCAGGGATTGCCGAGCCAGTCGATGGCTTCGGCTGGAGGAGCGTCGGTCATGCCCTCCCACCAGATGTCTCCGTTGGGCTTACCCTTCTCGGTGATCTGCGCGACGTTCGTGAAGATACTGTTGGCTCGCAGGGTAGTCATCGCATTGGGGTTGGTCTTGTCGCTGGTGCCGGGCGCTACACCGAAGAAGCCACTCTCGGGGTTGATGGCTCGGAGTTGGCCGATTGCATCGGGTTTGATCCAGGCGATGTCGTCCCCGACCGTCCAGACCTTCCAGCCTTCGAAGCCGGCGGGAGGAATCAACATGGCGAAGTTGGTCTTGCCGCAAGCACTGGGAAAAGCGGCGGCGACATAGGTCTTTTCGGTCTTGCCGTCTTTGTCGGCCGGCGATTCAACGCCGACGATGAGCATATGCTCGGCCATCCAGCCTTCATCGCGGGCTATATTGCTCGCGATGCGAAGGGCGAAGCACTTCTTGCCGAGCAGCGCATTACCACCATAACCAGAGCCGTAGCTCCAGATCTCACGTGTCTCCGGAAAGTGCACGATATATTTGGTGTCGTTCTGTGGCCAGGGAACGTCCTTTTCGCCGGGTGCGAGTGGTGCGCCGACGGAGTGGAGACATGGCACGACACGTTTCTCGTCCTTGTCTATCTCGACGTAAACCGGCCTACCGATGCGCGCCATGATGCGCATGTTCACGACCGCGTAAGCTGAGTCCGTCAGCTGGACGCCGATCTGCGACATGGGCGAGCCGATGGGGCCCATCGAGAACGGCATCACGTACATGGTGCGGCCGCGCATCGAGCCCTTGAATAGCGTCTTCAGCTTCTTGCGCATGACAAAGGGGTCTTCCCAGTTGTTGGTTGGGCCCGCGTTGTCTTTGGACAGCGAGCAGATAAAAGTGCGGTCTTCGACGCGAGCGACATCGTTGGGTGACGAGCGGGCATAATAGCAGCCCGGCCATTTTTTCTCAGACAATTTGGTGAAGGTTCCGGCGTCCACTAAGAGGCGCTTAAGTTCCGCGTCTTCGTCGTCCGAGCCATCTAGCCAATGGACGTGCTCGGGCTGGCAGAGATCAGCCATCTTTTCGACCCAACGAATCAAGTGCTTGTTAGTTGTCGGTGGAGTGGACGTGAGAACGGGAGTGATAGTGAAAGATGCATTCCTTGTCGTCATATGTGCCCTTGGTTAAAATGTTCTCTTACCAAGATTTACTGTCAACTCTTACAGGATGAAAGAGCATTCATGAAAAACGAAATACGCCTTTGGCCCACCGGCTCGGTCGATGAGCTTCATTCCCACTCATGAGGATCTTCGCCTGAACGCGATTTACGTTCGGTTCACTGAGACTGCGGCGCTGCCTCCTTATGCTGGATCTTCGAGTCGGTACCCGATAGGTCCGCTATCAAATTGTTTCGGACTCGTTCGGCGCCTGTGAAGATTCTTGATGACAGCAAGAGCAAAGAAGGGCTCAGACATCTTCGTCCGTTGCCTGGAGAATGAAGGCGTAAAGTATATTTTCGGGGTTCCCGGAGAAGAGAACTTCGATATGCTGGAATCGCTGAGCGGATCGAGCATCCAGCTTGTCGTAACTTGCCATGAGCATGCCGCCCGCTTTATGGCGCGACGCATGGACGACTTACGGGCAAGCCCGGCGTATGTCTGAGCACGCTTGGGTCTGGCGCGACGAACCTCGTCACAGCCGCTGCGTACGCGTATCTGGGCGGTATG
This sequence comes from Acidobacteriota bacterium, assembly GCA_030853485.1. Lineage (GTDB taxonomy): Bacteria > Acidobacteriota > Terriglobia > Terriglobales > Acidobacteriaceae > Edaphobacter. The sequence continues at coordinate 29,315 of JALYVA010000132.1, forward strand.
CCCATGTTGATGATTACGGGGCAGGAGCGCATTCTGCAAAGCAGGCAGGCACGCTTTCAAATCATCGCACGGTATCCATGATGCGCCCGCTCACGAAGTCCCAAGCAGGTGATCGACGAGGGTAACGTCCCCACTTTGGTTCGCGATGCCTTCCGGGTGTCGCAGCAGGAGCGTCCGAGACCTGTACATCTGGAGTTGCCCGAGGATGTCGCGTCGCAGATGACCAAACGCTCGAAACCGATTCCCGTCACCCACACGGATGCACCCGGTGGCTTCGGATGATGCCCTTCTGGATTCTGTTGCGATGATTCGGGACGCCAGATATCCACTAGGGTGTCGTCGATGCCGAGAACGCGTGGAGCAGAGGTGAGCGTTCGCTGAGGTCTACGTCGTACCTGGCGCAGCATTGTCGATCCACTCGCCAGCAAGCCCAGCCGATAGGCAAGACGAGCACCGGCCTGGCCGGCTAAAGCAAGTGATCCAGTCCAAAGCCTCAGTCGCTCGAAGAGTCCGCCTGGCATACCGGGATGCGACACCCGGAAGTGGACGTCGGATCGATCACAGGTAGAAGTCACACACAGAGCTCCACAGAAGCCAAGTTTATTGGGCGGGCGGTTTCATCTTCAAGACGATCATCTTGTCCTGCGTCATATCCCGCATGGTATAAGGGATGCCGCCGGTTCCAAAGCCGGACTGACGACGGCCGGCGAACGGCATCCAGTCGGTGCGGAAGGCCGTGTGGTCATTGATCATAACGGCAGAGGCGTCCAGGAGCCTGGCGGCGTGTAGGGCGGCGTCTATGTCTTGAGAGAAGACCGCGGCCTGGAAGGCATATGGCAGGCTGTTTCCGCGGGCGATCGCTTCATCGAGGTGCGTGTAGCCGTAAACACAGACTGCGGGGCCGAAGACCTCCTGCCGGGACACGCGGGCGAGCGGGTCGGGCTCGACGATTACGGTCGGTTCGTAGAGGCGTTCGGAGATAGGGTGGCCGCCGGTTGTGATCTCGGCTCCAGAGGTTCTGGCCTCTTCGACCCAGTCACCGACGCGCGTGAGTTCGCGAGGGGCAATGAGAGGGCCGACTTCAGTGTCCGCGAGAGTGGGGTCGCCGACGCGGAGAGCGCGCACGCGATCGGTCAGCCGGTCGACGAACTGCCGTTTGAGGGTTTCGTGGATGAAGATTCTCTGGACGGAGACGCATACCTGGCCGGCATGGTAGAAGCCACCTTTGACGAGGGGTTCGATGACGGCGTCGAGTCCGGCCGACGAATGAATGATCACGGGCGCCGATCCGCCGTGCTCAAGCGCCACTCTCGTGCCCGGGGATACCCGTGAGCGGAGATGCCAGCCGACTTTAGCGGAGCCTATGAAGGAGAGGAAGGCAACGCGCGGATCGGTAGCGAACTGTTCGGAGAGGGCGATGTCCTCGGTTACGAGCGTCTGACACCATGGCTCGGGAAGTCCCGCTTCGCGCACAAGCTCGACGAAGTGGAGACAGGTGAGAGGCGTTGGCACCGCAGGCTTGACGATGACTGGACAACCTGTGGCGATGGCGGGAACAACCTGATGGACGATGAGGTTGAGGGGATGATTGAAGGCTGATATTGCCGCGACTAAGCCGATCGGCTCCGTGGTGGTGAACGCCCAACGATCTTTCGCAGCGGCGGTGAGGCCCATGGGGATCTCCTTGCCGGCGAGGTGTTGAAGGTCGGAGATGGCGCCTTCGACACCGTTGATCGCACGGGAGACCTCAACCTGGGCGTCGGTGAGAGGCTTGCCGCCTTCCCTGGCGATGAGCATGGCTAGCATGGCGGAGTCGCGGTGGACCAACCGTGCGAGGCGCCGGAGAACTTCGATGCGCTGAAAGGGGAGGAGCCACCCCTTGCGATCCGCGAATGCCTCGGTCGCACGGCTGATCTTCTTCTCTAGCGCGGTGCTGGTCTCCGAAGCTATCTCGGCGATCAGTTCTCCATCGAAGGCCTGGGTGATTACCATCGCTTGTTCTTCCTCGCAGCAGATCGCGCGTGCCACAGGGGACGCTAGTGGAGTGCGGCGGTCATGGCGCCAAGCTCGTCGACGAGAACCCGCTTGTTCTCGGAGTAATCGACGGGAACGATGACGACGTGTACTCCGCGTCCGCGAAATGCAGCTTCGAGTGCGTCGACCAGGGACTCAGCGGACGTGACCCGGGTACCCCTTGCGCCATAGGACTCGGCGTACTTGACGAAGTCCGGATTGCGAAAGGAGAGCCCGAAGGCGGGGAGGCCGTCGGCCTCCTGCTTCCAGCGGATCATGCCATAGCCGCCATCTTCGATGATGAGGACTACGAAGTTCAACTGGAGCCGGATCGCAGTCTCAATGTCCTGCGAGTTCATCATGAAGCCTCCATCGCCACAAACTGCCATAACGTGCCTGTCTGGATAGAGAAGCGCTGCCATCATGGCGGAGGGGAGACCTGCGCCCATAGTCGCGAGAGCGTTGTCGAGAAGAACCGTGTTGGAGGTATGGGTACGGTAGTTGCGGGCGAACCAGATCTTGTACATGCCGTTATCCAGACAGAGGATGCCGTCCTGGGGCATGACACGGCGAACGTCGGCAACGATGCGCTGCGGAACCAGCGGAAAGCGCGGGTCAGAGGCACCTTCTGAGGTGTGCTGGAGGACGGCGTCTCTGAGGGAGGTGTAGAAGCCGGAGTCAGTTTGCATCTTGCCGTCCAGAGCCGCGGAGAGACGTGTGAGACTATCCCCGATGTCGCCGATGACTTCGACCTGCGGGGAGTAGATCTGGTCGATGTCCGCCGGATGGAAGTCGACATGAACGACGAACGGTTTGCCGGAGTGCATGATAAATGGCGGTTTTTCGACCGTGTCATGGCCAACGGCGATGATGAGGTCGGCACGCTCGATGGCCTGATGCAGGTAGTCTCCGGAGGAGAGGGCAGCGGTTCCCAGGAAGAGGTCGGAGTTTCCGTTGACCGCGCCTTTACCCATCTGCGTGTTGAAGAACGGTATTCCCATGCGGTGTACCGCGGCGGAGAGTGCGGGGGCGAGTCCCGGACGATTGGCGCCCGCGCCGAGAACGATGACAGGGTGGAGAGCTGAGGCAATGACCGCCGCGGCTGCATCGATGGCTTCGACCGAAGCGACCGGGCGAAAGCTGGGACTGATGGGTACGATCTCCACGCCTTTGGCCATCTGCGCGGCGATGTCTTCGGGCAGCTCCAGGTGAACAGGTCCGGGACGTTCGGACTGAGCGACACGGAAGGCGTCCCGCACGAGAGTGGGGATGTTGCGCGCGTGGGTTACCTGACGAGCAGATTTGGTCAAGGGACGAAGCATTGCTACGGTGTCGATGATCTGGAATCGAGCCTGACGACTGCGAAGAATGGGCTTTTGACCAGTAATCATGAGCATGGGCATGCCCCCGAGTGACGCATAGGCGGCGGCGGTCACCAGGTTGGTGGCTCCCGGACCCAGGGTGCTGAGGCACACTCCGGGCCTGCCGGTGAGTCGGCCATAGGTGGCAGCCATAAAGCCTGCTACCTGTTCATGCCGCGTGACGATCAAGCGGATGGTGGAAGTACGCAAGGACTCGAGGAAGTCCAGGTTCTCCTCGCCGGGCACTCCGAAGATGTATTCCACTCCTTCGTTCTCGAGCGCTTTGATGAAGAGGTCGGAGCCCTTTAGACCGGCGGACGCGGGCGACTCACCTGTTGGAGTTGCAAGTTGAGAGATGGCCAAAACAAAGCTCCTTTGAGCAGGATGCAGCGAAGACGGGTAGGCCTCCGGCTGATCGGAATGAAGCCGGGAGGAATATAGAAGCGGCTACTGACGCAGGACAAGTACTACGAAGCTGTCAGGAATGATCGGCGGTCTCGCCTTAGGATTGACCTTAGTGGCGGGGGGCTTGGGACCGAGCTTTGCCGATACCGTGTAGACGGCGCCATTCGAGGAGTCGACGGCGAGGGTGCGTGCGCCCATCTTCGTGGGTACAGTCTGGAGCACGGTGTAGCGTTCGGGGGAGACTTGCTGGATCACGGATAGATTTCCACTTTCTCCATTGGAGGTGAAGATGAGCGAACGTGAGTCATCGTATGCCACCGCGTCCGCGCCTTCGCCTATGGGAACCGTCGCGACGAGCTTGCCTGTGGTGCTGTCGACGACAGCCATCTTCTGGTTATCGCAGACCGAGAAGAGCCGGTGGTGCGACCTGTCGATGGCCAGGCCAGAGGGGGCCTTGCACGGGGCGAGCGGCCAGGATGCGGTGATCTGGAGCGACGCGGCGTCGATACGGAGCACCTGGCTGGTGTCCTCAATGTTTACGAAGACGTTGCCTTCCCCGTCGGTTACCGAGAACTCCGGCTTGCCTGGCAAGGGAAGAGTCGAGAGAACAGTGTTGCGGGAGGCGTCCGCAACGGTTGCGGAGTTGCTTCTGCCATTGAAAGCGAACAGGAGATTGCGCGAGGGCTCAAGAAGGATGGAGTCTGGGTTCTTGCCGGCGGGAATGCTTCCGATTATTTTGTGGCTCGAACGGTCGAAGACTAGCACCTTTTCCGCGTCACCGTCACTGATGTAGCCACGATTGCCGTCGCCCGCGAGCGCCACACCGTGGGCGTGCTCCAGGCCGCTGATCTCCGTGACAAGCTTGCCGGTGGCGGTGTCTACGACCATAATTCGGGTGAGCCGTGCGATGTAGAGGAGGTGGGCGGACGAGTCGACGGTGAGGTAGTCCCAGGAGCCGTCTCCTCCCAGTTTCCACGTGTCCTGAACCTTGAAGCGGGCGGCGGGCGGGGCTGCGAGGGTGAACGTGGACAACGCGAGAAGTGCAGCAGCGATCAAGGGGTTTCGCATTCGATTCATTCTTTCGGTTCGGTGGAGTATCAGGCGCTTGGGGCGAGGAAGAGGAGCGCAAGGCCAAACATGACAGCTGAGACAGAGAAGGTGACGACCATAAAGCCCATCATGCGCTTCATGGAAATTCCGGCGATTGCAAGAATGCGGAGGGCGAAAAATGGCTGAAGCATGTTTGCGACAGACTCTCCCATGGCGACCGCCATGGTGGTGCCGGGGAGTGAAGCGTGAAGCCCCTGAGCGGAGGGGATGACGAAGGGCCCTTGTACTGCCCAGTGGCCGCCTCCGCTGGGAACAAAGAGAGTGATAATCATGGAGGTGAGATAGGTGTAGAAGGGCAGAGTATGCGCAGCGGAGGCGCGAATGAACACCTTGGACAGCACTCTCGCAAGGCAGGTGGTAGAGATGATGCCCATGAGGCCGCCGTAGAGAGGGTATTGCAGAATGAGCGAACGCTGATGCGCGCGGCATGTTTCATAGCGGCGGTATAGGCGGATGGCCGAAGGTGCAGCAGAAGACCGCTGATCAGCATGATGAGAATGACAGAGTTGAGATCGAGTACAAAGCCAGCGCGGCGCCACTCCGTCACGAGCGCAAACAGGCCAAGAGCGACGGGCAGAACGTTCAGGATCCACGCGTTGTCGAGCCATGAGCTCAAGGTGTTCGTGTTGTGACATGAATACTTCCCTTTCAACGTATTCTGAGGGTCCCTGCAGGACGCAGAGTTACGACGAAGCCTACACCCTAATGGTTCGGACCGGCCTTCCGGTTTTAGCTGGAGGGCGAGCTGATGCCGTTGCGCTGTCAGGTCCGATCATGCGAGCGAGGGCTTCCATGCACCGTGGCCGCGAAGAACCGTGGGTGTCTATGTATCCCGTGACGACCTGCATCGACGATCTTAGAACGGGCCCGAGTTCCATGTTGCTCTGTGCGGTTCTTCATCGCTATATAAAGCAGCTCATTAGTCCTGTCACGAAATCATGAGGCGCCACAATGAGTCGCGCTTGAAGACAACATAAAAACCTGGTCATCTTCAGCCCGACTTGGGCATCCATGGGAGGAACAGCCGAGTTCGCCTGACCCCATTATTGGGATCGGCGATTCGAGCGGATCGTCTCCTGGGTGACTTTCGCGCGCACCGTTTCCGAAGCCGAGGAGCTGGCACTGCCGGAAGGCTTCAACTTTCTTAGACTCATCTCGAACGACTTTCCGCAGCTGCCCTGGTATACGCCCGCCTTGCTCGAACTCTTCGATTTCCGTCCTGCTCCCGCAGCTGGAGGTGGTTGATATGCTTCGCGCGATGAACTGGGACAAAAGTCGCAGTGTACCCCCGAACGCGCCTCTGGAATAGATCAGTCAGCGCCCAAAACCGTCAGCATCTCTCGGAACCCTCGCCGCAGCGGCTCTTCGCTCAAGGCCAGCCGTACGAGCACAGGCTCGTCCCCGCCAAGATGATGCGCAGTTCGGCTGACCAGACGGACTCGCATTCCCGAGAAAAGCTGGACGGAGTGTGCCGCTTCCTTCTTGATCAGAGATACGTTCACTGACGGAAGCTCAGGCCCTTGACCGGCCAATTCATCTGTTCTGTAGAGCAGCCTGCCGCCTTGCTACCGGACCTCCGAGAGGTCTCCGCGATCGAATTCGGATTTCCCTCCGGCTTCCTCCCTCGTGCGATCTAAGCACGACCCGACCGTACGGTCCCCACTGCAGAATGCCCTCAACCGTCTCTAAGTCCCGATCAAGGCTTGAATCAAGTTGCTTTCGAACATTGGTCAAAAAGAAGACGGAGACGCAGCCTGCATGCACGAAGAGAGTTGCAGCCAGAAGGGCTGCATAGAGCAGCGTGAGGCGTGTTCGAAGATTCCTGCGCAGGAGTGTCTTCAAGGTTGTTCCTCATTCAGCATGAAGCCAGCCGCGGATGGTGTGCAATAGCTTCGTCTCGAACGGGTCGTCAGTCGTCCGGCGCACCCTCGCAATATGGACATCGATCACATTGTCCAAAGGCGTCGCTATGGCTGTTTCCTGCCGGACGTCTCGCGGCAGCAACTCCCTGGAGACTACTCGGCCATAATTCCGCGCCATATACTCGAACAGCTCAAACTCACATGCAGTGAGGTCGATCCGAGTTCCCCTAACGCGTGATCGTCCGCTTCACAATATCGATTTTGCAGGCCGCCGACCCTCAGGGAGGAAACATTCTCGGGCTTGTTGCGCCGAAGCAGTACTCGGATCCGAGCACTCAACTCCTCAAACGCAAAAGCCTTAACGAGGTAATCGTCCGCCCCGCATTGGGGCCGAATACGCGGTCTTCAACCCATCTCTTGTGGTCAGCAGGATCACGGATGTGGCGTTGTCCTGCCTGCGAAGCGCCGACAGGACTTCCAGCCCATCGCGGCCCCGCAGCATGATGTCTAAAACAATCAGATCGAAAGCACGAGCGCTCGCGTGGAAGAAGCCGTCCTCGCCAGTCCCCGCCAGGGTGACCTCGTACCCCTCGGCTTCGAGCCCCTCCTTGAGAGCTGCTGCCACTCTCGGCTCGTCTTCTACAATCAAAATGCGCATGTTGAACCAGTTCACCATTAACGGGTGCGGCCTAGAATAGCTGTAGATCGATTATCTATAAAGGTGGACGATGTCCGAGCCTTACGTTTACCTGAAGACTTACTGACTAAAAAGCCAGAAAGTCTTCAGGCCATCACCAGCGATTTGTCGACTATAAAGGATTCGTTGCGTGAGCCGTCTTCATACAACTTCAGAAACATGCCACATGTCGGGGCACCCATATGTGCAGCTCATTCAATCCGCGGACGGTTTATTGGAATCGCAGTGCGATTGGTGAGCCCATTGACAAACGCCCTCCCACGTGAGGAGCAAGAAGATCAACCCCATTTTGGAGACGTGGAGTCATGTGGACAATTCGTAAAGCGTTCTTTCTTGCCTTCACTCTGGCCCCAGTCCTTGCGATCCCGGTCTGGGGTCAGGAGCACAAGAGCGGTCCACTTCGCGCTGACCTGAAAACGGGCGGCGGCAGCCTTCAACGCGCATCGGTCGACCACAACGGCGTGTGCCAACCGCTCTCGACTATGAATCGTCAATCGGGCATTCTGATGATAGGCCACTCAATCTCCTGATAGGCAAAGTCTTCGCAAACTCAGCTTTTCAGTTCTCGATCGAATTAACAACCTATTGAGACTTCACAACTAGTGCCGCAAGCTGTTCCTCATCCTTGTCGTCGTCCAACTCGACAATCAGAGGTGCAGCGCGCTTCGATCCTACATCCATCGGTTTGCGATCCAGCACCACTCCCTCAGCCATAATGCGCTCGACAAACTCCATGAACGCATTTGTGCCTACGACGCTGACATATTCCTCAATCCCACCCTCGTACATCTTGCGTTGTCCGCGCCCCAGGGCCTGTTCCGGCAGGATATCGCTTGGAGGCGCATACGCCCGCAGCCCCACGATGGTCGTCACGTTCCGAACGTCCCAGCCCTCTTTCAGTATCATTACGGACACGACGGCCTTGTGCGGAGACTCCCAACTGTCGATCTCGTTGGCTTCCTTCCGCAGCTTCGTCAGTTCTTCTTTGTTCTTCCCGGACGCAGCCTCTGAAATCTCGCCATTCGGCTTCGTGTGAATGATCAGCACCAGGTCTTTCAGGTCGGAATAGTTGCCCTCCAGATACGCCGCCACGTCGTCACAGTTCTTCGTGTCGTCCGTAATCACGGACAGGATGGTTTTTTTACCCAACTTTTCGTGTTCGGTGTAGACCTTTCGCCACTCGATCACGCCAAGATTGATGTAGCCCGCCCACCGCTCTGTAAACCTCACGCTGTCGCGCGGCTTCAGCTGCGCACGTCTGATCGGATCCGCGTCGACGTGGACGAACCCCGAACGCGGGTAATATCCAACGCCGCCCCCGGAGAAAGAGAGAGCTGCATCCCGCAGAAGCTCGGTGCTAATGCCAGGGACGCGAATATCGATCGCCTGAGACAGGATATATGCTGGGAATCTCCGTGACTCCAGTGCTCCTACCCCGGCTCCGAACATATTGATTCGACTGCGGAAAACGATAACCACAAACGATCTCGAATACTATAGCAATAGTTGTTCGGAGAACTCTGCTTTTGAGCAAACACTCAGGTATGTGGAAAATTGCACTCGCGTTCAGCATTGCCTTCTCTGGCGTGGTCCATGTCCATGCCCAAGACAATTACGAGATTCAGGTTTACGGGTCGGACACGGTTGCGCCAAAGACCACGATGGTCGAACTCCACAGCAACTTTACCGTTGATGGCTTCAAGGCTGTTCCCGGCTCGCGCTACCAGGCCGATGGAACCTTTCCGACGAATCATGCGGAGCATGAAACCATCGAGATCACGCACGGCATCACGAAGTGGTCCGAGGTGGGTTTCTACATCTTCACCAGCACACGGGACGGGCAGGGAGTGCAATGGGTGGGCGATCACATTCGTCCGCGCGTTCGTGCTCCCGAAAGCTGGCATCTGCCAGTGGGTCTAAGCATCTCTAACGAGATCGGTTATCAGCGGGCGCGGTTTTCCCCGGACACTTGGACTTGGGAGATCCGGCCGATCATCGACAAGCAACTCGGGCGTTGGTATCTGGCCTTCAATCCGGCGCTGGACCGCTCTTGGCACGGCCCCGGCGTGCATCAGGGTGTGACCTTTTCGCCTAATGTGAAGGCGGGATATGACTTCACAAAGAAGATCAACGCCGGTATCGAGTATTACGCGGCCTACGGTGACCTTGCGGGCTTCGATACCCTGCGCGACCAGCAGCAGCAATTCTTCCTGGCGACTGACCTCAACGTATCGCCCAGATGGGAGTTCAACTTCGGTATCGGTGTCGGTTCCACCAGTTCGACAGATCATCTCATCGTGAAAGCCATCGTTGGACGACGCTTCAATTGGGGCCGAGCGCCCGAGACGCCTGACACCTCCAAGGGGGATGTCAAAGAACAGGACAAGCCAAAACCGTAGGACTCCGGGGGCATTTAGTAAGGCCTGAAACGTAACAACGCATTTTGTACTCACTGAAACATTAGTTAATGAGATGGTCCGCCGCTTGATTTACTCCCACGGGAGAGAGAGCTTTGGCACGCTAGTTCAAGGAGGATCACTGACATGGAGATTCGTTCTGTAGGTATCGATCTTGGCAAGACAACCTTTCACCTCGTACCTCTTGGCGATAACGGCAAGGTGCTGATCAGGAAGAAGTTCAACCGAGAGCAGCTGATTACCTTCACAGCAAACTTGCAGACCTCTCTGATCGGATTGGAGGCGTGCTCCGGAGCACATTTTCTAGGCCGAACGTTGCGCTCGCAAGGCCACGATGTGAAGCTGATTCCGGCTCAGTTCGTCAAGCCGTTTGTGAAGTCGAACAAGAACGACTTTCTGGATGCGGAAGCGATCGCCGAACCGGTTGAGCGGAAGAACATGCGCTTTGTTCCGATCAAGACAGACGATCAACTTGATCTGCAGGCCCTGCATCGGGTTTGGGAACGCTTGATCGCCAGACGTACTGCGGTTATCAACCAACTGCAGGCGTTCCTGCTCGAGCGAGGCATGACATTTGCAAAGCTGCCGACCAAGCTCAAGATCGCGATGCCCGAGATTTTGGAGAACGCTGATGCGAACCTGACGCCATGGATGCGCAACCTCGTTGGCCTCCTCTGGAGCGAGTGGAAGGAATTGGAGCATCAGATCGAGATGATGAACATGGAAGTGGAGCAGATCGCCTCCTCAGACCCAGCGTGCCAGAGATTGCGACAGATCCCAGGGATCGGCCCCTCATCGCCACTGCGGGTTGTCGCCTCGATTGGCAACGGTGCAGCTTTCCGAAAGGGCCGCGATTTTCCATCCGGCTTGGCCTGGTTCCGCGGCAGTACTCGACCGGCGGGAAGGCCAAGCTGCTTGGGATCAGTAAACGAGGCAATTCATACCTGCGCAAGATATTGATTCATGGCGCGAGAGCGGCTGTCGTGCGATCGAAGAGAGAACGGTCGCCCTTCGGTGCATGGCTGGATGCCCTCCAAACAAGGGCCCCCCTCAACGTCGTCGTGACCGCAACCGCTAATAAACTGGCTCGAATCGTATGGGCAGTCCTATCTAACGGAGAAGAATTTAGGCCTGCAGGCCGCTTACAGGCTCTCTAACACTTTAGGGGCGGTGGACGCCCATTGCGCACACACCTAACCATTCTTCCACAAGGTCTGCATCGGACAGCAAAGACGAAAGAACAGTCACAACGGCGTACTTCAAACCTGATCACTGAAATGGCCCTTCAAGGCCGTACCTTTTAGAAGGCAAGCACGCGGCGCAGTTCATCATGGCTAGGAGAATCGAACCTCCATCAAAAGCCGAATACATTTGCGCAGACCTGTACTCCCGTCTTACGCTTTTCCGCTTGCAGTCGCGCAGCGGACCATACATTCAGTAAGTACATGATCGTCCTGCCAGGAGCTAGGGATGCTTTTATTAAGTACTTCTTCTCTGTTGATTAACGTACCTTGTTTTCGAGAGGTGCTGGATGAAACAGCAGAGCTTTGCAGTGGTGGCGGAGTTTGAGCGGTTTCAGCGTTCTACTCGGCGTGGCGAGTTCTTGTCGCAGATTGGAGTGCCCGGCATTTTTTGAACCAGCTTTTATGAGAGAGACTTTGTCTCAGGGAGTTGGACATGGCACGAAGGAAGAAGCACACAGCTGAGCAGGTAGCGAACTTGCTGCGTCAGATTGAAGTGGCCGTGGCGCAAGGCAAGACGACGGCGTTGGCTTGTAAAGAGGCCGAGATCACGGAGCAGAGCTATTACCGCTGGCGCAAGGAGTACGGCGGGTTGCAGGTG
>JALYVA010000135.1 GCA_030853485.1 Acidobacteriota bacterium
CGTGCTTCAGCGCACCATTCAGGACATCAGAGCACACAACGCCGATGCCGACCCGGACGAAATCCAGCGCATCGTAGATGAAGCCGTCAGCGAAGTGCGTGCCGAACGCCGCGCCAAACAAAAGACCTGACAAAGCCTAATGCGCGTGGTGATCGATACCAATATCATCGTGTCCGCCTTGATCGCTCCGGCTGGCAAGCCAGCCACGATCATTAACGTCTGGCTGGACGGGAAATTCATGCTGCTGACGTGCGCGGCGCATGTCGATGAGTTGCGCTCGACGTTGCAAAAGCCGCGCGTGGCCGAACTCGTCAAGCCACATAAGGCTGGCCGACTGGTCAATCAGATCAAAAGGTTTGCCGACGACGTGGGCGTACTCCCGCGGGTGGAACGCTCCCCCGGACGCGACCGACGATTTTCTACTGGCCCTGTCCGAAGCGGGCAAGGCCGATTATCTCGTGACGGGCGACAAGAGCGGCCTTCTTGTCCTGGCCCGCCACAAAGCCACGCGCATCGTGTCCGCGCGAGAATTCTGCGCACTGTTCGCATGAACCAGTTTGCATGAACCAACGAACCGCATAGCCCGCTGCCCACGCGCCCGCAATGAACAGTAGATCGGATCCAGATACGTCCCGGCCTAGTCGAGCTAATACCAAACTGAAGCTGGGAAGGGGGCAGGAGGTTCTGGGTTTCTAGACGCGACTAGGCCTGCCTGCCCCGTGGACTTCTTTGGATAGAGTTACTTCGTGGTAGATGACGAAGTCGAGGTGGTCGAGCTCTCGGTGGTCGAGTTCTTTTTGTGGCGCTGCTTGTGCTTGGATTTCATGGTGCTACCCGTCGTGTTGCCGGTGTCTGTGCTGCTCGTGCTACTAGTGCTGCTAGTGTTCTGAGCGATTGCGCCGCTCGCGAGCACGAATGCCAAGGCCATTGCCGAAACAGTTAGTTTCTTCATTTCTTTCATCTCCTCTTGCAGCGCTCTCACGCTACTGCATTGAAGATGCACCCCCTATGAAATTGTCACCTTGCTAATAATGTTTAATGTCGCGAAACCAGGGACGGCATTTCATGGCGCGCCATTGCCCTCGCCGTCGCTGCGTCGTTCCCCAGCCTCCCGCACGTCCGGGTGACCGGCTTCCGCCGCCTCCTTCTCAATTTCGGAGTTCACCTCACCGCCAATGAAGATAGCCGTGCCCGTAAGATAGAGCCATAGCAGAAGCGTGGCAACTGCATTCAGTCCTCCGTAGATCATTTGGGACGAACTGGAGTGCTTCTGGTATATCCGAAGCAGCAGTGTGGAGGCGACCCATAACGTGACCGCGACAACCGCGCCGGGCGTACTCCATTGCCACCGCTGATCTTTAAGTTCGGCCCGAAGCGATAGAGCACAGCAAGTGAGAGGAGCAGCAGGAGCACGATAACTGCCCAGTGGATGCGCCAGAGAAAGTCGAACTGAGCAGGTGCCCCAAGATGCTGGCCAATGATGTCCATGGCTCGATGGCCGTAGAGAATGGTCGCGAGCCCGACTAAGCCCAGAACACTGAGAGAAAACGTCAGTCCGAACGCGAGAGACAAAAGCCGCCACCACGGGCGTTCTTCTTCGAGTTCGTAGGCCTTATTCAGGCCGGTCATTATGAGCCCAGGTTCCATTCAGGGCCCCCCAAGTCGCCCCGACGACTGCCAGTATGGCTCCCGTGCCAAGGACGGCTCTCGCGTTTAGCTGCCATATCGTATTTGCTATGAGCGAAGAGGCGTCCGGAGGAAGAATCTGTTTAAAGGAATCGAGGAGCGTACCGCGCAACTCGGAGCCGGCGTCGGCAAAGTTACTAAGCAAAATAAGCAGCAACAGCAGTACGGGGAATAGGGCGAAGAAAAAATAAAATGTCAGTCGGGCAGACTGTCCGAAGATCTCATTCTGCCAGCTCTTGCGACACACCCGTTTTGCCAACTCGAGCCAGGAAAGTCCTCGCAGGCTCCACAACTCGACCATAGGTTCAGTTTTGAATGGTAACGCGTCCGTTCAGTGGATCAGCACCAAAGCGATGGCCATTCCTAGAGGGTTCCCGTTTCTCGGGCGGACTGTTCCGTTCTTTGCGTAGCCCATGCGGTTGAAACTAATGGCACTTCGCCCACGTGCGCCTTGCGCAACCCAGACGCCCTATCCTCGCGATATGCTGAACGGATTGTTGCGGTACTCGGCGAAGTGCTTGCGCTAAGGGCTCGATACTCTTTCTGTAGCAAAAAAATTGCCGGGGCGCGTCTTACAGTCCGGCGGAGGCCCCAACGCGGCAGCTCCGCCCTGTTCGCGTTGCATGTTGAGAGAAATTGCCACGCTGCTGGCGTCAGTCGGCACATTTTCCTTTGTTTCTGCTTATGTGAGGGCAGGTGTTTTACCTGCGGGCACACGCTTGGAGGCGCGCTTGTCTGTGCCGACCGGATCCCGCATCTCTCATGCAGGCGATCCTATTGAAGCTACGGTGATTGCACCCGTATTCGGAGATGGGCAACTGCTGATCCCACAAGGAGCAATCATGTGGGGAGTCGTAGAGACCGTACAGCGGTTGGGGGTGGGACTGAAACACCCTACTGCTAGCATTCAATACCGCTTCGATGGCATAGAGTTGCCGGACGGAGAGGCCATCCCTATTACGGCGCGCGTGATCCAGGTAGAAACGGCCAAGGAACGGGTGAACGCTCAGGGAACCATCAGCGGTATCTATCCGACCGCGAATGTCTCTTCAAGCGTCGCCTTCTATGCTCTTCCATTACTTTGGATTGATCCGGAAGTTGGCGTGCCGGTGTTCGCAGTCAAGTGTGTCATTGCCCGATCTCCAGATCCTGAAATCTATTTTCCGGCAGGCACCGAGGTCATTGTTCAATTCTCAGCCGACGCAGATATTCCCAATTCAGGCGCTCCGCCCAATCGTATGGCGCCCCTTTCTGCAGCAGATATGGCCGACGCACAACGGATCCTTGCGCGTCTTCCGCAGCAGCGGACCAACAGGGGAGGCAATCATCCCTCAGACCTGGTGAACATTCTCTTCCTGGGAGGCCGCGAGCCGATGGACCGGGCCTTTCAGGCGGCGGGGTGGGATGTCGCCCAACGGAGGTCGCTCAGATCTATTTTCCGCATGTATCACTGCATGGTGCAGCGTACAGGCTACAGCGCCGCTCCGATGGGAAAGTTGACCTTGAACGGTGTCAATGCGGATCTTGATTATCAGAAAGGACTCAACACTTTTTCCAAGCGGCACCACGTCCGATTGTGGAAACAAGGGCAGGAAGACGCCTGGCTGAGCGCGGCCACCGAGGACGTTGGTTACAAGATCCGGAGGATGCACCTGACGCATGCGACAGACCCACTGATCGATAATGAACGAGCCAAGGTAATGAATGACTTAGCTTTGACAGGGTGTCTGGATGCCGCCACCCTGATTACAGGCAACTCCTCTGATACGGCTAATCAGCAAGACCGTTCTCTCGAAACAGATAGAAAAGTGGCGGTCCTTCGAATGAATGACTGCCAACAGCCAAGAATCATGGTGAACGAATTGACGAGATTCGGCCCTCGCGGACGAACACGAGCCGTTCAAGCCCTGCTGGCGTTAAGGAACGATTTGATTCGAACCAACCCCATTTCTCTTGCCTACGACACGGCGAGAGCACTCCAGCAGCGCCAACGATCTCAGATAAACGGGTCGACTTCTCCGATCAGCTCGAACCGGTCGAAGGCAAACTCGTCGGAAAGCATGCAACCCAGGTGGATTCGTCCCAGCGTTCTCGACGAAACAACCAGCAGGAATATTTTATATCCGTGAACTATCTAGAAAGGTTAACCATTGATGAACGGTTCTGTTGCAGATAGCGGCGAATACCCGTCGAACGACAAGTTTCTGATGGTCTCGTCATGGATTACGCCACCAGGACTCGCTGCCACATTTCAGCATGGCTGGCCTGAGTGCCACCTAGACGTCGCAAGTCGTACTGTCACTTCTTGATCTTCTCGGCGAACTCGATGCCACCAATCACCACCCGCGCATTATCGAAGGACTGAAAGCCAAGCATCGGCTGCACTCTTTTCTTTACCCGCCGATGATCTTGCTCGACCACGTTGTTGAGGTAAGCACAGGAGCGTACGCGCATCTTCTGGTAGAAGATCTCGCCGGAGCCTTTTAGTTCCTGAACGGCTCGATGCGAAGCGGCGTAAGCATCTAGCGTGATGGACAATGGATCGCCGTGTTTGCGCCAGGCGAGGCGAAATAACGTCTTAGCCGCACGTACATCCCGTTGCTTGCTGAGGAAGAAATCGACTGTGCGTCCCTCGCCATCGACGGCCCGATACAAATAGGTCCATTCGCCAGCCACCTTTATATAGGTTTCGTCGACGCGCCAGCTCAGCCCAACAGGTTTCTCGTAGCGCCGCCAGCGCTTCTCGAATTCAGGGGTATACCGAAGGACCCAGCGCATCACAGTGCTAGCAGCGACCGAAATGCCGCGGTCGTGCAGCAATTCGCAGATCTGTCGATAGCTGAGCGGATACGCGAGATACCAACGGACAGCAACAATAATCACCTCGTCCTTGAACCATCGACCCCGGAACATTGGATCACGAGTCGAACGCGGTGTCGCCATCATCGAAGTTCCCTCTCCCTGAGTCTGCAACAGACCGTGCCGGTTCAGGCGGCGCAAATGTCTCTTTCTTGAGGTGTCCCCAGGTTAAACCGCAGTCAATCAAGTAAAGCGCGGAGAGGCGAGACGGCTCGAGATAGAGAGGCGGCAGGCCCACTTGAGTCGCTGACCGCTTATTGATGCTGCTCCAGGCGAGCCATTCTTTGCCGGTGGGACCCGGATTCATGCCCGAAATGACGTCTATCCCGGCGACTTGCCGGGCGGCTTGCCGTCGCTTGGATGGATCCGGATCTAGTTGCAGCTCGATAAAACGGCCGGCCTGCGCCGGATCCGGAATGGCAACCTGGCTGCTATCCGCGGAAAGCGCCCAGCGCCCCAAACCTTCGACGGCAAAGCCCGTTCGCCCCAGCTCCCGCCCCTTTCCCTTTATCGGATCAAGTTCACAATAAGTTTGCTGGCCATTGTGCGTAGTCCGCAACACACAGACGTGACCAGGACCGGGCACGCTGCATCGAAACTCATCCAACGGCTCGCCTAGCGGCACCTGCACAATCGTTCCGCCGCTGGCCGGGATGCGCATCAGCCGCAAATCCGTGAAGCCCGCGTCCTGGGTCTTTTTGGCCGACATGAACAGGATCCACTTACCGTCGGGTGTGAGCTGCGGATAGTAGTTTTGCCGCTCCGACGAGGCTAACAGCTCAGGTTCCCGCCTGGTTCGGTTCTGTTGAAAGATCTCGAAGCGGCCGTTCCGGTCGGATTCAAAGATCACCGATTGACTGTCGGCGCTCCAAGCATGCGGATAGTTGTAGCCCTCTTCAAACGTCAGCCGGCGCGGCGAGCCGAGTGAAGGTTTCGGTCTGCTTTGCCACTCGGCCGTATAGGTATAGGCGCTGCTCTCGGTGCGAACCACCAGCAGCTTCCGGCCATCCAGCGTGCCGCCCAAATTAGAAAGCGCCACATCCGAGAAGTGCGAAATTCGTTGCGGGACAGAAGCCAATTGTCCGGTTTTCGAGTCCCTTGGTAAAGACCAAATATTAAACCCCTCACTTTTGCGCGCGAAATCCTGACGCAAAAAGAGGAACTCGCCTCCCGACGTGAAAAACCCTGAACTAAAGTACAACGGGCCGATCGCGGCGCTTGGAGGAACAGCATCGGAACCTGCCTTGACCAGGTCACTCGATTCGCAGAAGTCAGGATTGATGGTCACGTCGAGCCGGTTTGCGCCGCTTCGACAATGCGAAAGCAGATGGAACCAGAGTTCCTTATCGTCCGCCGACCAGAAGAGGGCGGCTACATGGGTGCCCCGAGGCGCCTGCATGAGCAGGCGTGCCGCTCCGCCAGGACTCGCTCCCACCCAGACCTGGCGAGCCCGGTTAAGCCAGGCGATTTGTAGCCCGTCGTGTGACACGGCAGCCAGCTGCACGTCATCGGAGAGCCGTTGCGGCAAGTGCGAATCGAGTGAGATCCGCCAGGCTTCAAACCGCCCGTCTGCCGAGCCAACCGCAAGTACGTTCTGCTGGTTGAGGAACAACAGTTGGTAGCAGATCAGGCGTTCAGGCCCGGTCAATTCGCGAACTGCCCGGGTGAGATTATCGCGGGCGAAGAATCCGCCGTCTATCGTCGCATAGACGAGCTGCGATCCGTTTCGCGAAAGAGCCGCCGCCGTGACGTCGTGGCCGCTGGTGTAGCGAGTAATCTGCTCAAAGCGTGGCGGCGGCCGCTCCTTCCCGCCACGGTACCGATACACTCCGACCGATACGGCTATCAGGAAACACGCCGATAGAGCGAAGAAAACTCGTTTATGCGAAGGAGCTTCGAGTTCTGCGAGAATCCGATCCAGCTCTCGTGCGGTGGGACGCCCCGACGGATCTGTGCTGCGCATGCGACTGAGCAGTGGATGTTTCCACGAGCCGGCTTCCTCCAAAAGCAGCGCTAGTGAATAAATGTCGCTGGCCGCCGTAACCGGTTGCGCCGCTTTTTGTTCTGGCGACATGTAGCGAACCGTGCCCACCGGCAGATGACTCCTTCGGTGCGCCGCGGCCTGGTCGCGAATGTTTTCCGCCAGGCTGAAATCGAGAATCTTGACAAAGTCATCCGGCTCGCCGACCATCACGTTCTCGGGCTTAATGTCGCGGTGAACGACGCCTTTCTGGTGAGCGGCCGCCAGCGCACTCGCCAATTGCCGCGCCACGTGAATCAAGCGCCGCGTGGAGAGGCGCCCGGCTTTCAGAAGCTTGCGCAGCGACTGTCCTTCGACCAATTCCATCGCGATCGCAAGCCCCCAGGGTGTCTGGATCAACTCGTAAACGGCAACGATGTTCGGGTGGTTAAGACGCGAGGCCAGACGTGCTTCCGAAATGACTTGCGACGCGGCCGCACTGCCAACCCCCACCGCAGTCGGCAGAAACTTCAATGCGACCACGCGCCGCAGTTCCCGATCCTCGGCTGAATACACCTCGCCCATCCCACCCTGGCCGATCCGCTCGAGCAAGGTGTAGCGTCCAACCGTATCGCCCACCCGCCGGTCCGGAGTCGTCGGAAGGAGCGGTTCGCTGCCAAGCTCTTCGAAGATCGCGATAACCTGGCCTTCGACTTCGGGATCGACGGTGGCGCCGTGCACATATTCGCGTTGCGTCTCTGAATCCAGATCGCCCGCGATTTCGCACAGCACCCAAGCGGCGCGCCATTGCTCGTCAGTCAAAATCTATCCCTCGGACTGGCATCGATTAAAAAGAGCTCCACACGAAGCGAAGACTTAAACGGCTCATATATTCTTGAGCGAGTGCAAACCCGCCGAGACTGCCATGGGCCGGTGATTTCAGTCCGCTTGCAATTTCTCGCGTAACCACTGTTTACAGAAGGCCCAGTTCCGCGCCACCGTCCGCGGCGCAATTTGCAAGCGGTTAGCGATCGCCTCCACCGGGTCGCCTTCGAATACTTTCATCTCGACAATGCTGCGCAGGCGTGGGTTGATCTCCGCCAGCTTTTCCAAAATATTGTCGATTTCCTGTAATGTAGCGCCGCCCCCGCCATCTTCTGTCAGTTCGAATTGCGCGATATCGATCTTAACGATCCGCTGCGACAGCAAACGAGAATGATCGATCAGCAGGTGACGCATCACATGCGCCGCTAAGTGCAAGAAGTGATCCCGTTCTGAGCAGTCAACTGTTTCCTGGGCTGGCAACGATTTGACCTTTATCAGTTGAAGGTACAGTTCGTTCACCAGCAGAGAAGGTTGCCAGGAGTGCTGGCTACCCTCCGCGTTGATCTTGATCGCCGCCAGACGCCTCAGTTCCGGATACAGAAGGGAAAAGAGTTGATCCGCCGCTTCGCGATCTCCCGAGCGGAAGCGGGCCATTAGGCTGGCGATAGTCGTCGAGGTTTGCTGGGGCAGACTCGTAGACAAGTATTTTATCGGTAATCCGGGCGACAAAGCGTCCGTTCCGCGAAGTTTCGGGCATCCGGAGTTCACAGTAAGAAAAATTTTTCGTTACACGTGGCAGCCTTTGCGGCGTTCGTCTCGCTTCAGAGGTGAAGCTTTGCCACAAAAACACTGAGGAGATTCTATATGCCAGATTTCGGGACAGTGTCCCGCCGCGGGTTCACCCGGGCTTTGCTAGCGTCGCCGGCACTGCCCGCCATAGCCTCCGCAGCCGCAGTTACGCCCGCGCAGGACAGTGCACAACAAGACAATTGCGACCAGCTTTTTGCGGAGCTGGACGAAAAAATCACCAGCGGAATGAAGGAGTTCGCCATTCCGGGTGCAGCCGTTGGGGTGATCTACCACGGCAGGGAGTTTGTGAAAGGTTACGGAGTGACCGATGTGCGTAGTGGGAGGAAGGTTGACGCGAATACCGCGTTTCTCATCGCGTCCATCTCCAAGCCGGTTACCGGAACGACGGCGATGCGCCTGGTCGAGATGGGCAAGTTAGACCTGGAAGCTCCGGTCACGCACTACATCGAAGATTTCCAGACGCCTAAAGGAGCCGAGGGCGTCACGGTACGGCAACTGCTGAACCATTCGGCGGGCTGGGACGGGGACGATCAGTTCGATACCGGTGAGGGCGACGATGCCTTGGCCAAGTATGTCGACGCGATCCATCGTCTTCTATCCCAGCAGACCCCCGTAGGCCTAACATTCGCCTATAACAACGCCGCGATCGGCGTGGCCGGGCGGGTGATCGAAAAGATGACCGGCGAGACGTTTGAATCCAGTGTGCAAAGTTTGGTTTTGGATCCGCTCGGCATGACTCGAAGTTCATACTTCCCGCACCAGCTTGGGAAAGGGAACATAGCGATGCCGCACGCGGTGAAGAATGGCGGGGCGGTCGCGATGCCGGAGTGGCTCTTTGTACCGCGTAACCAAAATCCGTTCGGAGGGCTCCTTTCGAGCGCCGCCGACCTGACTTCTTTTGCTCGCTTTCACCTTGGGAATGGCCGAGTGGCGAATGGGAAACGCGTGATGAGTGAGGTGGCGCTGCGATCTATGTGGTCCCAACCCGGACCGGGCGGCACGCTCATCCTTGACTTGAAAGGGATGGGCGTTGCGTGGTCTATACGTCCCACCATCGAAGGCGTATCCGTAGTGGAACATGCCGGTGACTGGCCTGGTTACCACCCGTTCCTGATGACCGTCCCGGAAAAGCAGTTTGCGATGGTGCTGCTCAACAACTCGGACGGCGGCCCCCAGTTGCGTAGTCAGATATTGTTTACCGATTGGGCGCTCGAGCGTTTCGCCGGCTTGCACAACCTGCCCGCCTCACCGCAATCACTGAGTGCATCCGAATTAGCGGAGTATGAGGGAGACTACCTCAGGCCCTACGTTGACCGCGCAGGCAACAAACGCGATCTGGTGGCTGAACTCAGGGCGACAGATGGCGGACTGGAGTTGACGATTGTGGGCGCGCCCGAGGAGGAGCCCAGTTCCATGCTACGGTTCTATCGTTACGACCACCTTGTCGACCCTCTTGGACAACATTCGGATTTCCTGCGCGAGGCCAACGGGAGCATAAAGTGGTTCCGGCAGGGCCGACTCTACGCACGTCAAGCGTAACCGGGATCGACAGCACTACGCAATCCTCTTCGTTCACGTCATCGACTCATGCTTCAAAAGCACAATCTGTACAGCAGGGCTCAACCTCTTTCGCTCGCCGTTCTAACCGCAGCCTTGATTGCTATTGGCCTAGCGGCAATTTCTCACGAAACAGGTAGCCAAACGCCGTTGAATCTGGCATAAACATTTGTGGGTACAGATGTTTAGAAGACAGAGAGGAGCGGCGTTTGCCTACAACAGAGTGTAACCAGATCAGTTTCGAGTTTGAAGGTCTGTTTTCGAGAAAAGTCGTAGCAGGATTTAACGGCGGCCAGATCAGCTCTGAGGGAGGAAGCCTGCTGCTGCGCGAAGTGGAACGTCGCACTGGCATCATTAGAGGTTTCGCCGGTTGCTTCACCGATCACCGCGCGGCGGATCGGATTGAGCACAGCGTGCGGGAACTGGTGGCGCAGCGGGTGTATGCGCTGGCGCTGGGCTACGAAGATCTGAACGATCATGACCAGTTGCGCGCTGATCCGCTGCTGGCCGTGTTGGCCGATAAGCGCGATCCGGAAGGAAGAGGCCGTAAGCAAAAGCGGGATCGCGGCAAAGCTCTGGCGGGAAAGAGCACGCTCAATCGCTGGGAACTCACGCGTGCCGATGCCACCGGGCGGGAGCGCTACGCCAAGATTGTCATGGACACAGACGCAATCGACCGGCTGCTGGTGGAGGTATTTCTGGAAGCGCACGCCACTGCGCCGGAGGAGATCGTGCTCGATCTCGATGCCACTGACGATCCGCTCTACGGCCGGCAGGAGGGGCGCTTTTTTCACGGCTACTATGGCCACTACTGCTATCTGCCGTTGTATATTTTCGCGGGTGAACATCTGCTCTGCGCGCGGCTGCGATCTTCTAATATCGATACCTCGGCCGACAGCCGGGAAGAAGTTGAGCGGATCGTAAATCAGATTCGTGACCGTTGGCCCGCGGTGCGAATCATCCTGCGAGCCGATTCCGGCTTCTGCCGGGACGCGCTGATGAACTGGTGTGAAACGAACCACGTCGATTATGTGTTCGGGCTGGCGCGGAATCAGCGGCTGCGCCAGATCATCGATGCGCAGATGACTGCAGCATGCCTATTGCAGGAGCAAACGCAGCAGGCTGCCCGCGTGTTCACCGAGCTCGTCTATGAAACGCGCGATTCCTGGACCTGCTCCCGGCGCGTCATCGCCAAGGCTGAATATCTGGCCAAAGGCGAGAACCCCCGCTTTGTGGTGACCTCGCTCGATGCCGCACATCTGCCTGCCCAGCCCCTTTATGAGCAACTGTACTGCGCCCGTGGTGAGATGGAGAACCGCATCAAGGAACAGTTTTCCTTGTTCAGCGACCGCACTAGCACGGCCTATCTGCGGTCGAACCAGCTGCGGCTGTATCTCTCTTCGATCGCCTACCTGTTGCTCGAAGGCTTGCGGCGCTTGGGACTCCAAGGCACTGCCATGGCCAGGGCACAGTGCCAAACCATCCGGCTCAAGCTGCTCAAGATTGGCGCGCTGGTGCGTGTCACCGTCCGCAAAGTGTGGCTGTCTCTCTCCAGTGGCTACCCGCACCAGGCGCTGTTCGCCCGTATTTTTCAGCAACTCCACTGCTGACACTCGGCGCACTATGGTTCTTTGACAAGCCTTTTTCGTGCCATCGTTAGCCGCACCCCTCGGGAAAGTGTGTCTGCACTGCGCGCTGCCAGCCTCTCGCTGTCCCTTACCTCCACTCTGCTTCCCAAGCCACCCAACAAATCAGCAAGGCTGCTGCTTTCGTGAGAAGGTCAGGCTAGAGGCAGAAAATAATGCAGGCATTC
>JALYVA010000137.1 GCA_030853485.1 Acidobacteriota bacterium
TGGATCAATGGGAGTGGGAACTGCGGGTGATTGATCAGCAGGCTGGCGCGGCCGAGGACAAGACGCCGGTGTGTGTCGGTGGTCGTGGAGCAACGCCGCCGCAATACAGCGGGGGACCGACCGGATACCGGCTGATGTTGAAGCGCCAGGAGATGGGTGAGAAGATGTTTCCGCCAGCAGAGACGGAAGCGGTGATTAGCATGTTGACGGCGGCCCACCCAGATGGACCGGCAAGCACCTGGGAATTGCTGCGGGATGTGATTGCCAAGAGCGGTGCCGGTCTGGATCAGCGGTTGGAGGAGTCCGGGCCGCTGACACCGGAGCGGTTCAGCTTGTTGGAAGCCAACGAGCGCCTGGCCAAACTGCTGCCGTACCGGAGGTTCGCATGAAGCTTCGGGTGGAAGTGGTGTGGGAGAGCGATGAGGGGGAAGAGCAACGCAGCAATATGATGGCAATCGACCGGCCCCAACTTGCCATGGAAACGCTGGGGTTGAATCTGGGCGAGAGTAAAGCGATGTTGGAGGGCGTGCAGGACATTGTGGTGGCCCAGCAAGTGGCAGAGGATCTGGAGCGGCGGCGCCGCTGTCCGAATTGTGGAGAAAGGTATCGCGGCAAAGGCGGTGGCGCCAAGGAAGTAAAGACGCTGTTTGGGATGGTGGAGGTGGCCAATCCACGCTGGAAGCGTTGCCGCTGCCAACAAAGCGGAGCCAAAACATTCCGGCCCACGGTGTCCTGGTTGCAAGGTCAGACGACCCCGGAACTTCTGTACCTGGAGACCAAATGGGCGTCGCTAATCCCATTCGGCAAAGTGGCCGATTTCTTGCGGGAAGTGCTGCCGGTGGATGCCGGGACCAACCACGAGACGATTCGCCGGCACCTCCACGAAACGGCCGAACGGATGGAGAACGAGTTGGGAGACGAGCGCCAGCTGAAGCTATTTGCGGAGGAGGTCGCCGAGCCGGAAGACTTGGCTTCGCCCGATGGCCCAATGACAGTGGGCATCGACGGTGGTTTTGTGAGGGCGGCGCACAAGGAAGGCTTCTTCGAAGTGATCGCCGGCCGAAGTGTAGTCGCGTTTCGGCGGGAGGCTAACGATGAAGTCCCGGAGGCGAAGTGCTTCGGCTACGTGCAGACCTATGACGAGAAGCCACGGCGGCGGCTGTGGGAGCTCATGAAATCGCAGGGCCTGCGGGACCATCAGCAGGTTGTGTTTATGTCAGACGGCGGCGAAGATGTGCGGCGGGTGCAGGCGTACATGCAGCCCGGCAGCGAGCATTGGATCGATTGGTTCCACATCACGATGCGGGTGACAGTCCTCCAGCAGCAAACCAAAACGCTGATGGCGGAAGCCGGGCGAGCTGAAACCGGGACAGCGACAGCGAAGCGGATCGACAGCGTAAAGCATTTGATCTGGCACGGCAATGTCGCCGAGGCACTGGATCGGCTGCACGACTTGTTGCAAGATCTGGACCTGATCCGAGCCCATTCTGTAGCGGCTGAAAAGCTGGCGCACGGAATGACGGAGTTCGAAATCTACATTCGCAACAACCGGGAATTCGTTCCGAACTTCGGGGAGCGCTATCGCCAGGGGGAGACCATCACCACAGCCTTTGTGGAATCGACAATCAACCAAGTGGTGAGCCGACGCGTCGTTAAAAAACAGCAAATGGCCTGGACGCTACGCGGTGCACACTTGCTTCTGCAAACGCGAACCAAGGTGCTGAATAACGAACTGGAAAATGTTTTCCGGAGTTGGTATCCGCAGTTCCGCGCCGAACCAAAAGCGGCCTGACCCCCGACTTTGTGCTGCACTCCTCATTGGCCGCCACACTCGCGGCGTTCCCACTTGTCCTTTTCCTTAGCAGCCAACACCATCTGCCATTGCATATTCTCGGGGGAGTCCCGCCCGCCACAGGCGAGCGGTTTGATGTGGTCGATCACGTGGCCTGGGCACGCTCCGTGCGGCTCTCCGGTTGCCGGGCAGGGGTATTCATATCGAAATTCACGCCGGGCAGCCGCGTTCCGATGGATACGTCCGTTTGCATCCCGCTGACACGTTTGACAGTGCGGTGAGCCGAGTAGGGTCAGGGTAGTGAGCAGGGTAACCACGCCAATCCGCACACCGGGATTATCGGCGAATTGGGCGCGAAACTTTAGCTTTCCGAACAAGAATCGGTAGACTTGTTCCGAACGTGAATCGGCTCTATTACGGCGACAATCTACAGGTGCTCCGAGAGCACGTGACCGATGAAAGTGTTGACCTCATCTACCTGGACCCGCCATTCAATTCCAACGCCAATTACAACGTGCTGTTTAAGAGTCCAGAGGGACAAAAATCGCACGCTCAAATTGAAGCGTTCGAAGACACATGGCACTGGACTGATCAAGCGGAGATAGCCTTCGATGACGTGATGAGGAGTGGAAACACCGACGTCGCCGAATTGCTGCGAGCCATGCGAGCTTTTTTAAAGGAGAACGACATGATGGCCTACTTGACCATGATGGGCGTTCGGCTCCTAGAATTGCATCGTGTTCTTAAGCCATGCTTGCGATGTTTCCAAACGCGCTCGATCGCTGAATTCCGCGCTTCCGTGTATCAATCGCCCCGGAGCGCCTCCATTGGATCCGCCGCCGCAGCTCGCCGGGCTGGGATGTAACTAGCGGTCACGGCTGCCGCAAGAATGACCGCTCCGGACAGGCCGTACGTTATCGGATCCAGCGGCGTAACTCCAAACAGGAGCGACGAGATCCAGCGCGAGAGCGCACCCGAGAACCCTAACCCAATCAGGACGCCAAGGCACGCAAGCATGAGGCCCTGGCGTACAAAAAGCGCTTTGACCGCTCCGGGTTCGGCACCGACAGCAACACGGATGCCCATCTCTCGTTTCCGCTGGGCGACGGCATAAGCAAGCACGCCGTACACTCCGATCACCGCGAGCGTTAATGCCATGACTCCGGTGATACTGAGCAGAATAAGAGCAAACGACCGGCGCGCGATTGAGATTCTATAGAGATCCTCCAGAGTTCGAACTTCCGAGAGCGGCAGGCTGGGGTTCACAACGTGCACGACCGCGGCGATCTGACTGAGGAAACCTGGGGTGGCAGCGCGGTTGCTTCGTATGGCGAAGGTGACGCCACGGTGAACTCCGGGTGAAGCTCCCGACTGCACCGGCGCCTGCAGACCCGCGTGGAAATACACCATCGCAGGCGGCAGCCGGTCCACGCCGTCTTCGTGAATATTTTCCGCCACGCCGACAATCTCGGTCCAAGGTCCTTCTGTGCCCACGCGAATTCGTTTGCCAAGCGCGTAGCGCGCCTCGCCCCAATATTCGCGGGCCATATTCTCGGACAAAATCGCGACACGCCTTTGCCCGAAGAGATCGTCCCAGGTGAAATCGCGCCCGGCAATGAATCGGGTACCTAGCGCGGCGAAGTAACCCGGCGAGATCTGCTTCAGGGTTCGGTTCGGAGGGATCTGGGCAAGGGGCGTCTTCGCTTCCACGAAGACCGGATTACCGTTGTGGTAGTCCGGTTCGAGCGGCAAGCCGCTCGCGAATGCTGCTGCCGTGACACCCGGAATCGCAGCAAGCCCCTGAAGGATTTCAGCCTGCATTTGCGCCACCCGCTCGGGAGCCGGTATTTGCACTTCTGGAATGAAAATGCGTACAGTCTGAATATGCTCGGGGTGAGTAAAGCCTGGCCTGACAGCCCGCAAACTGAGGAAGGTGCGCAGCATGAGTCCGGACGCAATTAACAGCACAACGGCGAGACCCACCTGCACTACCACCAGCGCATTTTGAGCGCGCATGTGTTCCGCGCTAGGACTCGCTCTCCGTCCGGCTTGCATTTGGACGTTACGGCCTGCCTTGACGACCGCTATCACTCCAAAGAAAAGACTCGATGCTAACGAGCATGCCAGGGTAAACAGCAAAGTTCTTGCGTCGATAGAAATCTCGCTCACTCTGGGCAGGCTCGTGGACCCGTGGAGCACTAGCAGGCGGAGAGCAGCGTACGCCAGCCCCAGACCTAGAGCGCCGCCGAGACCGCCTAAAGCAAAACTCTCGACCAGTAGTTCACGCGCGATCCTGCCCCAACCAGCGCCAAGCGCCGCCCGAATCGCAAACTCCTGACGCCGAGCGTGCGCTCTCACTTGCACGAGGTTTGCTACGTTCGCACAAACCAGCAACAGCACCAAGGCCATTGCTCCATAAGAATGCCGAGAACGGAACCGATGTCGCCAATCACATCCTGCTTCAGCGGATGTAGGTTGGGTTTGACTCGAAGTTGCTCAAGTGTTTTGTGTAAGCCCGTCCTCGCTCCCCAAAGATTCAATACCCGCGCGATATCTTGACTCGCTTGTGCAAGGCAAGCGCCGGACTTAAGCCTGGCGACACCGGAGTTGACGGCGTCTTCCGATCCGGGCGCGCCGCTGGCGACGCTTTGTGGAAGGAACAAAGCAGGGGTGAGATTGAGGAATTCAAAACTTCGAGGCATCACGCCGATGATTTGATGAGGGAGGGAATCGATGAGCAGCAAGCGGCCGAGCACATGCGGATCGCCGCCGAATTTTTGCTGCCAGTATTTATAGGAGAGGATCACGGCTTTCTGTGTGCCCGGCATGTCGTCCGCGCGAGAGAACCAACGGCCTAAATAAGGCCGTACGCCGAGCGCGCGGAGGACACCATAGGTCATGGTGACGGTTGGAATCTGTTCGGGGTCGCCGATGCCAGTGACGGGTGAGGCGCCTGGAGTCCAAACACCGAACTCCTGAAAACTTCGTGCGTCTTCCTGGTACGCGGTATACATGTTGAGCGATAGAGGCCAATCCTTTATCACCAGCCCTGTAAACACAGCGGAGTTAAAAACGCCGACCAGCTTGTCCGGATCAGGATACGGCAACGGGCGTATCAGCACAGCATTCACGACACTGAAGATCGCGATATTGGCGCCGATACCCAGGGCGAGCGAGAGCAGCGCAGGAATGCTGAACCCCGGTTTGGTGCGAATCATGCGCAGGGCATGCCGGAAGTCGCGCAGCACGCTTTCCAAGCGCGTCAGGGTATTCATTCGATAAACCTCCTCGCGGATCAAGGTCGCGTTGCCAAGCTTCCTGCGTGCAGCAGCTTGTGCCTCCGCCGAGTCCATTCCGCCCGCAATGTATTCTTTGGCCGTGACCTCTACGTAAAACTCGAGTTCCTCGCGCTGTTCGGCATCGGCAACATTTCGTCTGAGGAACCGCCGCCAGTTCATCCTTGCTTCTCCGTAACTGGATTCAGAATGCGGCCGATCGCGCGCACCAGTTGTTCCCAGCGGGATGTCTGCGCCGCGAGTTGCCTTTTGCCCTCGGGCGTAAGCCGGTAATACTTTGCCTTGCGATTGTTTTCTGACGTTCCCCAGAAGGACGTAATCCAGCCACGATTCTGGAGACGGTGCAACGCAGGGTACAGTGATCCGTGCTCGACTTGAAGAACATCCTCTGAGCCCCGCTCAATGGCGTGGGCAATGGTCTGCCCATGGGCGGCCCCAAGGACGAGAGTCTGGAGAATGAGCATGTCCAGTGTTCCCAGGACCATCTCTGATTGGAGCGGGGATTCGCGTCTCGGCATGCTCTCCTATCGATGATCGACCAGTGTCGTTACCCATAGTAATACGGACATAATCGATTGAGGGTTCCAAGTTCATCCTGACGACCAATAGCAGTGCGCCGAACAACCCGGAAGGGCCGGAGAATATGCGGCGGCTCGGAACTAACGATCGGTCGGTCAGCGCTTACTATCCCTCAGGGGTGGGACTCGCAGTCGAGTCTGATCAACGGTCAAGCAAACCGCCCGAAGTCCTTAACGGAGGTTTTCGGTTGGATGTGGCTACTACTCCTATTTACACTACCGGAAGAGATTGGGAAACTCGCATTGCAGAATGCGCGCGAGATCTACGCTATTCTTTTCCGCGCGGCATCGGAAACGCTGCTGACGATCGCGGCGGACCCCAAACGTCTGGGTGCTGCCATCGGTTTCCTGGCAGTGCTCCACACCTGGGGGCAGAATCAGCGGTTTGCATTGGTTTGGCTCCTGCTTAGCCTCCCACTTCTGTTTTTCGCTGGTCACAAGCTGGCATTCCAACTTTTCAAACGTCGGCCCTCACGCGACGTGACCACCTTTCAAGGTGCCGAGGTGCCGCCTGAACTGATCGACCGATACACGAAGGCAAGGGATCAGTTTGGTGCTGTAATCACTGAACTAGATGCCCTGCCCTTAACACCGCGAACAAAGGACAACCAATGATTCTAAACTCGCTAAAACGCGGCCTTCTCGCCGAACTCTATTTGCGACAGGCATCCTCCGTATTGGCACACTTGGTGGTAAATGACACCGTACCCACGCCCCAAGCCATTCGTGCTTTGGTCACCGAACACTATTCAGGCCTCGTGAACATTAAGCACCAGGCTGGAATCATTGGCGCGGCAATCCTCTTGCTCCTCGATCAACGAGAAGGGAAAAGTCTCGAAGATATTCTGAACGACATCGCCACCAATAGTCCACTCGGGCCGTCCGCATCATCTCTCCTCTTCCTGAATCATTTACAAGCGATTAACAACCGATAGCGGGAAGGAGGCGAACCGCCATCCTTTCCCAGCTTCCAGCCGCAACCAACCCGCGTCTTCCGCTCCCTTCCTCAGCGGGCTTTCCCCCCGCAACTCCCCCCTTTGATCCGTCTGCGAATCCAGAGTAGTCCGCTTCTCCTTCCCCATGCCACTTATATGCTCCGGGCTTCAGAAAGCAAGGGATCTGCCCTGAAGGGTTTTGGCTCCCCCACCAGTTTTCGCAAGCGAAAAACGGGCCGTTAGCGGCCCTCTGCCGGTCCCCCCGAAAAAGTCGCAAGCGACTTCAGAAACCCTTGCTTTCCGAAGACCCTCCGTCATCGCCTCTGGCCATGGAAGGTGAAGCCACCCAAATGCTTCAGCCACTTTCACCCAAAGGAACAACCATGACAAACACAACAAACACACAGAACCGCAGCGCTGAACTAGCCGCGGATGCTCTGAATAAGCTCATTCAAGAATTGGAAGCCGGTAATAGTGAAGCACTCACGAACTATCTAGGCGTGATGGCGCGCTTTTATCAATACTCGTGGAACAACTGCCTTTTGATTTCTTTGCAACGATCAAACGCGACCCACGTGGCCGGGTTTCATGCCTGGCACAAGTTGGGGCGCAGCGTGCGGAAAGGCGAGAAAGGAATCATGATTCTTGCCCCGGTTATCGTTAAGCGCGAGGTCTCAGATGAGCACAACACCACAAAGGACAGCGCAACCGTTCAGAAGAAACTTGTAGGCTTCCGCGCCGCTTACGTGTTCGATAGATTATCGCGAGATTTTCGAGAATCCCGCTCCGGCCCTGCACAGGGATTAAAAGATGGGAGGCTGATATTGTTTGGGCGGCTGACGGCAGGAGGGCGTAGCCCGACTGGACTTAGCCGCCCAAACAATGCGCCACGCCGAGGGCATGGCCGCGACCAGGAGATTAATGGCTTCCGAAACATTCGCCGTACAAGAGATGGACAACGGCACGTCTTACCGCGTCCTCGACCCACTTGGCTTTCCCGTCGCCAAAGCCAACGAGTTCCTCGAAAACTTGGAGATCCGCGGGCGTTCACCATACACACTGCACTCCTACGCCGTCGGACTCACAGATTTCCTCGGATGGTTGCGACAAGCGAACATAGCCGTCGATGACGTGACCCGGCACGTGGCGGGTCAGTACATCGCTGACTTCGGCAACGGCCCGAAGAGAGGTTTTGCGGGGAGTACGCGGGCTGGTTCGAAACGTCAGCCTCGGACAGTGAACCATCGCCTCAGCGTATTGGCTTCCTACTTCGCCTTTCGCAATCGTCAGGACGATGAAGCTGGCACGGGGCCTTGGTTTCAGCGCCCCAATCCGATATCAACCACGATCACTGGCCGCCGTCACGGGATGACTGGCCGTGATGCGCCCGTTCGTGGCCGAACATCCGAATTCCGGCGAAGAGTGCCCCGGCGGATTCCTACGCAGATCGACCCAACCACGGCCCTAAAGTTGATCGAGGCCGCGCACTCGTGGCGCGACAAGAGCATTCTCACGCTCCTATTCCGTACCGGACAGCGAATCGGTGATTGGAAAGATGGCACGGGCGGACACGGAATCTTGGGCATGACGCTCGCCGACATCGATCAAAGCCGCAGCATGATTACGGTCCGCCTCAAGGGAGCGCGGGACGAGCACCGCGTTCCCGTTACAGAAGACTTCTGGCCGATGTTTCGCCGCTATTTGGCTGAAGAGCGGACAACAGGCGGCGACTCGACCGCATTGTGGGTTGGCCTCCGCCGTGGCAGCGGAGAGCCGTTGACTTATGCTGCGTTTGAATCCTCGCTGCGATACATCAGCCGCAAGACTGGTGTCCGTGTGCATGCGCACATGTTCCGCCACTTGCTGGCACAAACGGTGTTGGAGGTGACCGGCAATCTGAAAGCGGCGCAAGATCTGCTCGGTCACGCGCAAATCAGCACCACTGCCGATCTGTATATGCACGCCGACCAAGCCGCCATGGTAAACGCCGTGGCTGCTGTGAAGTTTTCCTTCGACAAAGGAATCCCTGTCGATACCGAGCCAAGAGCCACGCCATTGAAATATGCCTTCCCCTACGACACCACAACCATCGAAGAGCTGGATAAAGCTGCGGCATCAAGTCTGCTGCTGACCGGAGAATCCTCATGAAGTCAACACCGATTTCGACACCGGCTGTGACTCGCTACAACCGACAGGAGCTAGCGATAAAGCTGAATACGGCAATCGAGACAATGCGATTCCGCCTTGCCAAGTACAGCCTGGCGTATGACAAGCGCAAGGCCGTGTCGGCTTGTGAGCAATTCGTAAAGACGCTCGACGGCTGTTCTGGCAGAACGCTGCAAGAGCGCTGGACAACTTTTGAATCCACTGTTTGGAAGAAATGGACGGCTGGAGAGAACCGGCCTTCACCAGCAAACTACTGGGCCTGGGGACCACGAGTGATTGTCATAACTCGTTTAGTGATTCCCAGCTGGGAATGGACCAAGGATGTGTATCTGATGAACTGGGTCCTCCGTCTGCCTGAAACCGATTCTCTTTTTCAGCAATATCATCGCCTCGTCCAAGCCCTCGAGACGGTGTCCTGGGCCAAAGGACACGGCCGACATAAGGCCGCCAGGACTGGATTGCGGCTTATGCTGACTCGGGGGTACGACGAGTTCACGGAAATCACGGATACTGATCTCCAGCGAATCCCCTCGCCGGAAAAAGGTATCGACGTTTTGGACGCGGCGCTCTGTTCGCTGGGAGTTTTTGACCGCACGCCGCAGCGGGGCTCCAGCCGCAAGAACCGCCGTGGCCAGAAGTCCATCCGCGAGTTAGTGGAGATCGCCAATATCCCGGCACGGTTTTGGGAGGTAACAACTCTGTATCTGGAAACCTACCAAACGCGCATCAGCGATGTGTATGTCACCCGCCGACACAAGGTGATCGCGCTTGCACACTTCTGGAGCTTCCTTGCACAACATTACCCGGAAGTCCGCAGTTCGGCGGACGTATCGCCAGCCCAAGCACGCGCGTACATTCCCTCTGCGATAGAGCGGGCACGTAAAGTCCGTCGAGGGCGAGCAGCCGACGACGCCACACGAATCACAGCGCATTCCCGACTGGTCGATGTGCGGACCTTCTTCTCCGACATATGCACCTGGGCGACCGAGCCCGATTCTCCGTTCGCCACCTTTGCACCCAGGACCGTTCCACTGACGCGCCACGATCTGGTCAACGTCGGGTTTGAGAAGGCGCGCAAACAACAAACGGCCCGAACAACGGCAACCGTTCTCGATCTGGAACGCGAGATGCCCAACCTGAGATCACATGCGAGCCGGGCCTGGCGGGAATCGCAGGCAGCACTAAAAAACGCGCCATTGGATTCATCTGCAAAGGCGGCCGAGGCGGCGGCCTTCTGGGATTGGGCGCTGCTCGAACTGCTGCTCCAGAGTGGCTTGCGGATCGAAGAAGCCAGCGAACTCACGTCACTCGACATCCTCAAACGACGCCTGCCTGACGGCAGCCTCTATTACATGCTGCACGTAAAGCCGTCCAAGTTCGATCGTGCGCGGGTGATTCCGATTGGCGACGGACTGGGCCGCGTACTCGCCGAGATTCTTCAGCACGTGAAGAGCTTCTACGGCACA
Source organism: Acidobacteriota bacterium (assembly GCA_030853485.1). Lineage (GTDB taxonomy): Bacteria > Acidobacteriota > Terriglobia > Terriglobales > Acidobacteriaceae > Edaphobacter. The sequence continues at coordinate 10,234 of JALYVA010000137.1, forward strand.
ACAGAAATGCCGTTCTGCAATCATTGGGACCATAACGAGCGTCAGCCGTGGCCCGCTGGACCATACCTGCTTCAGGGCGCCAAACACCCCAGTCCTATCGGCATTCAAACCATCCGGGGAAGGCTCAAGGCGATCTCCGTCGCCAGCGGTGTTAAGCGATCCGATGGGACGCCGTTGGTAGTGCTCCCACACGATTGCCGCCGCGCCTTTGCATCCGAGCACCTAAATAACAACACGCCCGTCCATGTAATCCAAGCTCTGTTGGGGCACGCGACTATCGACACCGTCATGATCTACGCCAAGCTCTATCCTCGCAATCTGGTGGAAGAATACCGAAAGACGGTTCGAGGGCTGTACAACAGTTTTCACGGCGCCGACAGCTTGAAGAATCCGACTGCCGAAGAATGGACCGCGTTCGAGCGAAGCTGTAGTATGCGCGACATGGGAACGCATCTCTGTGCGTTGCCCACGGGCGAGCACTGTCCACGAGGGCTCGTCTGCTTAGGTTGCGTTCACGCTCAGCCCAAGAAAAGCGCCGCGCCAGTCTTTCGTCGAATGCTGGTAAGCCATGAACGAGCGCTGGCCACGGCCAAGCTATCCGGCGAACCAGTGGGACAACTGGCCGCGAGGGAACTCGAAGTGGCCCGCATTCGTGGTGCTCTCCAACGTGCTGAGGAACTCTCGGCTGATGTCGCGGCAGCCATCGAGTCGGCTGCGGGGTTGGTATCGATCTCACCGGCTCGACGGTCATAGCCACGGCTCAATAAAAGATCAACGGATTGCAGCGGACATCATGCCGCCTGTCTGCAACCTTGGAACCCGCACCGTACGCGTCAAATCGTTATGAGGGCTGATCGATGTACAGAGACATAACCCAATGGACAAGAATTCGCCGACGGGTGCTGACCGGAGGTGTGTCCCAGAAGCAAATCGCACGGGAAACTGGAATCTCCTGGAAGACCGTTCAGAAGATGATAAAGTTTCCCACCCCACCCGGATATCGGAGAAAGAAGCCGATCGATCGATGCAAACTGCAGCCGTGCGCGGGATTGATTGACGGCATCGTCAAGGAAGACCAGGGCAGGTCGAAGAAGCAACAGCACACTGCACGTCAGATATGGGAATGGCTGCGGGAGAAGCACGCCTTTACTGGTGGCTATACGATCGTTAAAGACTACGTACGAGAAGCGCGCCACCGAACTGCCTGCATTTCAACGAGCGAACCTTCGCAGTTTGCTCCCAATCAGTGTGCGCTTGGGTCAGAAGACCCGGCCGAGCTTACTTATGAGCTCATTCAGTCTGTGCCAAAAAGAGAAGCGATCAGGCTACTTCGTGTAATGTTCGGGGGTGGCCCACCGCAGGTCGACAGGGAAGGGTTGAATCAGCTGCTGGAGCCGTTCGCGATAAAGGAAACTCGCGGAACGAGAAGACTGAAAGCCACACAGGTCGCGTTTAATTGGATGCGGAACGTTCTTCAAGGCGATGTAACTAGCAGTGCATTGGCTAATGAGCTGGAGGAACTCTCTGACTTGAATAAACTCGTGACCGTGGTCACCGAAGGACGGCTCTCTGATCGTAACCGCGCGCTAGCCGTGTTGGCGCGGGGAAAAGGATTTACAATCACGGATGTTTGCGAGTTTTTGAATCTCTCCAGGGCATCGGTCCTGAAATATTGCCGGCGTTACCACGAGGGCGGTATAGCGCTGCTGATGGCCGGAAAGATCGCAGGCACGACTAAGTTCGACAAGGAGCCCAACAAGCAGGCCGTTTTTTCCTTGCTGCACACCCCTCCGTCCGTCTACGGTGTCAACCGAACTACGTGGAGAATGGCGGATCTACAAGAGGTTTTGGGAAGGCAAGACGTACACCTTTGTAAAGATGTCATTCGCGCGATCTTCAAAGAGGCTGGCTACAAGTGGCGCAGTGCTCGCGTTGTACTGACCAGCCGAGACCCTGAGTATCGGACCAAAGTGGAAGCCATCACTAAAATCCTGTCCGAACTCGGCCAAGACGAAGCCTTCTTTTCGATCGACGAATACGGTCCCTTCGCGGTGAAACAAAAGGGAGGCGTAAAGCGGGTCGCACCCGGCCAAGAGTATGTGGTGCCGCAGTGGCAGAAGTCAAAAGGGTGGATGATCCTCACTGCCGCGCTTGAGCTATCAAGGAACCATGTCACCCATTTTTATTCGAGTGCAAAGAATACGGAAGAAATGATCAGAATGGCTGATCTCCTGCGCGATCGGTACCGCACTTGCAGCACGATCTATCTCTCTTGGGATGCAGCCTCATGGCATATCTCGAAGAAGTTGCTCGCCCACGTAGAAAAGCTCAATCAAGAAGCGGCCGACGAAAGGTATCCAATTGTAAAGACCGCTCCGCTGCCCGCCGGAGCGCAGTTTCTCAATGTGATCGAATCGGTCTTCAGCGGAATGGCCAGAGCCATCATTCATAACAGCGACTACCCCTCCATCGGGGCGGCCCAGGAAGCCATCGGCCTGTACTTCGCTAAGAGAAACGACCACTTTGCTAAGCACCCCAAGCGGGCGGGACAAAAGATCTGGGGAAAGGAACGGGTGCCAAGCGAATTCCTCGAAGGGCAAAATTGCAAAGATCCACAGTATAGGTAGGCATCACGGACACTACCCTCAGTCCGCCGTCAAACAATCTCATAGTCTCCAGCCCGCAACCAGGGAGGCCGCGGCTTAGGCGGCCACCACAAAACCCCTTGAAAAATTGCCCGATTCTCTATATAAGATGTTTCCCAGACCGAAGGCGCGGAACTCCCCGCGTTTGCCATGGTGGCCGGAGATGCGGCCCAGCACATCGAAATGTTGAAGCGCTTTATTCATTCCCGTGGAATTCAGCTTCGCTATGACGCCGCCATTGCACCCGCGAAAGGTCTTTCAGAGGGTGGCCGAATCGCTATCCTGCCAGGTCTTACGTCAGCGGATGAGTTCTCGGTCCTAGTACATGAGACGGCGCACGAAATGATGCACCGCGACGAACGCCGCAAGGACACCACTCGCACCATTCGCGAAACCGAAGCCGAGGCCGTTGCTTTCGTTGTTTGCAAAGCCGTCGGACTGGACACCAACACCGCCGCTTGTGACTACATCAAGCTCTATAACGGCGATGCTGCAACGTTATCCGCTTCCCTGCAATTCGTGCAGACCACAGCGGCGGCAATTCTAAACAGCCTTGAACAGGCCGAGAAGGAATGCGCGGCGTAAGCCGCGCTTCCCCGCCCCGATGTTCACAACTTAACGAGTCAACAAGCAAAAGTAGAAAGGCAAAACGTATGGCAACCTGGAGCCCCGAACAGGCAAAAGTGTTCTACATCAAACGGCAGCGCAGTTATGGCAAGTTCCTGCTATCGAACTTGAAGGGAGCGCTCCGGAGCGTAACGGAAATCCGCGATACCGCGGAACACCGGCAGACGGACACGAACCGGGGGGACCGCACCGAATACGAAGACGCCGAGCAGCTTCGAATCGAAGCGCAATGCCTCATAGATGACCTTATCGATTTACTGGAAAACGATCACGCAGGAGCACGTGCGCTTTTTGGATTGATCGAAGGACAGGCCGGAGAGCAGCAGACGCAAAAGCATGCGGAGGGCGACGGCGTAGCCGTCGTTCATTAGCGATGCGAGACAGGTCGGTTTATTCGTTCGAGTGTCTTTGTGGAAAGGCCATCGAGACCGCCACAACCGTTGTTGTGTGCCCTAAATGCGGACGCCTAATTGAACTGCATTGGAGAGAGGATAATAAACAGGAGGATGCGCATGAAACGCATAGTGGATAGATTTCAATTCGTATTACGTCGTAGCACGGGCAACCGAAGGATTACGGCGCTGTTCTGTATCTACGTATTGATGGAAGACGTTCTGCGCTGCGGTTTCCGACTCGGCCTACGGGAGGTGGCACGAGTTCATGGCCCAAGCCGAGGCCAGGACAATTGTGCGTGCATGCGCTGATCTGGAGACATAAATAGTAAAGGAACCGGTTCATCAACCGGCCCTCATTCTTGGGCGATCATCGCCGTCGATTCGGCCTACGCGTCTGTATCGTACGGCACAAATCAGCCGGAGGCCACTATCGCCGCACGGTCCGCTGGTGGAGACAGCCGGAAAAAGAAAGCCGCTAGCAAAACAAAATACACATGTCAGACGTGTGGCGCTACCGCTTGGGCGAAGCCCAACACTCCCCTGATTTGCGGAGTGTGCTACGACGAGGTGGACGGAGAATCACGATCATGACCGCTGAAACTATGCCAGACGAAAAGCACGAGGCCGCGTGAGCCTCCCGCGCGTCTATCTGGAGACATCTTTCATCAGCTATCTGGCCGCGGCCCTCCAACAACGGAACAGCGGTGATGTGAATACGGCGCACCGGCAAATGGTGAGCGCGTTATGGTGGACGAAACAGCGCGAGCACTTCGAGCTGTTTATTTCGGACGTGGTTGCGAGGGAGTGCGCGGTAGGCCACTCGGAGGCTGTACGTCATCGACTGAAGCTACTAGCCGCCGCTCACATATTGCCTGAAACTCGCGAGATAATGGAATTAGCAAAGCGGTTGGTGGAGCCAGCCGGTCCCTTGCCCCGCAAGGCCGAAGCTGATGCAACACACATCGCGTTTGCGAGCGTATACGAGTGTGAGTATTTACTAACGTGGAATTTCAAGCACATCGCGAACGCCCTGTTACAACCAGTTCTCTATAAGATCGTTCAATCCTATGGCTACCAACCTTCACTCCTCTGCACACCTGAACAACTGCTCACCGGATACGGCGATCTCTGACGAGATCATGGAAGAGCTAGAAGGGTTTCGCGAAGCGTACGCGGCCCAGTTCGATTACGATATCGAAAAGATGCTTGCGGATGTCCGGGAGTTCGGAAAGCAGAACCCCGTAGCTCCGATCGCGACGATCCAGCCCGCAGAACGCAAGCCACGGAAGATTTAACGTAAAAAGGGTCCAGCCGCAGCCGGACCCTTCATTCTTGGACGGTCATCGCCATCCCTGGCTGTACCGTGATTCCACTTTACAGCAGATTGCGCTGGTTCACCATAGCGAAAGTTTTCCGCCGATACTCCAAATCGCAGTGAGTACAAAACCGGCAATGCAGCAGACCCGTCAGGGGCTTTGTAGCGGCCCGTATCCACGAGTGTATGGACCGGCAACGGATTCCGAAAGCCGGAAAAGCGGCCAGTCGAACCAGTGAACGCCAAGTATCATCAAGGACCAGCCGCGCAGCGCCGAGCGTGGCGATATAGGAGACCGGGGCAAACCGGGGCTACGCCGCACGCGTTTCCACCTCTGTGGTTGCTTCCAGACCGGGATACCAATTGCGCACATTCGATGCATCGCCCTTTGGGGCCAGCACTGTCCGAGTGCCGGACAATCCGGCCAAGGCATCGGTAAGCACATCGCCGTTAGGGCGGATCCATCCGGGCCGTAGCTCATCCAATTTCCCGATTTCCGTGTTCAAAGTTGCTCTACTCGACCCGCAGGGCTGCCAAAGGATCGATCCGGGCGGCTTTCCAGGCTGGCCGAAGCGCGGCCAACAAAATAGCCACAAACAAACCGATGAGCACTGCGGTCAAAATCATTGGGCTGTTCGGAGACACTCCGAACACGAGGGATCTGATCCATTTGGTGCATACGAGAGTTGCGAGTAACCCACAGCTACAACCAACGACGCCTAGCAACATTGATTCGCGGAGGGCAACCGACACCAAGTGCCGGCGCTGCGCCCCCAGCGCCGAGCGAATACCGAGTTCACCAGTACGGGCCGTGACATTGTATGCGGCCAGACCGTACACCCCGGCGACGGCAATTAAAATTGCCAGTACGCCGAAAGAAGCTGCTATTGCGGCGGTGATCCGCTGGACGGTGATATAGCTGTCCAGGCGTTCTTCGACCGTCATGCTTCTAAGCGATTCATGGCGTCCGAGCCCATGAATCACGCGTTCGATGGCGCGCTTCATCACCGCCGGCTGCGCAGCCGTACGCACATCCAGAATCGGTTCATACTCCTGAAATCTCTGACCGAAAAGCGAGTATATTGCCAGCGGTGCCGAACTCTCTACCTTCCACAAGGCCGCACTGTTTACAACGCCAATGATCGTCACGTTATTTTTTGCGCTTATGGAGCCCAACGCAATTGTCTTTCCGATCGGATCGTCATGCCCGAACAAATGAGTTGCGAGACTCTTGCTGATGATTGCAACCGGTCGATCTTTATGCGAAAGATCAGACCACTGAAACTCGCGTCCGGCAAGAAGATGCATGCCAGCAACGCCAAAGAACCCCGGAGCTACGGTTTCATCGACAACATCCGCAGTTGTGCCTGTTTCTCGCCGATACACTGGACTGAATGCTTCAAACTCGTTTGCTGGTCCCATTTGCGAATAGCTGACGCTTTCGACACCGGGAAGATTGTGGACTGATTCTGCCAGGTGCTGGTAGTACGGGTTGAGGTCTTCAGGAAACCCCGCCCCACTCGGTGATGGAAATAGGACGAAGGTGAGGAAATGATCTCGTTTGAATCCGGCGTCGTGTGTTTCCAAAGAGTGGACGGTTTGTACGAACAGCACTGCACCCGTTAGAAGAACAACTGACATGGCGAGTTGCGTCACCAGCAACAACCGCCGCGTGTTGCTCGCTCCCCGTCGCGTGCCTTGACTTTCTCGCAAAGCATCGAGCGACTGCGTTCTCGCCGCATAAAGCGCGGGCGCGACACCGAACAAGATGGCTGTAACAACAGCCGCGAGTGCCGAAAACTCAAGGACGCGCATGTCAACGGATGCGTTTAGTGGTGTACTGACAAAGCCCGTCCATGCTGTCCGAATCATCAATGCTGCCGCAGGACGTGCGATTGCGATCCCCATCAGCGCTCCAAGACCGGAGAGCATCAGACTTTCGATGAGATGGGGTCTGATGACTTCCCAAACAGTCGCACCTAAAGCCTTCTGAATTGCGGTTTGGCGGCGGTGTGAGACAGCCTTGGCAAGAAACAGATTCCCGAGATTCAAGCAAGCGATAGCTAGGATGAAGGCCGCCGCTATCTGCAGAAGCCGGAGGGGACGTGAGAATCTCGTTCTGAGGAACGAGACACCAATCGCCGCTGAGTCAATGTGAACGCGTCGGGACAAAAATCGGCGCAGACGAGCCCCTGTGTAGTCAGCAGGAGATTCTGCCTCCAGGATTCGCGGCCAAATACCTCCGAGCCTAGTGTGGGCTTGTGAGACTGATACAGATGGTTGAAGGCGAGCGAACAGCGTAAACCACAGGTGCTTGTTGTCATGCGCAGGCTGCATCAGCCCTGGAGAGAAAATCGGGATTGTAACATCGGACACACCATCAATCACCAGTCCCGAAAACGCATCTGGTTGAACGCCGATGACGTTGAACGGCTTACCTTCAACGTAGATCTTCTGTCCGATCACATGGGGATCGGCATGGAACCAGGTGCGCCAACTCCGATAATTAAGAACGGCAACGGGCTGTGACTGCCCGGCACCTTTGCCGGTGTCGCTCTCCGATATGAACCTGCCGATGAAAGGCTGTATTCCGATTGCATGAAAATAGTTCCCGGAAGCCTGAGCGATTGCAGCTCGGTATCGAGTTCCATTGACCTCGAAGTTGCTCATGGTTCCACCGTTCCAGGAGAAGACGTCTGAAAACAGTTCCCGTTGTCGCTTAAGATCTTGGAACATCGACCAAGAGAATGCTTGATCATGATCTGGCTCGCCAGGAACTGCTGTCGAAAGGTAAACGATCCGTTCCGGCGCAGGCACGGGAAGTGGACGTAGCAATAGAACGTTCAAAACGCTGAAAATTGCGCTGTTAGCACCGATTCCCAGAGCAAGGGAAACGAGAGCAATTGCTGTTAGCCCAGGTGTTTTTGCGAGACTGCGAAAAGCCAATCGGACATTAGGCCATGATGTGAACATATCAACCGTTTACAAAGATTATGCTATGGCTTGAGTCAGCGCAGGAAGTGCCGTTCGAATCCAGAGGCTAGCCAACACTGTCCCCATCTACGGTGGAGGCTTCAAATTCTGGGACCCCTCGCGCGAGTCCACCAATAATGTGAAAGCGCAATACGCTGCTGCGACGTTGTCGAGTTGCGTAGCAGGCAGACTCGACGCAGATGATAGATCCGCCCTAGTCGC
>JALYVA010000141.1 GCA_030853485.1 Acidobacteriota bacterium
TTCACAGCCCGGCGACGACGTTCGTTCAAAGCAGCTTCCGGCAACCTCCGCGAATCTATCTTCTCCATAACCATGAGACGCTATGTGCACTGAAAAAGTCTCATATCTTCAGGGCCGGATCAGTAACCGAAGGGTTCAAAGGTGAAATCAGTCGTCCGCCAATGCGCTCGAATCTGAGCCTCAAGAAGAAATCAAACACCTCGAGTATGACGGTCGCTTCTGATGGTCGCATATACTCTGTGCAGTGTTTACGAATCTGCTTTATCCGCCGCCTCAAACGTTCCTATCACCAGATTGTCTAACCTGTCCTGCCTCGCAGTTACCCAAGGTGAATAGCTCTTTTCTGTTGTTCTGATTGAAGTATGCCCCAGCAGCTTGCTTACTTCTTCCATCGGGATACCCTTTTGCAGTAAGCCCACAGCGAACGTGTCCCGCAGTTGGTGTGAGTGCCCGTGAGGCATCCCCGCCTCCCTGAATGCTCGTTTGAACGCCCGCTCCCATACATCCACTGCTGCCTTTGGTTTGCCGTCCAATCGGTTCCAGAAAATGTATTGAGGATGCCCGTTCAGTTCCATCACCGCAATTACCTCCGTCGCAACTTCTGGAGGCAAAGGCACTGAAACATGAACACCAGTCTTTTGTCGACTGGTGACAACCCGATAGATGCCTTTTTTTGTATCTCTCTGAATCTCACCCCGCTCTAGCGTCACCGCATCCTGAATTGCCAGACCACTGTGACGCATCAGGCGTATAAGCGCGCTTAGCCTCTTCGCTCTAACGGGTGACTTGAACTCGGTCGGAATTACCTCCAGCAACTTTGCAAATTGCCTCTCGGTCAGCGGCAGTGTCGGAGGTTCCGTCACCTTGATAGGGGAGAGTTGGGGGATGTGGTCAATCATCTTCGCGTTGAACGCATACCTCAGAAAGCCCCTGAGACGTTCCTGGACTTTGGAGCGAGTCAAAGAGGAGGCGTAAAGCTTCACCCACCCCGCACGAAACGCCGTCAGGTCTGCTAATCCAATCTCATGGGGAAAGAACTTCGACCTCTTGGCCATGAATTCGGTCAAGCGGCCCAACTCGCGGACGTGCTTCGTGTGGGCAGTGGGGTCTAGTCCTTGCGACTGTTTGTCACTCAAAAAGAGATGCACCGCATTCTCGATTGTGGGGCGAAATTCGGCCTGGAGCTTAATAGCGTCAATGGGTTTCGTTGGGTCGGCAGCCCTGAATTGATCCTCTATTTCCCGCCGTCTCTCCTCTGCAATCGACCAGGAACGAGTCTTTGCGGCTTGTCGGTATTGCTTACCACCGTGAGACCAGCGGAGATGCTTAGAGCATTTGCAGCACTTATAGAACTCATCTCGAGCCCGTGGACAATCCGCCTTATGCCGAACAAAGATCGAAACTGAGGGGACAGCCGCTATCGGAACAGTTCGAACATTCATTGCGAACACCTTGTGCTCTCGCAAGCGTGATCCCGTGCGGCTAGCACAAATTTAGCACACTTGCAGCTAAGTGTTCAATTACCTCTCATTCTAAATGGGATAGAAGTGGTGGACGCGGTAGGGATCGAACCTACGACCAGTCGATTAAGAGTCGAATGCTCTACCATCTGAGCTACGCGTCCATTTTGTGGTGTTCTCCCATTGGGGAGATCTCTAAGAGCCTGGCGTGGTGAAAAGACGGGCCAAACTGCGATCAGCGATAATTAAAAGATAACACAGCTTGCGGGGCAGTTGCCCCGCCGAGCCGTGGGCTAGCCGACGAAATCTACATTCGCTTTCGAGGGAATGATGCCGCGTTCGTAGCCCAGATCGAGGAGCTTGCGGATGGCTAGTTTGCCGTCGTCGCCGTAGTTGAGCGTGCGCTCGTTGACGTACATGCCTACGAAGCGGTTGGCCAGGGTGGGGTCGAGGTCGCGGGCGAACTGCATCGCATAGGCAAGCGCCTCGTCGCGATGGTCCAGCGCGTGCTGAATACTGCTGCGAAGGGCGTTGGTTGTGGTGAGCATGGTGTCTTCGCCAAGCGAACGGCGGATCGCATTGCCGCCCAGGGGAAGCGGCAGGCCGGTCTGTTCGCGCCACCACTGTCCGAGGTCGAGCAGTTTAATCAAGCCGTCGTTGGCGTACGTCAGCTGGCCTTCGTGGATGATGAGACCGGCATCGAACTCGCCGGAACTAACTGCCGCGATGATTTTGTCAAAAGGGACGACGGTCGTCTCAATGTCGGGGGAGAAGAGTTTGAGCGTGAGATACGCAGTGGTGAGTGTGCCGGGAATGGCGATGCGCGTCTTCTTTACCTCATCCAGCGAAAGCTTGCGGCTTGCGACAATCATGGGGCCGTAGCCCTCGCCGACGCTGCCCCCACAAGACATCAGGGTGTAGTTGTCCTGGAGGTAAGGGTAGGCGTGAAAAGAAATTGCGGTGACATCATAGAAAGCTTCATTGATGGCGCGATGGTTCAGTGTTTCAATGTCGGTCAGAGTGTGGGTGAACTTGAAACCAGGAACCCGAACTTTGTTGGTCGCCAGACCATAGAACATGAAGGCGTCATCGGAGTCGGGGCTATGGGCAATGGTGATCTCTCGAGTTGCGGTTGCTGCAGTCATGATGCGTTATTCCTTGTATTCCGGTTCCTTGTATTTCGCTCGCCAGCGTTTCCGCTGCGGCGGTTGATGATGGTGGTGGGGGCGAAAGCGGTTGTGCAAGGTTCGGGTGCTGTCGAACGGGGCGCGTCTAGAAAGCAAACTGCGCGTGGGGCGTAATCAGGATTCGTGCCACAGTCCGAGAGCGCTGAAGATTGCTGCACAGGCGGTGATCTTGATGAGTTCACCGGGCAAGAAGGGGCCGACGGCAAGGGCCCATGTGGCGGACGTTCCGAGGTGTAAGAGATGGGCGAGCCACGTGGCGCCGAGCAAGAAGATTGGGAGGCTAGCAGCGCTCGAGGCGATCACCGCTGAACGAAAGGTGGAGGTAATGGGCCGGAGTGCAATGACGACCGACCCTGCGACCGCCGCGGCTACTGGATAGGCAAAGAGGTAGCCCGCACTGGGGCCGACCAGATGCGCGATTCCCGTCGGTCCATGTGGCGCAAAAACCGGCAATCCAGCCGCTCCCTCGGCGAGGTAGAGCACCATCGCAGAAAAGCCCGCAACCGGTCCCAGTAGCATACCTACGAGTATTACTGCGAAGTTTTGAAGCGTAAGCGGGACGGGGGTAAAAGGAAGCGGAATCGAAATGTGGGCACAGACTGCCACAAACGCCGTTGCCGAAACAGCGAGGACCACCTTGCCGGCACGGGTCTGTTGCCGAGGTGCGAGGCGATGCGCAAGTCCAGAATGTGAAGATGTTGCGGATTGCATATTAGATCCTTTCGCGTCTGAGACGCCCTGGTGCGAATGATTTCATTCCGAGCTGGTTTGAAACGGCGACGGAAGTGGGGAACGCGGACTGGGTTGCTCGGGCAGTCGAGGTTTTGATCGAAGGAGCGCCATACGGGACGGAGTGCAACGTGCCTGGTCGGGCTGATCTACAGCATGTTGCTCTATCCTCGGCGCTAAAAACCGAGACATTTCCGGCCGGGACCAACGAAGAGGCTCGCTTCCGGCTTCAGACCGAAGGCGCTGGACGGCGACGCGCCCGATGGCCAGTAGAGATTGGCTGTGGATAGGAGTTGATCGGATACGCAATGCGATCGCAACCGCACTCCTGCAGCCAAGGAAACCGGCCGGGATGGACACGATAGATGGCATGCACTCCAGTAAGGATATCAAGCTGCCGGATTTCATGCAGCGTATTCGAACTCTGTACCTCCCAAGGCCGCTCGCGTTTGTAGCAAAGCGGGTGGCAACTTCAGCCTTGTTGATATTGAACTATCGATGCCGTCAGTACGAAGTTGGTACAGATCCGGCGAAACTGCTTTTTCCACTTGACGCATCCAAACGTGAAATTTTTACTAGTGTAGATGACTCGTTCGAGCCAAGTCGGCAGGGGCCAAGGAAGCGCAAATCCCGCTTTGGGTCTGTACGTAAAGGCCCATGCCGGTTGGAGAAAGATCGCGACTGGAGCGGCCGCTTTGCTGGCGCTGTCCATGGGTTATCACGTTATTTTTGGACAGAACGGGCTGACGGTATATAAGCAAAAGCGGCAGGAAACGCAGTTCCTGGATGGACAGTTACAGAGCCTGCAGCATGAAAATGGTTTGCTGAAGGGACATGTGGAGCGGTTGCAGCGTGATCCGAACGCGATAGAACATCAGGCTCGTGAAGAACTGCATTACACGCGGCCCGGCGAAGTCATTTATACTTTGCCAGCCCCCCCGCCTGCGACAAGCGCAGCCGCACCCCCGAACTCCTTCGCACGATAGCCGCGCTACTGCGCGTATTCAGACGACACCTCCGTGCGTTTGAACAAGTCGTGCGTGTACCCCAGTGGTCGAGGTCGAAAGACTCTGTATCGTTTGCCAAAGGGGTACCGCTATCCCACCGCTTGGTGTTTATCGGGCAGGTACGGCGGCGTGGGGCGGAGTTCGGGCGACTAACTGCTGCGTATTTGGGTCACTGAGACAGGCCTGTGTCGCTAGTGATCTTTGTGGCGTGGCACGACCTCGGTGGCTTCCGGTGCATCATTCAACAACCTGTGGCGGATTTTATCCATGTCCGCGCTCGCCACGAACTACTAGCTCACCTGGAGAAGGGTTCGGTCGTGCCGATGGCGATCATCTTGCCTCTGGTTGGCTGGACGGTACGCACCTGCGGAGCTAGCCCACTCTCCACGTCAGGCGGAAGTTGCTCTCCATAACATCAATGTAACGGGTTGGGGTGATGGACGTGCGCCGTGCTGGCCTGTCACTCAAGCTTGTTGATCAGCGGGTAAGCCATCGGTCGTACTCCAGTCTGTGGGGCTGAAGGTGTTGTGCTGGAGTACGCTGTGGAAGCGAGGAAAGGTGCGGTGATGAACTTCGATCCGGGAAAGATCAAAGCACGCGAGACGTATAACCTGCTTATTGGGCTTGTGGCTCCAAGGCCGATCGCGCTGGTGACAAGCATGAACGAGGAGGGCCGACTGAATGCTGCGCCATTCAGCTCGTACAACTATCTGTGCACTGATCCTCCGATCATCGGAATGGGCGTAACGGACAGGCCGACGGGAGGGTTTATCCCCAAAGACACTGCCAGAAACATCCGACGTACCGGAGAGTTTGTTGTAAATGTCGTGACAGAAGATATTGCACACCGAATGAATATCTGCGGTACGGATTTCCCGCCTGAGGTCAACGAGCTCGAGATGGCGGGTCTCACGACGGCATCCTCGCAGGTGGTCAAGGTTCCGCGTATCAAGGAAGCGCACGCTGCGCTCGAGTGCAGGGAATACACGACCATGGAGATTGGCCGATCCCGTATCGTCTTGGGCCTCGTTGTGGCGATCTACGTCGAGGATCAGTTTGTCGATGCCGCGGGCCCGTATGTCAAGTCGGAAGAACTGCATGCTATCGGCCGCATGAACGGGTTGGGCTCCTACGTAAAGACCCGAGATGCGTTCCTGACCATTCCGCGCATTCCTTATGAAGAGTGGAAGAAGGGCAGACGGGAATAGATCACGATAGATAGTCTCTCAACCACGGGTCGTCGGTGTGCACCAGCTGCGAGGTTGCGCCATCGAATACGATCCTGCCTTCGTTCAGTACAAGAAACTTTGTGCTGTCGTCGATGCCGCCGTTTGGGATTGGTTCTACCTTGCCAGTATTTGGATTAAAGCAGCTGCGCGCGAGTAGAAAGGCGTCCTGAAGACGGTGCGTGATGACCAGAGACGTTGTGTGGGAGACGTCGCGCTGCTTGACGACGAGTTCGACGATTGTCGTTGATGTGATCGGATCGAGACCGCCGGTTGGCGAATCGTAGAGGATCAGGTCGGGCTTGGCGATGATGGCGCGGGCGATGGAGACACGCCGCCGCATTCCGCCTGAAAGTTCGGAAGGGAATTTGGAGATGGTGTTTTCCAACTCGACGAACTGAAGCGCCTCCACGACGCGCTTGTGGGACTCTTCTTCCGGCACGCGGTCTTCGTGCAGGCGATAGGCGACGTTGTCTTCGACCGACAACGAGTCGAACAGGGCGGACTCCTGGAAGACCATTCCGATCCGGGCGCGGAGCTTGAAGAGCTTGACCTCGCTCATGCTGGTGACGTCCTCGCCAAAGACGCGGATGCTTCCGGAGTCGGGGCGCATGAGCCCGTTCACCAGCTTCATCAAAACCGACTTGCCACCACCGGCAGGGCCGAGAATGATGCGCGTCTCGCTGTGCTGTACCGTGAAGGAGATGTTTTGAAGGACAGGCTTTTGATCGAAAGCAATGGAGACGTCTTCAAAGACCACAACGGGCTCAGCGCTCTCTTGGGCTTGGGGCTCGTGCTCGATCTTGTGCGTCTGAGGGTTGTCGGTCATGAGCTGTGCACTAAGCCTTGATTCGGACGAGCGCGGGTTGAACTATCTGCCAAAGATCCCGATCATAGCGCGGCTGACAATGAAGTCGACGATGATGATAAACACGGAGGAGACCACGACGGCCTGTGTGGTCGATTTGCCAACGCCTTGGGTGCCTCCCTTCGTGTTCATGCCAAAGTAGCAACCGACAGTCGCAATGATGAAGCCCGAAAATAGAGGCTTGGTCAGACCCTGCACCACATCTCCATATTGCAGTGCGCGGTACGAGTTGTGGAAATAGGAGGAAGCATTGAGACCAAGAAGCGCGACGCTGACCAGCGCGCCGCCTGCAATACCGACCGCATCTGACAAAATTGTGAGAAAGAACAGCATGAAGACGGTGGCATAGAGGCGCGGCGTAACCAGCTTGCGGATCGGGTCTGTGCCGAGCGCACGCATGGCATCGATCTGCTCGGTCACTTTCATCGAGCCGATCTCCGATGCCATGCCGGATGCGTTCCGTCCGGAGACCATGAGGCCTGTGAGCACAGGGCCAAGTTCCTTGACCATCGAAAGCGCGACCAGGTTTCCGGTGAGGCTCACCGAGCCAAATTCCTGGAGAGACGTTGCCGATTGCAAGGCCAGCACGCAGCCTGTGAAGAAGCCCGTGAGGACGACGATCGGCATGGAACCGACACCGATAGAGTCCATCTGTGTATAGATGTCCGCCCAGTAACGCGGCCGCGAAAAGATGTTGGATATCGCTCGCCACGACAGGATGGAGTAGTCCTGGATTGACGTCATCCGTTGCTTCGCGAAAATCTCTGGAGAGACAAAGGGCATGATGTTCTGTGGCTCAGATTATCAGATGCAGCGATGCAGCTGACGATTGCAATTCTCCGCACCGACGCAACACCCACAAAAGGTGCATGTCTGGGCTCGGAATGAGAAAATACATTCTTATGGCGGAAATGACGGCGGCCGTGCTGTATGGAAGGGAAGACCTCCGGCTGGAGCACGTAGCCGTGCCCAAAGCCGCTGTCGGCGAACTCGTCGTCCAGGTAGGTGCCGCACTGACCTGCGGGACTGACTTGAAGGTTTACCGCCGTGGATACCACGCAATGATGTTGAAGCCCCCGATGCCGTTTGGCCATGAGGTCGCGGGTGTGGTCTCTGAGGTAGGCGCGGGAGTGACCGATTTCCATATCGGCGACAGGGTGGTGGCGCTGAATTCGGCGCCCTGCGACTCCTGCTTTTTCTGTCGCAACGGACAGCAGAATCTTTGTGAATTCCTCCTGTTCAACAACGGAGCGTATGCGGAATATATTTGTATCCCGGCGCGTATTGTCGAGAAGAACACGCTACACGTACCTGCAGGTGTGCCGCTGGAGCATGCCGCGCTGACCGAACCGCTGGCCTGCGTTGTGCGCGGTCTTGAAGAGAGTTGCGCGCGTCCCGGGGACACGATCGTGGTCATTGGTGCAGGCCCCATTGGCCTGATGTTTATGCACGCTGCGTCGCTCGCTGGGGCGCACGTGATCGCGGTGGTTAAGCGCGACGATCAGATCTCCGCTGCAAAATTATTTGGCGCGGCCGAGGTAGTGCAGACGAACGCCGCACTGGATGTTGTCGCGGCAACCCGCGCGCTGACGTCCCAAGGAAGGGGCGCGGATATTGTCATTGAGGCCGTCGCCACCCCTGCGACGTGGGAGTGGGCTGTTGACATAGTCCGCAAAGGCGGGGTGGTTAACTTCTTCGGCGGCCCGCCCAGCGGCACGAAAGTGCAACTCGACACGAACCGTCTGCACTACGGTGAGATCACGCTGAAAGCGAGCTTTCACCACACGCCCGCAACCTGCAGGACGGCCTTTGCGCTTATCACCAGCGGACGTTTCCAGTCCGCGGAGTACATTACTGGGCGCGCCGGACTCGACGAAGTGCCTGCGGTATTTGCACGCATGCTAAGCCGCAGCGGAGGCTTGCGAGAGATCAAGACGGCGATCATACCGAACGGAGCGCCCCAATGAGCGAAGCGGAGAGCGAGACGATGACGACGCGGCACATGCTCCTAGGTGCTCCTCACGAGTATGTCACTCCGCCGGAACGACCCACTCTCGCGGGGGCGCAGGCATGGTGTCGCCAACTCACCGGATCTCACTATGAGAACTTTCATGTAGCAACGTTTTTCTTGCCTAAGAAGGTCAAGCCGCACTTCGAGAGCATCTATGCCTACTGCAGGGTATCGGACGATCTGGGCGACGAAGTGGCGGATCCCGCCGTGGCGACGCGCCTTCTGGATACCTGGGGTGAGATGCTGGACGAGTGCTACGACAGGCCCGAGTGCTCCATGCACCCTGTGTATGTCGCGCTGCATGGAACGATCGTTGCATGCGACTTGCCGCGACAGCTCTTTGCCGACCTGCTGCATGCTTTCCGCATGGACCAGTACAAGACTCGCTATAACACATGGCAGGAGCTGCTTGAGTACTCGCACTACTCCGCCAATCCGGTAGGCCGCTTGGTGCTTTGGGTATGCGGCTATCGCGACGAGTCGCTTGCGCTGCTTTCCGACAACGTTTGCACCGCGCTGCAACTGGCGAACTTCTGGCAGGATGTTGTTGAAGATGCCGAGCGCGGGCGGCGGTATGTTCCTGCCGAATCTATGGAGAGGTACGGCGTGGAAGAGGGACAGATCGAAGGCCGCGTGTTTACGCCGGAGTTTCGCGCCATGATCGAAGACCTAGTAGTTCGGACACGCAAGATGTTGCGCGAAGGCGGTGTCATCAGCTCGCGTGTAGATAAAGAGCTTGCGGTCACACTCGATCTGTTCCGCAAAGGCGGCGAGGCTATCCTGAACGGGATTGCGGCGCAGGATTATGACGTGCTGCGCGGCAGGCCGGTGGTGTCGAAGCCGCGGAAGCTGGCGCTATTAGCCGAGGCATTCATTGCCAAGTTGCGCGCGGAAATGGCGTCATGACGGTCGCCGGAGCGTATGCCGTCTGCAGTGGCATTGCGCAGCGCGAGGCGAAGAACTTCTACTATGCGTTTCGCGTGTTGCCGAAAGCCAAACGCAACGCAATGTGCGCGGTGTACGCGTTCATGCGGCGCGCGGATGATATTGCCGATGACGAATCGATGTCAGTGCCGGAGCGCAGGCTTGTGATGGCGCAATGGCTGGGTCGCTGGCGCGAGGCCAGAAGCAGCGGCTTGTCCGAAGATCCCGTCTTCCTTGCGCTCAATGACACGCAGAAGAGGTTTGGGATTCCCGATGCGCTTCTGGAAGATCTGGTGCGCGGCACGACCTTGGACCTTGAGGATCGACCTGCAGGCGTGACCGTGATTGCGGACTCGGCTGTTCCGGATGAGACGCGCACGCTGCAGGTTTATGAGAGCTTCGATGATCTGCATCGCTACTGCTACCTTGTCGCCTCGGTTGTCGGGTTGGTGTGTATTCGGATCTTTGGCTATCGCGATCCGCGCGCAGAAGCGTTGGCTGAGAAGACAGGCATTGCGTTCCAGCTGACGAACATCCTGCGCGATGTGAGGGAAGATGCGGAACGTGGAAGAGTCTACCTTCCGCTGCAGGATCTTCGCGACAACCAGGTTGCACTTGATCAGTTGCTGCGGGTTGTTCGCGGGCGGCAGAGCGCAGCGTCTGTAAGAAAGGTGATGGACGCTGAAGGCGCTCGAGCGCTTGGATACTACCAGGCAGCGGAAGAGCTGTTTCCTTTGATCGATCGAGACAGTCGCGCCGCGCTTTGGGTTCTGGTGACGATTTATCGCGGTCTGCTGGAGCGGATCATCGCTCGGGACTACGATGTGTTTTCAGAGCGGGTGAGCGTTCCGGCTTCAAAAAAGCTTTTGATTTTGGGGCGCGGCATGGGGATGGCGCTCCGCAACCGGATGGGTCTGTGAGTGCAGTGGAACACCGCGATGTGATTGTCGTCGGCGCGGGTGCGGCCGGGCTGGCCGCTGCGGCTGCGCTGGCGGGTGCGGGTAAGCGCGTGATGGTGCTTGAGCGCAAGCCGTACGTGGGCGGTCGAGCGTATTCCTACCAGCATCCCGCGCTGGGGGAGGTGGTCGACTCGCAGCATGTGCTGCTGGGTTGCTGCACCAACCTGATCGAGCTTTGCGAGCAGGCGGGAACCGCAGACAAGGTTCGCTGGTATGACGAGCAGACCTTCCTGGAGCCGAATGGGCAGGTGAGCAGGATTCGGACCAGTGCGCTGCCTGCGCCGCTTCACTTTGCGCCAAGCTTTGTCGCGATGCCGATGCTTGGCTGGAAGGACAAGGCCGGAATTGCGCGTGGGTTGATGGAGTTCTTCCGCAGTTATCCCGCGGAGGACTCCGAGAGCGTGGAGCGGTGGTTGAAGCGGACCGGACAGACGGAGCTTTCCATTCGGCACTTCTGGAAGCCGATTGTGCTGGCTACGTTGAATGACGGCGTTGCCGAATGTTCGACCAAGTATGCGGGCAAGGTGTTTCACGAACTTTTCGTAAAGTCTTCGGTCGGTGGGCGGCTGGGGGTTCCGACGGTTCCGTTGAGTGAGTTCTATGAGGGTGCGGCGCGGCTGGTGGAGTCGCTGGGGGGTGCGGTGCGGCTGCGGGCGAGTGTGGACTCGGTGGTGCAGCAGGCGGATGGACGGTGGCTGGTGGGAACGGCGGATGCGGGCGCTGTTCCGGGCGTGGAGTACATGGCTGATGCGGTAATCCTGGCGCTTCCGTTTGAGCAGACGCAGAAGCTGCTGGGCGGGCTGCGACTGCGTGCTCCGGGAGACGGTTTGCAGGAGCTGGAGTCGAAGCTTGGGCGGATGGTGCATTCGCCGTTTACTTCGGTCCTGCTTTGGTACGACCGGCAGATCAGCGATCTGGATCATGCCTGGCTGCTCGATTCGACGATCGAGTGGTTCTTCCACAAGTCGCGCATCCGCCGGTATGCGCTGGAGCGCGGCAGCTACGTCGAGGTCGTGATCGCGGCGTCAAAGGCGCAGTTGGCGATGGGACGCGAGGAGATACTTTCCTCTGCGATTCGCGAGCTCGGCCTTTTCTTTCCTGAGAGCAGGGGAGCGAAGCTGCTGAAAAGCGGTGTGCTGAAGGAGGCACGCGCTACGTTTTCCGTGCTTCCGGGGCTGGACCGGTTCCGGCCGTCGCAGGCGACCGAGTGGCCGGGGCTGTTCCTGGCGGGCGACTGGACCGTGACTGAATGGCCTTCAACGATGGAAGGCGGCGTTCGCAGCGGGCGTCTGGCTGCTGGGGAGGCGGTGGGTGAGCGGAACCGGTTTGTGGCTGCCGAGACGCCGGCCAGTGGGCTGATGCGTTGGATTAGCCGAAGGTAGAACCGGATGCGCCCGAGGACCCCCCTCCCCCCTCCCCCTTACCTGCGCGCAAGTCTCGTTGTTTCTTACAGTTACGAGAGGTGTCGGACGCCAAATTTGTCCAAACAAAAGACTTACGCCCAAATTCTTCCAAACAAAAGGGTTAGCGCGACTTTGTTAAGGCCAGCAGGCCGATTGGTGAGCAAATAGGCTCCTAAACGACAGAAACCGGCCAGTTGGCCGGTTTCTGATTTCTATCTTCTGGTTTAATTATACAGGATTGAGCATAACTACTACGCCACGCAGAACTCGTTTACTGTCTGTGGTTTAGGTCAAAAGGGGGCTTGACAGATTTTGTCTGTGGAAAACTTTTGAGCGCCTGCTCCGTCTTGCCGCTTGAACGGTGAGGGGGTTGGTGCCGAACTGGCGTTTCGGTCGGCTCTATGCGGATACACCGGCGGCTCTCTTGGAATGTGCCCTGGAATGGGGTCGGGATGTTGCCGCGAGGGCGAAATGCACCGTCGGCTGCGCCTCTCGCGATGAGACTGCGAGAGGCGCAGCTCAGGATGGGAATCACGAAGAATCAATGGCTTGCACGAGGAACCTACACGGAAACTGCACAGACGGAATAAAACGCAGGAGGCAACATGGCGTTTGCTACCGAGAAAGAGGAGCTGATTCTCTTCCGGCGCGGCGACGTAGACCCCGGATGTGGTACTGCCGCATGAAGATGCCGAAAGCCGACCGCTACAAGACGGTTTCGCTTAAAACCTCCGATAAAGAAGCGGCGCGGGAACGCGCCTTCGATCAAGACGCAGACATCCGGTTTTCGCATTAAGCATGACGTTCCGGTGTTCAACCGCCCCTTCCGCGACGTGGCGCGCGAGTATTTGCTGACGCAGGAGGCGCGAGCGAAGCGTGGAGAGATCAGCGCCGCCCGGCCCAAGAAACGCCGTGCCGTCATCGACGGCACCTTAGATAGGTACGCCGGTTCCACTCAGGTCCATCAGATCGGTGACCAACGCTCGGGCGGCTATCCGGCATGGCGGCGGGAGAACGGCGCGGGACGCCACCGGCGCAACGGCGTTCGAGAAGTAACCGCCGACGCAGCGCAAACCTTCGCAGACCATGAAGCCGAGCGCCGCACCAAGGTTCAGCAGACTTTGGGCATCCGAATGTTGAAACCGATTGAAGTCAAATTTTCCGAAGAACGGGTGGTTCCTTTCATCAGTGATTCCACCATCGCGAGATTGTTGTCTTGTTCGTGCAAGGCAAGGGCAAATCGCGCAAGCTGGTAGCTTCCAAGAGCGTCGGAGAATATCTGGAGCGCATCCGTGCAAGCTCCAAAGCCAAGGAACTCGATGACAGAGTATTTACCAACATCACAGGCAAGCCTGCAAAGACTCGTTACAGCAGCCTTATTGCCGACCTACGGAACGAAGCAAATCTGCGCGAAGGCACGCAGGGCGTGCCACGCTCGACTTATTGCTTCCGGCACACGTATGCCACGCTCCGCTTGCAGGAAGGTGTGGACGTATATTTCCTTGCCAAGCAGATGGGAACCTCCGTCCACATGATTGAAAGCCATTATGGACACGTAAATACCATCTAGTATGCCGACCGCGTGTTGCAAGGGATGACGGGAAGGGAGCTGCCACAACCGGAAGCTACCAAGCCAAGGCGTCGAAGGCGGCGGAGACGCACGATAAAGGCAAACGAGGTCAGCGCCAGCTCTTCACCAACGACCGGGAGAAACTCTCCTCTGCGCTCGGCCACGATGTATCGCACCAAAGGACCCACGCAACAGAGATCACTACCTCTAAGTCGATTCAGCAGGAGATCGCACCTAAGCATGAACAACAATACGAGCATGGAATCGGCCTGTAGCCTGCCTGTCCAGATATATTGAGTCCGGGCTTGCCGCCACCGCCGACCTCACGACCGTGTGAGATAAATTCGGGCCATCGATCAGCGCATTCTCCGGGTTCAAACCGAGGCAAGGTTTCGAACGGGGCATCGAGTTATCCTACTTTGGGAGACTGGTGGCAGAACACTACCTTCGCATGATAAGGGCCTTATGAAAACGACGATTATCGTCATGGATGTATTCGTGAGATTCCGCTTAGTCGCCATCGTGCAATCAGAGCAACAGACGCAGGCATGGGAAATGCAGGTCATGGTCATCCAACAGGTTGCAGACATACTGATTTCCCTTGGCTTTTTGGATTCCAAAGCTGCTGCGCTGCTTACGGAAGCTAGTACCACCATCACGCCTCAGCCAGGCATCAAGACAATTCCGTTTTCGGATTTCGTCACGTTAACCGAACTCGTCTACCCTGAGTCCGAGCCAGTAAGCCTGGAGGCTCAACAGGGCCATGCGCTCATCGCTACTGGCGAAACGACAGAAGAAGCTCTCGCCTCCGCAGGCTTCATATTGAAGACGGACGGCCCGTTGCAGTGACTCTGTCTTGAAGAGGCGCAATTTCTTCTAGGCGAAGAATTTGTCCGACCTACAGTTCCGCCAGAAACTTCATCAATGCCTTATCGTCAGGCCATCTCCTCCGTCCGCGCATCGGGCTCAGCTCGTCCAGTTGTGTCCTAACTCTCGTGGGAGTAGGCTTCCTCCCGCGCTGCGACCGCTACGCGCTCTCCGCTTCCCACCTCTGCGGGCCTTTCCCGCCCGCAACGCCCACCCTATAAATTGGGTGCGCTTAGGCGCACGAATAAGTAAACCAAGCCTCCCTAGTGGGCTCCGCCCCCCGCGCGGCGACAAGGGCTTCCCCAATCTTCCGCGCTTCGCTTGTGCAGACCTTCGCTGCGCTCGCCCTCCGCTTTGCTTCTTGGAGATCGCGCGGCAAATGCCCTCGGCAACCAGAGTAGCGGGGTTGTGGACATGGAAGAACCTTGGCCGCAGTGTGAAGCCGGACAGAAGGGCATCCGCATCCTTGCCCCGATTGTTGGTGTTCGCCGCAAGAAAGACGCGGAAGCCAACAAGGAAATCACCAAACAGAACGAGCGGGTATTGCTCGGATTCCGTAACGCTTACGTCTTCGATATTTCGCAGACCGATGGTGTAGACCTTCCCGCGCTAAACGAAGTGACCGGCGACCCCGGCGAGAGCATCGACCGACTGGTGGCATTCCTTAATGGCAAAGGCATTGCTCTGAGCTACAACGAGAAGATTTCGCCGGCACTCGGCATGAGTTACGGCGGACGCATAGTGTTGCTTCCTGGCGAGTCGAAGGCGGAAACCTTCTCCACGCTTGTCCATGAAACGGCTCACGAACTCCTGCATCGCGGCGAACGCCGCACCGCGACCACGAAGATCGTCCGCGAGACAGAAGCCGAGGCCGTGGCGTTTGTGGTCGGGAGGGCCGTTGGTTTGGTCAACGACAGCCCCAGCGCCTCGTATATCCAGCCTTACCACGGCAACGCTTCACTGTTGGGGGAATTGCTCGAAGTGATTCAGCAGACCGCCAGCGTCATCATCCTTGCCACACTGCAACTGCCCATCTCCGAGGACGTACCAGCGAGGAACTGGAAGCAATTGCGGCATAATCATGGCCTCAGCTATGTAAGAATCGGACGGCACACGAGAACCGACAGACGGGATGCGAAGGCTCCCGTCTGTTATTTTTTGGCGGCGCGGGAGACACCCTGCGGGTTTCTCCCGGCCCTCTCCGCGACAAGAGGGAGTCATTCATACTACTGCTGCACATTTTCCATGCACAAATCCTACACAGCCAAATTAGACGGATGTATCACAAATAAAATCAGTGCCTTCCAAAAGGTTTCTCACCCGCTCAGGATGACAGTGTTCGTTTTGGTAGGAGGAAAGCAAGGGCAAGGAACGAGGACAGAAGCAGATCCCCTGCGGGGATGACAACCAGCGGGACAAATGCGAACGGCAAGGGCGAGAGGCAAGTCCGAAAGGCAGATGCAGGTCGCTTGAGCTGCGCCTCTGGCCTTGACGCATCTTCAGAGATCTGAAGAGGGGAAGACTGCTAGTGGGTGAGCAGGGCGACGCCGATGCAGACGAAGATGGCTGCGATCCAGCGGCGGCGGTCGACGTTTTCCTTCAGGAAGAACTTTGCGGCGGCGGCGTTGCCGATGAAGGTGAGCGAGGCGCTGGCCGGGGCGGCGAGCGAGACGTCGACGTTGCTCAAGGTGAAGAGGAGGGTGAAGAAGCTGAGTGCCATCGAAAGCACGCCGAGAAGAAACATACCGCTTCCGATAACGGCCTTGATAGCTCCTGCCATGCCGGAGTGTGCGCGAATTTCGTCGAGGTCGCCGATGCGCCGCATGGCTCCGGCAGTGAGCACATCGCCGGCGATGGCGGTGCCTGCGACGGCGGCGATGGTGGTCCAGGTTTCGACGGGGCCGACGTGGGTCATTGCGGTGTGCTCTCCGGTGTGGCGGGAGGCTGGGGGTGTTCGGTGAGCGAGGGTCCGTTGGCGACGAAGCCGACGCCGGAGACGATGAGGAGGATGCCGAGCCAGCGGAAGAGGGTGATGTGCTCGTGCAGCCAGAAGTGCGACAGCAGCGCCACGATGACGTAGCTGAATGCGGTGGAGGGAAGCACGAAGGTGAGATCGGCCCAACTGAGGGCGGAGAGATAGCTGGCGAAGAAGCCGAGCAGGAGCACGATTCCGGCGATGACCCAGGGATTGCTGAGAGCCGTGAGCAGAAGGCGGAGGTTGTGGACCGAGACGGGGCCTACCTGCGACATGCCGTGCGAGAGGAGCACATCGCCAAAAGAGGCGGTGAGCACGACGGCGAGCAGGACGAGATAGCGCTGGGGGGTGAGGGTGTGCTTCATGTCGGAACAGAGTTATGTATGCAGATGCTTGTGGCGTGGCGGGTGGATGTGGAGAGTTACTGGTTTTGGAGATGGTGCTAGGCGCTGTTTTGGTTCTCTTGATGGTATGGGAAGTGGTCTCGCTTCGCTCGATGCCCACCTTAGCCGCAAAAAGCGCGGCGAAGATGGGGCACCCGGGGTGTTGGCTGGTCCATGGTAGATGGGAAGCGGTCTCGCTTCGCTCGATACCCACATCTCAGAATCGAGATATGGGGCACCCGGTTCCGTTGAGGCTATGAGAAAGCGGTCTCGCTTCGCTCGATACCCACATCTCAGAATCGAGATATGGGGCGCCCGGGTCCCATAGATGGTTTGGGAGAACGGTCCCGCTTTGCTCGACGCCCACCTTGGCGGCAAAAGCACGGCGAAGATGGGCGCCCGGAGTGTTGGCTGGATTCGTGGGGATGCGGTCTCGGTTTGCGAGATGCCCAAATCTCAGAATCGAGATATGGGGCACCCGGAGTGCCGGCTTACGCAACGGCACGCGGAGACACGGCTTACGCAACAGCATTCCTTTCGTACCTTGAAGCTGCCGGCTTTCAGGAAGTGCTACAGCTTATGTGCTACCAGCCGCGGGTTTGCATGAGGTCCCGCTCTTCGATGGCGGCGGCGGCGAGGCCCTTCATGGTGCCGGTGACGGCTTCGCTGGCCTCGGCGAGGATTTTGGGGTCGTTGAAGTGGGCGGTGGCGAGGA
This sequence comes from Acidobacteriota bacterium, assembly GCA_030853485.1. GTDB lineage: Bacteria > Acidobacteriota > Terriglobia > Terriglobales > Acidobacteriaceae > Edaphobacter. Next base: position 17,285 of record JALYVA010000141.1, read on the forward strand.
CGATGGCGCGGGCGCGGGAGACGGCTTCCGCGCGCTCGTCGGGATTGCGGTGCTGGCCGACCTGGTGGCCTTTGCAGAGGCCGGCTTGCTCGTGCGTCGCGGCCCAGAGATCGACGTCGAGCGGGGTGGCGCGCTCTTTCATGAAGATGCCTGAGCCGACGAAAACGGTCTCGGCGCCGAGCTGCATCATCAGCGCCGCGTCGGCGGGGGTGGCGATGCCTCCGGCGCTGAAGTTGGGCACGGGGAGCTTGCCGGATTTTGCTACCATGCGGACCAGCTCGTAGGGCGCGCCGTGGACCTTGGCGGCGTTGTAGAGTTCTTCGTCGCCGAGGACGGTGAGGGATTTGATCTCGCGTGTGATCTGACGCATGTGCTGGACGGCGTGGACGACGTCGCCGGTGCCTGGCTCGCCCTTGGTGCGGATCAGGGCGGCGCCTTCGGAGATGCGGCGGAGGGCCTCACCGAGATTGCGTGCGCCGCAGACGAAGGGCGTGGTGAAGGCGTGCTTGTCGATGTGGTAGGTTTCGTCGGCGGGGGTGAGGACTTCGGACTCATCGATGAAGTCGACACCGAGCGATTGCAGCACCTGTGCTTCCGCGAAGTGTCCGATGCGGGCTTTGGCCATGACGGGTATGGTGACGGTGGCCATGATTTCGCGGATGAGCTTTGGGTTGGCCATGCGGGCGACTCCGCCTTCGGCGCGGATCATTGCGGGCACGCGCTCGAGGGCCATGACGGAGATGGCGCCGGCCTCTTCTGCGATGCGGGCTTGCTCGACATTCATGACGTCCATGATGACGCCGCCTTTGAGCATTTCGGCGAGGCCGAGTTTGAGGCGGAGGGACGGGGTGTCGAAGTTGCCGGCGCCGTTCTGGGTGTGGTTTGGCATGGGTTCCTGCTTTCTCTTGACGTGTGCGGCGGTGAGCGCACGGGCTGCGTCTGGGGATCCGCGTGAAACTCAAGTTTAGCAGTTTTGCCATGCTCGCATGAGTGGGTGCGCGCGCCGGAAGAGTGGGTTTGGGTGTGGCTACCGGGGTGCGGGCTAAATGTGCGCCGGACTACCTGGGAATGAAGCTGTTCGGCTCAACGAGGATGAAGCCGGGTGTTTCTGTGACGCACTGGCGAAGGAGAAAGGCGTGTCCTGCGCCGAAGAGGACGACAATGCGATCGCCTGGGTGGGCGTTCTGGATCAGGTTGGCGCAGATCAGAAAATTGCGGTGATACCAAGCGGTGAGAAGGTCGACGCCTGGCTGTTGCGGACCCGCTCCGACACTGAGCATTTCGCGATAGAAAGCGTTGTCCCGGGTGAGACGGACAGGATCGTTGAGATAGCTCAAGGTCGCGGCGATGCCATTTGTCTGGAGCGTGGCTGTTTCTTTTTCCACCATGGATTGGGTCTCGCGGCTGGCGTGGTCGAGCACAGACGTTTGTCCGTGGGTGGCGGCAAATTGCTGAACAGGGTTCCAAGGAAAGTCGCCGTCGGCATCGATGCCGTAGACGTGGGTAAGCCCGGAGACTTTGGCAAGCCGAAAGCCGAGTTGCACGACCTCGTTGCGGCTGGGCGGCAGGGTGCCTGAGAGATATTGTGCATACTTCTCGGTGGCGCGATCTGCGGGCCACTCGGCCATCACTTTGGTGGGATGGAAGGCGGCCAGCGCGTCCGTAATGTGCGCAATCTCGGCCTGCGGGGCGGGCAAGAGCACGTCGCCTACCACTAGGTTGTGAATGTCGTGGCCGGGATTGGCCATGTGGAAGGCTCCAACGACCATGACGGAAACAGGCGGCGCAGAGGCGCGGGGTTGGGCAGGAACTGCGGCAGGCAGAACCAACACAGTGGCAAGGGTGACGAAGAGACGCGGGCTAAGCATTGGAATACCTCGGCGGGGAGTTTGCACCCGGAGATACGCGGAGCGAAGGGGCCGGGTCCCCGTTCCAGTTCGAGGAAGGCTTTGTATTGTTGGCGATGGGGAGTCAACCTGCGGCATTTTCGCAGAATATTCAACTGAAGTTGATCCGGATGATCTACCGCAGGGGTCATGCTGCGCTTACGGGCGGTTTGTGGAACTGCTGCGGGATGCTGCGCGGAGGTCGTAAATGGATGGACTCGGGACCGGGCTGACGATTGTAATTCCTGCAAAGAATGAAGTGACGATGCTGCCTCGGCTGCTGGAGTCGTTGTGCCGGCAGGATTACGCGGGGATGAGAACGACGCGGGTGCTGGTGGCGGATGCGGGTTCGACGGATGGAACGGTGGAGGCGGCGTTGCGCTTTCGCGGGCGGCTGGCGATCGAGGTGGTGGGGGGCGGGCTGCCGTCGGTGGGGCGGAACGCTGGAGCGCGGCTGGCGAGGACCAAGTATGTGCTGTTTCTCGACGCTGATGTGGAGCTGCCCGAGCCTACGCTGCTGCGGCGGGCGTTGTGGAGGATGGAACGGCGCGGGCTGCACCTGGCGACGACCAATATTGCGTGCCGGGAGGGAAGCTTTTTCGACGATGTGCTGTATGCGGGGAATAATTTTATGCAGCGGATCGGATCGTTCTCGAAGCCCTTTGCTACCGGGATGTTCATGCTGTTCGACCGCGAGGTGTTCTGGGGGCTTGGCGGCTTCAATGAGAGGGCTTTGTTCGCGGAAGATTATCTGCTGTCGAAGGGCGTGGCGAGGGTTCGATTCCGGATTGTGCGTGGACGGATTTTGACGACGAATCGCAGGTTCCAGAAGCTGGGACATGGGCGGATGGTGTGGATGTTCTTCAAGACGATGTTGCACACGTGGGATGAAGAATATTTTTTCGAAGACCAGGGGTATTGGGGCGAGGCGCGATAGGCAGGGTTTAGGGGTAGGAGTAGAGTGCTAAAGCTCGCTTGGGCGGGTGTGCTTTATTCTGTCAGGCCGAGGCCCTGCTTGAGGGCTTGTTCGTCGAGGATGATGAAGAGTCCTGTGGCGCGGGCGAGGACGGTGCCGTCGGGAAGCTGCAGTTCGGCGTGGTGGAAGAGCTTGCGATCGGGGGAGCCGTCGGGTTTGAGGGCGCGCCGGAGATGGCGGCTGATGAGGACCAGAGGCTGGTAGAGCGGGGCGGGGCGCAAGTAGTCGATGTCCATGTGGCGGGTCATGGCGAGGACGTTGAGGGGGCGGTTGAGTTTGCTCATGGCTTCGTCGAGGAGTGCGGCGACGATGCCGCCGTGGATGTGGCCTGGGGGGCCTTCGTGCATGCGGTCGAGCTGGATGTGTGCGGTCGCGGTGAACGGCTGGGTGCTGGTGTCGGTGGTGAAGGTGAGGTGGAGGCCCTGGGGGTTGGCGGGGCCGCAGCCGAAGCAGTGGTTGGCGCGTTCGTCGATGGTGGGGGTGCCGGGGGCGGTTGCGAGCGCGTCGGGGGTGTGGCGTGTGGTGTCGGTGGGGGGCATGGGTGGGTTTTCGGACAGTAGCACAGTTGCGGGTGGAATGAATAGCGGTTCATTTCGGGCATGTGCGGGATGTGCGGTTGCGGGTTGTGGGGGGCAGGGTGGAAGACCTGTGAGTTTGTGTGCGAAGCTGTGGCACGGACGGTAGCGGTTAAGTTGGCGGGGGAATTGTGAAACGAAGTGCGGGTTTGATGATGTACAGAACGCGGGAGGGGCGGGTGGAGGTATTTCTGGTGCACCCGGGCGGGCCGTTCTGGGCGAAGAAGGATCTCGGGGCGTGGAGTATTCCGAAGGGGGAGTTTGGGGAGGGCGAGGCGGGGCTGGAGGCGGCGATCCGGGAGTTTGAAGAGGAGACCGGGTTTGCGGCGGGCGGGAATTTTGTGGAGCTTGGTGAGGTGAAGCAGGCCGGCGGAAAAATTGTTTCGGCCTGGGCGTTTGAGGGAGACTGCGACCCGGGGGCAATGAAGAGCAATCTGTGCGAGGTGGAGTGGCCTCCGCGGTCGGGGCGGCGCATGGTGTTTCCGGAGGTGGATCGTGGCGGGTGGTTCCGGATCGAAGAGGCGAGAGAGCGCATTCTGAAGAGTCAGGCGCCGCTGCTGGATGCGTTGTGCAGGGTGTTGGAGGTTGCAGGTTAGGGTTGTTCAGAGGGGAAGGCGTGGCATTGTTTGGAACGGACTCGTAGGAACGTCACTGCCCGGTTTGTTCGCTGCGCGCGGGATGCGAAGAAGGCGTGACCACGATGCTGCGTGATTTCCTTTCTCGGGGGTTCGCAAGAACATTTCCCTGGAGGGCTATCGAGTGGCGAGGGCGCGTACAGGGCGTTCGAGGGCGAGTTTCAGCAGGCGTTCGGCGACGAGGTCGTAGTCGTGGCGGAGGACGCCGCCTTCGTGGACGAAGTTGCCTGTGATGGGCTCGACTCCCATGGCGCGGACGCGGTCGAGATCGGTCTCTATGGGCTGCTGGCCTTCGCGGGCGTACTGGTCCAGGCGCGCGGGGGAGATGGGGCCGGTGTTGATCAGGGCGTAGTCGAAGATGGGCAGGCGTGCTGCGGCGGCGTGCTGCCTGATTTTTTCAAGGTGCTGGGAGGCGGAGAGGCCGAGCGACTCATTGGCCTGGGTCATGAGGTTGCAGACGAACACCTTGGTTGCGCGGGACGCGGCGAGGGCTTCGGGAATGCCGTGGACGAGGAGGTTTGTGATGAGCGAGGTATAGAGCGAGCCGGGGCCGAGGGTGATCAGGTCGGCGTTCGCGATGGCTTCGAGAGTTTCGGGCAGGGGCCCGGCGGTAGCGGGCTCGAGACGAAGCTCGACGATGCTGCGCCGGCTGGCGGTGATGTTGGTTTCGCCGCGGACGAGCGAGCCGTCGTCCATCTCTGCCGACAGTGCGACGTTGGTGTTGGTGGAAGGGAAGATTCGCCCTCGGGTGGCGAGGATCTGCGAGGACATCTGGACGGCCTGGGCAAAGTCGCCGGTGATGTGCGAGAGGGCGGCGACGAACAGGTTGCCGAAGCTGTGGCCTTCGAGATCGCCGTGTTCGAAGCGGAACTGGAAGAGCTTTGAGAGCAGGTGCTCGTCTTCCGAGAGCGCGACCATGCAGTTGCGGATGTCGCCGGGGGGAAGCATTTTGAAGTCTTCGCGGAGCCGGCCGGAGGATCCACCGTCGTCGGTGACGGTGACGACTGCGGAGAGCTCTCGGATGACGCAACGCAGGGAAGGGCAGGGTGCGGGTCTGGCCTCCTTCTCGGGCGTGTGGACGAGGCGCACGCCCTTGCGGCGTTCCGGGGTGGCCACGTACCGCTTAAGTCCGCGCAGCAGCGTGGAGAGGCCTGTGCCGCCGCCAATGGCCACGACACGCAGCGTGCTCTCTTTCGATTCGGTGACGTGGGGAGGCAACGTCGTCATCAGACCTCGGGGTAGAGCAGTTCCGTGAACCGCGGGTCGTCGGCCATGTCCTGAAAGTCGGAGTCGGCGCGTGCCTGGATGCGGTTGCGCGGATTTTGCCGGATGGCCTCGGTGAGGTGTTCGAGGCAGGTGTGGGAGTCGCCGGTCATGCTGGCCAGCACGGCGAGACCGTAGCGGGCGTAGTCGGCCTGGTCATTTTGTTTCAGGATGAGATGGAACTGCTCGCGGGCATCTTCGTATTGACCGTCGTTGAGCAGGGAGACGGCGTAGTCGTAGTGCTCCTCGTGATTGGCGAAGGAGTTTTTTCCTCGGGTCAGCTGGAGGGTGCAGGCGTTCGAGTACATGCGGACGCGGTCTGCCAGTTCGCCGGCGTCTGCGGCCAGCATCTTGTCGAAGGCGGCCTGCGCCTTATCGTATTTGCCCTCCTGCATGAGGCGCAGGGCTACCTCGTAGTGCGCAACGAGCTGGGTGCGGGTCTCGTCCGGGGTAGCGGGCAGGGTTCCTGCGAGGGTGCGTGGAGCGCGCTTGGGTACGGGTGTGGGTGCGGTCTTCGTCTGAGCCATGGTCAATCCTGTCGGGTGCGGCGATTCCGAGCTCTCCCATTCTAACGGGGGCTCCATGTTGGTTTGTTCTCGTCTCGGTTTATACCCAGACGCGGATGTAAGGTCAACTCGGCGGGCCGGGCGGACGGTGGCAGGCGCTGCCGCGAGGGCCCCACTACGCTTGGTCACCCCACAAACAAAGACCTGTTTGTGGGGACCCCGATCCGCGCGCCCACCTCGTGGGGTGTATACCGGCTTCGCCCAGGGCCTCCCGATGGTCGGCAATGAGCTTTGGCGTCACGATACGAATTGGCCGGTGCCGGCAGCGCTTGCCGATCTGCTTCAAGGATGGTGGCTCCGCCGGCCGTATACCGCGGGATTCAGGTCAGGATCGTTGTACATCTTCATCTGCCGGTAGAGCTTGAAGCGCCGCGTTCCGGCGAGGACTTCGGCCCAAAGGGAGTCGAGGCATCCGGCCAAGTCGTTTCGCTGTTCCTCGAGCAGGCTGAGCCGTTCGGTGTTGCGCAGGCGATGCGCTTCGGTGGCGGTGGAGCGATGCGCTTCCTCGCGAGTGTGGAAGATTTTGAGGGCAAGGATAGAGAGGCGGTCGATCATCAGGCCTGGAGTTTCAGAATTGAGCGGTGCTTCGACATTCTGTTCCAGTTTTCCCATCAAACGGATGTCGATCTTCTCGACCAGATCGTTGCGTCTCTGGTTGAGGGCGTCGATGGCGTGCTTGACCCTGGTGATTTCAGCATCGGGGATGTCGGGTGCGCGGGCCTTGTCTTCCTCATGCCAGAGCTCGAAGTTTGCCCTGTGCTGTGCCATGGCAAGTGCGAGGATACCGTCGGCCCGTGTTTCCATATCGAGCTGGGCGTCGGTGACGTGCAGGGCTTCGGTGATCTCGTCCTGCACACGCGCAATCAGCAAGGCATCCAGCATTCCGCAATCCGTTCCTTTCCGCCACCAAACTGTAACAGCTTCGATGCGGTGCGTCGCGCTCCGTGGCCTTGTTCTGCTCTTTCAAACTTGTCGAAGGCTGGAGGCTAAACATCGAGATCCAACGATGACAAACGCGGCTTTTACAGTGGCGCCTCTTCGAGCACGATGGTGAAGTCTTCCGGGCCGAGCGCTGCCTCCAGTTTGCGGAGCCATCCTTGTGATTGGCTGACCGGCCAGACGGACCAGCGGGCGGGGACCGTCGCAGATTCGAACTCGCAGAAGAGGACGAGCGGGGCTTGTTCGTCGAGAAGGGGAGAAAGTTGCGCCTGGGGAACGTCGGTGCGGTAGATCTCTGTCCCGCTTTCGTCGTTGACGGCGACTACCCAGAACTCCGGGTCGGTGAGGGCCGCCGCGGGCAGTGCGTCGCGTTGGAGGTAAATTCTGACCATCCAGGAGAAGATTTGCCCGGCCCAGTCGGGGTCTGCGGGAGGGTTCGGCGGCTCCTCGGAGCGCACGGTGTACTCCTGCGCTTTGCCCAGCAGAAAGGAGAGGCCCGCGTAGTCCTGGTATTGCTGGAGGGTACGGGCGGAACCGAGACCAAAGTTTTCGACGGGCTGTCCGGTGAGCAGCTTCTTCACCTTTTGCCTGCTGTGGGCGTCGAGGTCATGCCATTGCCGGCGGACGTTGTTGGTTTCGATGTGATCGCCCCAGTGTTTGGGTGCATTCGGCCGTCCGTAGTCGTGCCAGATGAGGGTCTGGTGTGGGTGGAAGAGATCGTAGCCGTGGGTGAAGGCACGCACGGTGATTGCGGCTTCTTCGCCGAGGAAGTAGAGTTCGGGATCGTAGCCGAGTTCTTCGACGAAGCTCCCGGGGGCGAAGAGAAATCCCGCAGAGAGAAAGCGTGCGCGCCGGGGGCGGGTTAGACGCTGCCAGTTTGGAATGGCGATGGGCTTCATGTGAGGTATGCCTTCGGGGGTGAAGCCCTGAAGCGCCATCTGGAGCGGGCCGTCGACGAGGAGTTCGTTTTCTCCGGGGGTGAAGGGCGAGGCGTAGGTGCTGAGGATCGGCTTTTCGCTTGCCGTGAGCGCCATGGCTTCGATGAGTTTTGTGTCCCAGTCTGGCGCGAAACGGCAATGGGAGTCGACCTGCAGGAACCAGGGTTCGCCGCGCCAGAGCTTCATGATTTCTGCGCGAGCCCAGCAGGCTCCTTTGCTGTCGCGCCAATCGATGGCGAGGATACGAAAACAATCGTCGCTGCGAAAGGGGAGGGTATCTTCGGTGGGGTCGTGCTGCCAGCAGATGCCGAAGCGAAGGCGCTCTGGATGTGCAGCCTTCACGATGCAGTCTTCGATGGTGGGGACGAGCTGAGGATCGCGGTATGCGGCGATCGAGACGAAGATCAGATGCCCATGGTTGTTGTCGTTGCTCAATACAGCACTCCCTTGCACAGGTCAGGTTAACAGGTCGAGACGAGGTGTCAATCGGGATGGGAAGAGACAGATGCGAAGGTGGATTGCGGCCGGTTCACTTGCCGCGGGCGAGCGCAACAAGCAGACTAGAGACAGACCATGGCAACCTCCCCGAAGCGCATTCTGATCTACCGTCTGGGTAGTCTTGGCGACACCCTGATCGCGCTTCCGGCGCTTCACCTTGTGGCGCGTGCGTTTCCAGATGCGGAGCGGCGCATGTTGACGAACTTTCCGGTGAATGTAAAAGCTCCGCCCGCTGCGGCGATTCTGGAGCATAGCGGGTTGGTGCAGGGGTACGTGCGCTATGCGGTGGGCACGCGCAGCCCCCGGGAGTTGCTTTCGCTGTGGTGGACGCTGGTGCGGTGGCGGCCGGAGGTGCTGGTCTACCTGGGGCCTGCGCGTGGCGTGGAAGTGGCGCGGCGCGATGCGACGTTCTTCCGGTTGTGCGGAATCAGGCGCCTGGTTGGCGTGCCGCTTACCGAGGATATGCAGAGGAACCGATGGAACGAGGAGGAACAGGCGTTTGAGCCGGAAGGGGCGCGGCTGGTGCGCACTTTGGCTGAGCTTGGAGAGGGGAACCTGGAGGCACCGGAAAGCTGGGACCTGCACCTGACCGGGGCGGAGCATGCACGGGCTGCGGAGGTGCTGCTGGGGGTGGGGGATTCTCCGTTGATTGCGGTGAGCGTAGGGACCAAGGTGCAGTCGAAGGACTGGGGGCGGGAGAACTGGAGGGCGCTGCTGTCGCGGGTGGGGGCGCTGTATCCGGGATATGCGCTGGCGCTGTGCGGGGCGCCGGAGGAGAGTGCGGCGAGCGAGTTTGCGGCGGAGGGTTGGCGGGCGAGTTGCTCCGGCGCGGTGGTGAATTTGTGCGGTGTGCTGACGCCTCGGGAGAGCGCTGCGGTGTTTGCGCAGGCGCGGGTTTTTGTGGGACATGACAGCGGCCCGATGCACCTGGCGGCGGCGGTGCAGACGCCTTGCGTGGCGATATTCGCGGCGCGTAATAAGCCTCGGGTGTGGTTTCCCTACGGAAGGCAGCACAGGGTGGTGTACCACCGGACCGATTGCTGGGGGTGTGGGCTTGAGACCTGTATTGTGGAACGGAAGAAGTGCCTGACGTCGATTGGAGTGGAGGAGGTTGCGGCGGAGGTGCGGGCGGTGCTGGATGCGTTGTGAGGATTGCCGGCGTTCGTTGGGTGTCTGAAGAGAAACGGCAGATCTACTTCGGGGAGGACAGCCAGAAGAGCAATGGCAAGGACAGAGGCGAATGTCACAACGGCAACATCTGGAGATGCGATGATGGTGCTTGAGGAGATTTCTCGAAGATATGCTGCCTGAACTTCATTCGATTCTGAACCTGCTTGAGGGTGGGTTTCGCCAGTTGAAAGTGCTTGTGGTTGGCGACATCATGCTGGACCGGTATATCCACGGGGAGGTGGAGCGTATCTCGCCGGAGGCCCCGGTGCCGGTGCTGCGGCATGCGCAGCGGTACGAGCGCGCGGGCGGGGCGGCGAACGTGGCGATGAACCTTGCGGGTCTGGGGTGCCAGACGTTTCTGGCCGGGTTCTGGGGCAACGATGCGGAGAAGGCGGAACTGGCGGCGATCCTGGAGCGAGCCGGGATCGATACGGTCGGGGTGGTTTCGAGTACGCTTCCGACGATCTCGAAGACGCGGATTGTGGGGCGGCAGCAGCAGCTTTTGCGGTTGGACATCGAAAGCCGCGAGACGATTCCGGCGGCTGAGACGGGGCGGCTGCGCGAGCTTGCAACCGAGCTGGTGAGTAAGGTGCATGCGGTGATCCTGTCGGATTATGCCAAGGGATCGCTGACGAGAGAACTCTGCGAGGGCGTGATTCGTGCGGCTCGGGCTGCGGGTGTGCCGGTGCTGGCGGACCCGAAGACGCCGGACTTCAGCAAGTATTCAGGGGCGACGACGGTGTGCCCAAACCTGGGCGAGCTTTCTGCGGCGACAGGCATTGCGAGCCACCACACGGAGGAGCTTCTAGCGGCTGGGCAGGCGCTGGTAGCCGAGCACGATTTTCAGTTTTTGACGGTGACGATGAGCGAGAAGGGAATCAGCCTGCTGCGCCGGGCTTCAGCTGGTGGGACAGGCAGCGTCTACCACTCGCCTGCGCGGGCACGGGAAGTGTTCGACGTCTCGGGTGCGGGGGATACGGTGATTGCGACGCTGGCGGCGAGTCTTGCCGGTGGCTTGCAGGTGGAGACGGCGGTGGAGCTGGCGAACCTTGCGGCGGGGATCGTGGTGAGCAAGGTGGGGACGGTTCCGATTGCGGCGCATGAGCTGATTGGTGCGCTGACGCCGAGCTCCGGGCTTTCGGCGGGGGAGAAGGTCCTGGATCTCGAACGGATGCGGCTGCGGGTGGCGGAGTGGAGGGCCTCTGGCGAGACGATTGTGTTCACCAATGGATGCTTCGACCTGCTGCACGTGGGACACATTACGCTGCTTGAAGACTGCAGACGATTTGGTTCGAAGCTGGTGCTGGGGCTGAATGCGGATGCATCGATCTGCCGGTTAAAAGGCCCCACGCGGCCGATTGTGGGAGAGCGCGAGAGGGCGCGGGTGATGGCTGCGCTCGCCGCGGTCGACGCCGTGGTGCTGTTTGAAGAGGACACGCCGCTGGAGCTGATTCGCGCGCTTAAGCCGGACGTGCTGGTGAAGGGTGGCGACTACACGGTGGAGACGGTGGTGGGACACGAGGACGTGCTCGCCATGGGTGGACGGGTGGAGATCGTGCCTACGGTGGAGGGTTTTTCGACAAGCAACCTTGTGAAGAAACTTACAGCGGCGCCGATGGTGGGCGTGGAGGTGCAGCAGTGATTATCGTGACTGGTGGTGCGGGGTTTGTGGGAAGCAACCTGGTGCATGAGCTGAACCGTGCGGGTGAGCGGAACATCCTGGTGGTGGATAACCTTGCCCCGGCGGCAAACCTTACCGGACCTAAATTTCTCAATCTCGCGGGCGCGCAGTATGCGGACTACATGGACAAACGGGAGTTCCGAGCGGCGTTGAAGTCGGGCGAGTTCGAGAATGCGAAGATTCGCGCGATTCTGCACCAGGGGGCCTGCTCGAACACGCTCGAAGACGATGGGCGCTACATGATGGACAACAACTTCACCTACTCGAAAGAGCTGTTGCACTTTGCGCTCGATCGCAAGATCCCGATGGTGTATGCGTCGACGGCAGCAGTGTATGGGGCGAGTGCGGAGTTTGCGGAAGTGCCGGCAAATGAGCGTCCGCTGAATGTGTATGGCTATTCGAAGCTGGTGTTCGACAACTATGTGCGGCGGCTGGCTCCGGAGATGAAGAGCACGGTGGTGGGGCTGCGGTACTTCAACGTGTACGGGCCGAGGGAGCAGCACAAGGGACGGATGTCGAGCGTGATCCATCACTTTACGAGGCAGCTGAAAGAGACCGGCACGATCCCGATGTTCGAAGGCTCGGGCGGATATGCCGATGGCGAGCAGAGGCGCGACTTTGTGTTTGTGAAGGATCTTGCGCGGATCAATATGTTCTTCGCCTGCCTGCTGCCGGAAGGGCCGAAAAAGCAGGTGCATGCGGTGGTGAATGCAGGCACGGGCGAGGCGCGGACCTTCAAGGCAGTGGCCGAGGCTTTGATGCAGGTGCACGGGCCGGGGAAGATCGAATACATCCCGTTTCCGGGAGACTTGAAAAATCGTTACCAGCACTACACGCAGGCCGATGCTGCGGGGCTGCGGGCGGCAGGATATATGGCGCGGTTCACTTCGCTTGAAGACGGGGTGAAGCAGACCTTTGCCGAAGAGCCGGTCGCTCCCTAAAATCGAGGCGGTCAGGCGCTGTTGCGAGAGTCGTTCGGTGGGGTTTCAGCTCGGCGCTGTGTGCCCCATTCGGCGAGGGCTGTGAGCATGGGGCGCATGGTTTCGCCGTAGGGGCTCAGGCGGTATTGGACGTGCGGCTCGCGGCTTTTGAGGACGTCGCGGGAGATGACACCTGCGGATTCAAGCTGGCGCAGTTGTTCGGTGAAGACTTTCTGTGAGGGACCTTCGACGAAGCGGCGGAGCTCGCCGTATCGCATGGGACCTGCTTTGAGAGCAAACAGGATGAGAGGTTTCCATTTTCCGCCGATGACGTCGATGGCAGATTTGACGGGACATTCGCTTAGTTTCATGGAGATCTTCAGAAGGTTCTGCAGGCACAAAAAAGTGCGTACTTGTTTCGAAGTTTCGGTGCAGGTATAGCTTAGCTCATGAAAATACTTGTGCTTGGCGCAGGCAATGTGGGTGGCGCGTTAGCTCGGCTTTGGAGGGGTGCCGGGCACGACGTAGACGTAGTGAATCGAAGACAACAGTACGGCGCGGGGACGACGGAAGAGATCGCGGCGGCGGCTGAGGTGGTGGCGCTGTGCGTTCCCTGGGCCGCTGCGGAGGAGGCGCTTGGATCGTGTGGGAAGCTGAGTGGGAAGGTTGTGATCGACTGCACCAATCCTCTGACTGCGGCGCATGGGCCGTTGTGCCTTGAGGGAGGAACTTCGGCGGCGGAACGGCTGCAAGCGCTTTATCCCGCGGCACGCGTCGTCAAGGCGTTCAACTCGCTGGGGGCGCATCTGCTGGGGAATGCGGGGTTCGGCACCCAGAAGGCGGATGGGTCTCTCTGCGGAGACAATGCGAGCGCGAAGTCTGCGGTGGTTGACTTGGTGCGGGCCGCCGGGCTTTGTCCTGTGGACGTCGGACCGCTTCGCAATGCGCGATACCTGGAGGCGATGGCCATGCTTTGGATCGATCTTGCAATACACCAGAGGCGCACGTCTGCGTTCGCCTTCAAACTTTTGACACGCACGGAAGGAGCGGCAGCATGATTGTGGAATACATACGTTACAGCGTCTCGGGCGCGGAGCGAGGGACGGAGCTTGTTGCGGCGTACACGAAGGCTGCGGCTGCGCTCGAAGCTTCGCCGGAGTGTCTTGGGTATGAGCTTGCGGTGTGCGAAGAGGATGCTACGGCGTACGTTCTTCGCATTGAGTGGCGCTCGGCTGAAGGGCACATGCAGGGGTTTCGGAAAGGACCGCACTTTCCGGCATTCTTTCAGGCGATCGGCGGGTTTCTGAAAGAGATTACCGAGATGCGGCACTATGGGCTGACGGCAGTGCGCTCGGCGAAGGACCAATAGCGTGCTACCTGACGAGTAGCATGGGACGTGTGAGCTTTCGGTTTTCTCGGCGGACGGGTTGGGATGTGGGGGAGAGCGGGTTTGCGGCGGCGATTCGCGAGGCTCGGGCCGCCGGGCGTGAGCTCGTGGATTTGACCGTGTCGAACCCTACGATGTGTGGTTTTGATTACGATGCTGAGGCGATCCTGCGGCCGCTGACGCATGCGGGGGCGCTGGTGTATGACCCGGATCCGCGTGGGCTGCGTTCCGCGAGGGAGGCGGTGGCGGGGTACTATGCGGACCACGGAGCGGAGATCGACCCGGACGCGGTGGTGCTGACGACGAGCACAAGCGAGGGGTATGGGTACCTGTTCCGGCTGCTGTGCGATGCGGAGGATGAGGTGCTGGTGGCGCAGCCGAGCTATCCGCTGTTTGATTTTCTGGCAGAGTTGGAGGACGTTCGGCTGAAGGCGTATCCACTGTTTTATGACTTCGGCTGGTGGATTGATTTCGCCGAGCTGGAGCGGAGGATCGGGCCGCGGACGAAGGCGATTGTGGTGGTGCATCCAAATAACCCGACCGGGCACGCGACCGGAGCCGACGAGCGGGGCAGGCTGGAAGAGATCTGCCTGCGGCATGGTCTGGCGCTGATCGTGGATGAGGTTTTTCTGGATTACCCGCTGGAGGGGGCTGCGCTGAAGAGCTTTGCGGCGGGCCCGCATCCGGTGCTGACTTTTGTGCTGAGCGGTGTGAGCAAGATCGCGGGGTTACCGCAGATGAAGGTCGGCTGGGTGGTGGGGCTGGGACCGGAGACCGGCAGGCGTGAGGCGTTGGGGCGGCTGGAGGTGGTGGCGGATACGTTCCTCTCTATGAATGCTCCGGTGCAGTTTGCATTGCCGGAGTGGCTGGCCGGGAGGCGGGGGATCCAGGGGCAAATACAGGAACGGGTGCGGGGGAATGTTGCTTTGGCTTGGGCGAGCGGACTGGAAGTGCTGCGGGTGGAGGCGGGATGGAGTGCCATCCTTCGCCTGCCGCAGGGGGACGGCAACGTCGCGGAGGAGATGCTGCGCGAGGCTGAGGTGGTGGTGCATCCCGGATCGTTCTACGGGATAGCGGGGACGGGCAGAGTAGTCGTGAGTCTGCTCGGCCCAGCGGGGGAGTTCGGCGATGGCGTGGAGCGAATGAGAAGGTTTGCCGCTGGGCGGTTAGAGGGGTTGACTGTGTATGAGAGCGGTGCGCCAGGGGAACCATGTTGATTAACAATTCATGTGGTGCGTGTAAAGTATCGGTTTCAGCGATGCTTCGTAAGTATATGTGAAGTCTAGATTTTCTGGAGGAAAGGATTGGAGTCGCGTTCCTGTCCGACAGAGGTGCGCGATCCGTGGCCGGGGATAACGACCACATCGTCGGGAAGGGTGAGGAGACGCTCGTGGATGGAGGTGAGCAGCTTACGGGTGTTGCCTCCGGGGAGGTCGGTGCGCCCGATGGAGTTGCGGAACAATGTGTCGCCCGCGATCAGAAGGTTCTGGGCGGGAAGGTAGAGGCAGACGCTGCCTTCGGTGTGGCCGGGTGTGTGGAGGATGGTGCCGGAGAGTCCAGCTTCGGGGGTTTCGGGTGAGGTGCCGATGACGATGCGTTTGCCGTCGTCGAGGGTGTCGTCGGGAGGGGGGACTTCGGGAGTGCCGATGCCCAGCCACCCAGCCTGGATGTCCATCATCGCGACGAGGGGGAGGTCGGCATGGTTGTAGAGGATGGGGGCGCCGGTGAGTTGTTTGAGTTTGGCGGCGCCGGCGATGTGGTCGATGTGGGCGTGGGTGATGACGATGTATTTGACGGTGAGGGCGTGCTGGCGAAGGACGGCGGTGATGCGAGCGATCTCGTCTCCGGGGTCGACGACGATGGCTTCGTGGGAGAGTTCTTCGCCAAGGATGGAGCAGTTGCACTGAAGCGGGCCGACGGTGAGAATTTCGTGGATCATGATCTAAGAATAACGGTGACTTCCTGCTGGAGGGGCGCTTTGCTCGGGCGGCGCGATCATCTCGTAGGATGTGGCGGCTTCGCCACGGGCGCTCCCGGTCGGCGGGGTCGCGGCCCTTCGAGAGTGCCGCAGGGGTATACGCGTCAGGGGGCGTACGCAGCCCGGCTGGCAAGGCGGACACTTTGAGCGCAAAAATGCGCCGCCGAGTGGGCAGCGCATTTTCCAGGGATTGCGAAGGATTACTTCTTGGGGGTGGTCTGGGTGGGGGGGTGTGCGGTGCCGGAGAGAACGGATCGGTCGGCGCTGGAATGCGAGAGCATGATGGTGAGGCCAATGGAGGTGATCATGAAGAGGATCGCGGCATAGGTCGTCATTTTGGTCAGCAGGTTGGCTGCGCCGCGCGGTCCAAAGGCTGTCTGGGAGCCCTGGCCGCCGAAGGCTCCGGCGAGATCGGCGGATTTTCCCTGCTGGAGGAGGACGACGCCAACGATGAAGAGCGAAACGATGATGTGAAGAACGGCGGCAAGGTAGAGCATGGAGTTGCGGGACCTCTTGGTTCTGAAAGTTCGCCCGGAGCTTGGTTCCGGAGAATGGTTTGGGAGCGCAGCCTGGATGATGACGAGGCTGCTTGACCGTACTCAGTGTATCACTCGTTATTCGTTCGGCTTCTGAGTAGACGGAGTTACGGCTGGCAGATTTGGAGCAGCGCGGGGCCGAACTTTTCTGCTTTTTCGAGGCCGACGCCCTGAACGGCTTTGAGTGCGGTGAGGTTCTGTGGACGGGCCAGGACGAGGTTGCGCAATGTGGTGGAAGCCATGATGAAGAAGAGGGGCTGGCCGAGTTTTTCAGCTTCGGCTTTGCGCCATTCGTGCAGACGCTGGTTGAGGATCTGCTGGTTGGGGGTGAGGTCTTCGGTGGGGTCGGGGGGTGCGGGGCGGGAACGAATGTAGGTCTCCTGCGGGATGGTGGTCACGGAAGAAGAATGCGCTGAATCCCACGATTTTTCGCGTCCTGCCTGAGAGGATGTCTTGTTGAGAGACGTATACGGAACGGCCGAAGTGGATTTCTTCGCTGCATGATGACCAGGGGCGGGAGCAGCTAGGGATGCGATTTTTGGTTTGTTCGCTGCAACGGAATCTTGCGGAGAGGACATCCTGCCGCGGCAGAGGGCGATGATGTCGGCGCCGTGGTTGTCTGCGATGCGGGGACCTATCCCGGATACGTTCTGGAGTTGCGATAGGGTTTGGGGTGTCGCGAGGACGAGGTTGTGGAGGACGGAGTCGGCGAAGACCATGAAGGCGGGCTTGCCGGTTTTGGCGGCTTCGGCTTTGCGCCAGGTGCGGAGGCTGGCTTCAAGATTTTTCCGTTCCGCGTTGTAGGAGGCGGTGGTCTGGTCGCGCTCGGCTTTGAGCGAGGCCTTGGAGGGCCGGGAGCCGGTGGAGCTGCGAGAGGCTTTGCCGCGCGATTTTGTCGCGGTGGCGGAGGTGTCACGGAGGAGCAGGTCGGGGGGCAGCGGTCCGGTGAGGGTGCGGCCTTCGTGGGTGAGCGAGGCTTTTTTGTAGTTGACCACGTTGCCTTCGGGGTTGGTCCACTGGTCCTGTAGGATGGAGACGAGGCCGGAGCGTGTGAGGGCTTCAAGAAGGGTGTCGAAGACCTTTCGGTCGGCGGCGGCGGGAGTGTTGCGCAGGTCGCCGGTGGAGAGTTCGGTGTGGAGTTTGCCGGTGGCGCGAGTTTGGCCGGCAGAGTTTTCGAGGGCGCGGAGGATGGCGCGGAGCTGGCGATCTTCTTCGCTGGTGGGGGTGCGGAAGGTTTGGGCTGTGGTGGTGGAGGGGGAGCAGAAGTCGCAATGGCCACAGGGGCGGAGGCCGTCGGCGGTGTCGCCGAAATGTTGGATGAGGGCGGCCATGCGGCATTGGCTGGATTCGGCGAACTGGACCATACGGTCGATTTGGGAGCGGCGGAAGGCGATCTGCTGGTCGTAGTCTTTGCTCCAGGTGGCCTGGCGGGGAGCGTCTTCGGTGGCGCGTACGTTTCCGCCCATGTCGATCGAAGCTGCGCCCTGGGCGATGAGCTTTTCTACGGCTTTGTCGAAGGTCTCGGCGTCCATCTTGAGGCGTTGACGGAGGAGGTCGGGCATTTGGAAGTCGTCGGTAAGCAAGGCCGCGACGCGGGTGAGTTCGGTGATGGCGGGGTAGTCGCGCTCGAGGAAGAAGTCGTGCATCTTGCGGTCGGCGAAGGAGTGCAGCAGGACGGTGCGGGAAGGTTGGCCATCGCGTCCGGCGCGTCCGATTTCCTGGTAGTACTGCTCGACCGAGCCGGGCAGGGCAGTGTGGACGACGGTGCGGACATCGGCCTTGTCGATGCCCATGCCGAACGCAATGGTGGCGACGACTACTTCGAGTTGTCCCGTGAGAAAGTGGCGCTGCACGCGCTCGCGTGTGGTGGGGTCGAGGCCCGCATGGTAGGCGGCGGCCGATCCGCCAAGCGTGCTGGCGAGTTCCTCGGCGGCTTTGCGGGAGGGGGCATAGACGATGGCGGGCCGGTTTGATTTCTCTTTGAGGAGGCTGGCCGTGAACTCGTTGCGGCGAGGTTTGGAGAGCTCGACGACCTCGATGGCGAGGTTGTGCCGGCGGAAGCCGTGGATGAAGAGGGCGGGGTTGGATAGCTGGAGTTGGTTGGCTATGTCCTTTTGCACGGTGGGGGTGGCGGTGGCGGTGAGCGCGAGGACCGGTGCAGGGCGGAGGGCGGGGAGGAAGTCGCCGAGGGTGCGGTAGTCGGGACGAAAATCATGGCCCCAGGCAGAGATGCAGTGGGCCTCGTCGATGGCGACCAGCGACGGCTTTTTGCGGGCGAGCATCTCGGGGAAGCCCGGGACACGCATGCGCTCGGGAGCGATGAAGAGGAACTGGAGAGTGCCGTCGAGGTAGTCGCGGCAGGCCTGCCGGGCCTGGTCTCGGGAAAGGCCGGAGTGGATGCGGGCGACGCGGAGACCGGCAGCGGAGAGCTTGGTGGCCTGATCGTCCATCAAAGCGATAAGCGGGGAGATGACGAGGGCGGTGCCTCCGCGGGCGATGGCGGGCAGCTGATAACAGAGGGATTTTCCGGCGCCGGTAGGCATGACGAGCAGGACGTCACGGCCGTCTGTGGCGGCGCGGCAGACAGCTTCCTGGTTGGCGCGGAAGGTGGGGAAGCCGAAGGTCCGGTGGAGGAGGGTTTCGAGGTTCATGCTACTGGCTCGAGTTTCGCATATTCTTCGTGCGTGGCGAAGTAGCTCGCGCGGTACCTTGACATGACCCGTATGGTGCGAACCAGTAGGTGCGTTCGGAGGGTTTCATCCGGTGAGTCCAAAGATATTCGGGAATATCCGGGAGCACCGCGCTACAGGAAGGGCAGAAGGTCGGAGCCCCGATTGGGCTGTTTGTCGAGCACGCGGGCGGTCAGTACGGCCCCGCAGCGATTGTCGTGCAGGGTGATGGGGAAGGCTAGAACGCTCCAGGTAAGCTGCTGTTCGGCAGGCCGTGTGAGGTTCAACAAGCCGCGGCGAGTACGGTCGATGTAGGTTTCGCGGCCGGTGCACACCGCGTGAATGACTTCTGCCCAATCGCGCAACAGGGCGGGCATCTCCTGGGAGATTTTTCGGCCGGTAAACCATTCGCGGGGCTGCTCGAGGTATTCGGCGAGAGCGTCGTTGCAGTACTGCCATACGCCGTTCTCGTCGAAGATCTGGACCAGTACGTCGGACCCGATGGCGAGCGAGATGCGCGAGTAGAAGAAGTCACGTGCGTCGACTACGACGGGTGCGCCGCGCCGCTTGGCTTCGAGGGAACTGAGCGCGTCGAGCAGATCTTCCACCGAGCTGTGGCCTTTGAGCAGATGCATGTCTTCGACGCCACCGAAGAAGCGCTCCAACGTGGCTGAAAGAATAATGATGGGAACGTGGGGGCGGCGGCGGCGAAGGAGCGCGGCAACCTCGGTCCCGAACTGGCCCGCGCCGAGGTGATAGTCCAGGACGGCAATGTCGATGTTGTTGAAAAGCTCAGTGGCCTCTTCGATTGTGGAGGCCGGGACGCACAGATACCCGTGTTGCCGTAGTATGGCGGTCCGCAGGAGCAGGTTGGTCGGTTCATCGTCGAGCAACAGGACGCGAACGCTACGGGCAGGGGCGGCTTTGACTTTCGACGCCAGGTTCGAACCGTTGTCCGAAGCCGCGTCGGAAGGCAAGTCCGTCGGCGCGGTCGACGATGCAATACTGCCGGTTGAGTCGATGTCGGGAGGCTGGTTCATCGGTCCAATTCTCGCTTGCTCCTCATAGTGTTATACGACTAAAGTCACCAACTGGATGGTTATTTTAGTTTCAATTTTAGTTGACGTATCACTTCGGGAAGCCGGTTGAAGAGAGCGACGGAGCGCAGCCACTGCCTGTTGTCGGTGGCGGGATAGCCGCTGACCACCTTGCCGGGGCCTACGTCACCGGGAATGCCGCTTTGGGCGGTGGCCACGGCTCCGTCGCCGATGGTGCAGTGTCCGGCTACGCCCACCTGGCCGGCCAGAATAACGTTTTTGCCCACGGTGGTGGAACCTGCAAGGCCCACCTGGGCGCAGAGCAGTGTGTCGGCTCCTACGGTTGAGCCATGTCCAACCTGAACCAGATTGTCGATCTTGGCCCCGGCATGGATGCGGGTCTCGCCAATGGAGGCGCGGTCGACGCAGGCGTTGGCCTGGATCTCGACGGCATCCTCGAGCACAGCCCGCCCGGACTGCAGGATCTTGTACCAAGAGCTTCCCACGGACGCGGCGGACTGTTTGGCGAAACCGAAGCCGTCTGCGCCGATGATCGCTCCGTTTTGCAGGACGACGTTGTCGCCGATCTGACAGTGCTCGCGGACGACGGCATGCGAGTGGGCGAAGAAGTTGTTTCCGACGCGTACGTGAGGATAGAGGACGACGTGCGGCAGGATGACAGCGTTTTCGCCGATAGTGACGTGATCGGAGATGACAACGTAGGCTCCCACATGCGCCCCGGCTCCCAGGTGGGCGGTCGGGGCCACTACGGCAGTGGGGTGAATGCCGGGCAGATACCCTGGGGGTTGGTAAAAGAGCTCGATGGCTCGCGCAAACGCCAGATAGGGATTGTTGAGCCGGAGAGTGGCAGCGGAGATTTCGGGGAAGTCGGGCTCAACCAGGACAGCGGTCGCCTGGGTGGTACGGGCGAGCGAAGCATATTTGGGATTTGCGACGAAAGCCAGGTCGCCGGGTAAAGCGGCCTCTATGCCGGCCACACGGGTGATCCGGGCGGCTGGGTCGCCGTGCAGTGTGGCTTCGAGGTGTGCTGCGAGATCGGCGAGCGTCATCAAGGCGATTGTAGATGCCCCGGAGGCGTTTTTCATCTCCGAACATGTTCGTTGAAGTGGTTTGGAGAGACGTTGTAGAACGGGGGCTTTTATAATTCCGGAACGATGAAAACGTCTCTTGCGCTGGTATTCTCCGCCTTCGCCGTAATGCCTGTTTGCGGGCAAACGCAATTCCTGAAGCCGAAGGGTCTTCCGCCCGCGCATGGCTATTCGCATGTTGTCGTTGCGAAGCCGGGCCGGCTGGTGTTTATCTCTGGGCAGACGGCAAGCGGGCCAGACGGCAGGCTGGTAGGTAAAGGGGATCTGAAAGCACAGACCACACAGGTCTTCGAGAACCTGAAGGTCGCGCTTGCCGCAGCTGGCGCGAGTTTCGATGACGTGGTGAAGATCGGATGGTACATCAAGGACTATCGTCCGGAGGACCTTTCGACCTTGCGTGATGTGCGAAATCGCTACATCAACAGCGAGACGCCGCCAGCGAGCACGCTTGTCGGTGTGCAAATGCTTTTTGATCCCGACCTGCTTCTGGAGGTGGACTCAATCGCAGTCGTGCCGGAGAATCGACCGGCCCAGAAGTGACGGTACATTGCCTCAGTTGAGGCGGGTATTTGGCGGCGAGACAAGGTTGTCGAACAGATCGTCCTGGAGCGAGGGTACGGAGGCGGCCGGAAGTGGTTTTCGGCGAGAGGGCGAGGTAATTACCGCGATCAACTGCAGCTCGGAAAGGGAGCTGCGGGGGACGTACATGCGCTGGGTATTGGAGCGCGTGTCGGGCGGGGTGAGCTGTAGGCCGGCGTCGCGGATCAGATCATCGAGCAGCGTGGAGTCAGTGGGAGCGAGGCCTTCGAGAAGGTCGCCGGTGCGGAAGGTCATGCGCAGCCAGAGGCCCTCGGTCCGCGGCCGGGCCAGAAAGGCGCGGCGAGCCAGGCGCTCGGGGTTGGCGGAGTCGGAGAGATTGAAGTCTCGGACATAACAGACGTGCTTTATATCCGCGAGGGCGAGACTGATGACGCGTCCACTCAAGTCGAGCAGATCGATGGTTTGATTCCGCAAGAAACCAGACAAGGACAGGTAGCCGGGGAGAGTTTCTCCTGTGAACCGGCGTACGATGACCTTCTTGTGTGCGGATGACATGGTGGTCTCGCGGATTGTCGCACGGATCAGGCGAAAGCAACGAAAAAGGTGCAGCAAGGGTAGTCAACTGGCCACTGCTGTGGTACATTGGCCTTTTGCGTTCAGCAGATACCCTGTTGATAAACGCTTGATTCATCTGAGCTTAGGTGTTGCGGCTTGGATCCTACGCAAGTGCAGGTCCGAATCTTCATGGAGTTAACGTACCAGTTATGGCCGATTACATCTACCTGCTTGAAAACCGTCTTTCTGCCGCGCAGCGCAACGCTTTAGCGACGACACGCGAAGTAGCTCGTGCCAAGGGACTTACCGTGTTCCTGGTAGGGGGGGCAGTGCGCGACATGACGAGCGGATCGCCGGTGCGGGACCTGGATGTAGCGGTTCAAGGCAATGCGCTTAAGCTGAAGAAAGATATAGAAAAGGCTGGGGGAGAGATCTCTGGCGAACATGATGCGGGGCAAGCCCTATTCGTGCGCTTCCCCGGAGGCGTTCGCATGGAGATTGGCAGCACGTTGACCGCGACCTATCCCAAGCCAGGCAAGCCCGTGGTCAAGCCAGCTTCGATCCTGGAAGATCTGCGCCGGAGAGACTTCACCGCGAACGCGATGGCGCTGTCGCTCAATGACGGCTCCTATGGGCTGCTGATGGATCCTTTGAATGGTGTGGCCGACATCGAGAACCGGGAGCTGCGCCTGGTGAGCAACTACGGCTTCATCGAAGATCCGATCCGGATGATCCGAGCCGCGAGGCTGATGGCACGGTTGGGATGGCAGATGGACGAGAAAACCCAGGCCCGGTACGAAACGGGCAAGCAGGAGGGATACATCTCCGCCGTGGATGAGTTTCACCGCGGTTACGAGACTGAGGAGATTTTCCACGAGGAAGATCCGCTCCGGGTGCTGCGACGACTGGAAGCCGA
This sequence comes from Acidobacteriota bacterium, assembly GCA_030853485.1. GTDB lineage: Bacteria > Acidobacteriota > Terriglobia > Terriglobales > Acidobacteriaceae > Edaphobacter. The sequence goes on from JALYVA010000141.1 coordinate 40,059, forward strand.
GGGCTGGATGAAGCACCTGTTCCCGGCTTTGTCGGCAACCAAGGCGAATGTGACGGAGTTGGAAAAGCTACGCGAGAGCCAGACACAGCTTGAAATGCAAGGCATTCACCCAGATCCTTCGACGGCGAACTTTCCGTTGCTGACGGGGAAACTGGCGCCGAAGGATATTGCGGCGTTGAAGACGATGTTCGCACGGCAGGGTTTTGTGGCAGAGATTGGTGCGCTCGAAGCGGAGGCGAAGGTGTTCGCTGCCGAGTTCTCTGGCAAGGGTGCGGGGTCGCCGTCACAGGCCTGGAAGCTGCTGCACTCTGCTAAGCCGGAGTCCGTGCTTTGGATCGCGCACACCTCAAAAAATCCCGGGATCCAGGCGAAGTTCAAGGGGTTCTATACAGAGTGGGCGCAGGCAAAACAGAAGCTGCCTTACACAATGATGCAGGAAATGCGCATTGTGCCCGAGCTTCCGGGATATCACGAACTGCTCGACAAGCTGTTCTTTGAACTGATGGATAGCCGGCTGACTACGCCCGAGGAGATGAAGGCCTACCTTGAGCCGTACTCCCCGCCGGCGCCTCCTCCTCCAGTGCATCTGCGTCGTCCGCGCATGGCGAAAAAGGATAGCAAGCCGGCTAAGAGCCGGAAGAAAGCTTCCGTCGAACCCGAAGGTGAGCCGGGTGTGGCCTCGGAGACGGCGACTGTCGGCCAACCTGCGGAAGGCGCGAAGCCGGTGAAAGCTGCTGCGTCGGCGAAAGTTCTTGAGGCGGCCACGAAAGCTCCTGGGGCGACTGCTCCGACGGCGAAGAAGACCGTTCCTGCGAAGGTGACTCCAGCCAGGGTGGCGGGTAAGGGTAATCCACCGGCAGGCGCCAAGGCTTCAGTTCAAACTGCATCGAAAGCCGCTTCTAAATCTCAGGCTGGCGCTCCGTCGAAGGCTGCTGCCAAGGCAGCTCCTAAAAAGGCTGGAGCGGGGGTAGCGGGGAAAGCAGCAAAGTCTTCCGCGAAGAAGGCGGATGCAAAAGCTTCCGGAAAGAGACCACCGGTCAAGGGCGGCGTGAATAAAGGCGGAGTGAAGTCTGCGGCGAAGAAGGCGGCCAAGGTTCCCGGTGGCAAGCAGACTGCATCGGCGAAAAAGAAGCCAGCGGCAAAGCCCACGTCCGCCAAGAAACCAGCTTCAAAGGCTCCTGCGGCAAAGAAGAACGCTGCGAAGAAGACTGCACCGAAGAAGCGCCGCTAGGACGAGACACTTACCTTCCGTCCATATCGGGCCGAAGGGGAAGGCTTGTGGTGAGCAGTTGCCTAGGGTATACGGCGCCTTTGCTCTCCAGTCAGCAGAGTTGACGCGTAGCAATTTTATTGGTGTTGGTCGCGGCTCGGGACTGCGGCATTGCTGACCGATTGCAATCGATGCACTGCTAAGTTAATCGATCTGCTGCTCGACGGACTCGTGGATTCGGTTTTGGTCGAAGAGATGCGGTTGCGGGGGTACCTGATCGGGGGCGCGCGGAAGTTGCTGAGGCCTACGCCCGCGAGGCGGAAGCGCTGACTCGGATCTGCATTGACTCGGCTGCGCAAAGACAAGGCAATCGCGGTCAGCTCTTCGCACGAGGAGCAGGGAAGCGGGGGGTGTAGCTGCGGGTAAGAATGGTGAACTCGCTCGTCCTCAATTTGAGCACCACCGTCCGGGCGATGCGCGTCTCTTTGCGAGAGGCTGCCCAGAGTTTTTCCGCGAGGGAGAGGATAATCGGCTCGAGTTCAGCCAGAGAGACGTCCTGCGCAAAGGTGTCTTCGACCGAGGTGGATTTCGTGGGCCGGTCGGGAACTACCGCGGTGTGATCGATGCCACGAGCTAGTTGGTAGAGGCGATCACCGTAGCGACCGAAATGGGCTTGGAGGTCAGGCAACGGTATCGCGCGCAGATCAGCCACGGTCCGGACGCCGAAGGCCTCAAGGCGGTTCTCCGTGACTTTGCCCAAGCCTGGAATGCGGCCGACCGGAAGAGGTGACAGGAAGGCGTCTACGTCTTGGGGCTGGATGACGAAGAGGCCGTCGGGTTTGCGCCAGTCGGAGGCGATCTTGGCGAGAAACTTATTGGGCGCGACCCCTGCCGATGCGGTGAGGTTCAGCTCTTCGCGAATTTGCTGACGGATCGCGCGTGCGACTCGCGTGGCAGTAGGCAGGCCGGTCTTGTTCGTGGTGACATCCAAGTAGGCCTCGTCGAGGGAGAGCGGCTCGACAAGATCCGTGTGCCGTTGGAGGATTTCGCGAACGATGCGAGAGACGGCACGGTAGCGGGGGAAGTCGGGTGGGACGAAGATTGCGTGGGGGCAGAGTCGCTCCGCGCGTATCGCGGGCATGGCGGAGCGTATGCCGAAGGTACGTGCTTCGTGAGACGTCGCGCCCACCACCGAGCGATTGCCACGCCACGCCACGCGACGATGACAGGCTTGCCGCGCAGTTGCGGATCGTCGCGCTGTTCGACGGGGGCGTAGAAGGCGTCCATGTCGATGTGAACGATTTTGCGCGGAGTCATTCTGGGTACATCTTATTGCGTTTCGCACCAGTGGATGAAGCCGCTGAGGGCGCTGTGTGATCAGCCCCGAGTGTGATCAGCCCGAGCGGAACAACCACAGCAACAAGCTGGGTTCTGAGATTTGGACCCAGCTTTCTCTGTTGTTGGGCACCTGCCTCCCTCCTGTTTGTCGCGGGGCGCCTTTGACGACAAACGTGTTCGCCGTAAAGGGAGGGAGCCGCTGCGATGCGGTTCAGGCGCCTGCCGTGTCCATCCGGCACTGCAGAGGAGTTCTGCGTCGCATACCAACGGAATGGTTGTACATGGCAGAGGCTGTCTGACGCCGCGGTTGAGTCTGCATCAGAGAGTAGCAGCGCCGGACTCGCCGTGGAGCTTAGAACGATGTCAACGATGAAAGCACATACCGAATACCTGACCTTCAAGACTCGCGAGCGGTACGAGATGGTTCACATCACGTCGCAGGTGGAAGAGATAGTTCGCCGCAGCGGAGTGGAGGATGGCCTGTGCTTTGTTTCTCCGATGCACATCACTGCCGCGATCTATCTCAACGACAATGAGGATGGACTGATCGAAGACATTGCTGCGTGGCTTGAGAAACTTGCGCCAGCGTGGCCAGGCTATAAGCATCATCGTACGGGGGAAGACAACGCCGATGCTCATTTGAAGGCGCTGTTGCTGCATCACGAGACCACGCTGCCAGTCACACGTGGGAGGCTCGATCTCGGAATCTGGCAGAGGATCTTTTATGCAGAGTTCGATGGTCAGCGCTCGAAGCGCGTCATTGTGAAACTTGTGGGTGTCGCAAAAGAATGATGTCCACGCGCCGGTTCTGCGTTCTGCCGTCTTGGGTCGCGTTGCTCGCAACAGGATGATACTCGGCGTAACCGGCCGCGGCGAGGTTGACCGGATTGATCGTGCCACGGTCGAGGAGCAGGCGCGCGATAGCGGTGGCGCGCGCGGTGGAGAGTTCCCAGTTGGTGGCGAACTGTGCCGTGTGGATGGGCACATTATCCGTGTGACCTTCGACGCGCATGGGGCCAGCGGGAAGGGTGGCCGCAAGCAGAGAGAGCACAGGGATAGAGGAGGTGCGGATCTCTGCCGAGCCGGATGCGAAGAATCCTGCCTCGTGGAGAGAGATCACAAGACCGTCTTGAGTGATGCGCATGGTGATGCTGCCTTGCCGGATCAGACCGGCCGCAACCTGCTGAGCGACGAAGAGGGTGAGACGTTTCTGCGTGTCCTCAGAAGACTCAAGCTTGCTGGTCGGCGGTAGCGGTGGGGTGAGCGCGGCTGGCGGTCCATTCGTGATGGTTGCGGCGTTGATGTCGGTGAGGGGCGGAGTCTTGGAATGGGCCTCGAACGCACCGAGCGGCGTGAACGCCGAACGCATCGCTTCTGAAAGTTTGACTTCTTTCTTCTTGTCCGACTGGCTGGAGGCGAACAGAACGACAAAGAAGGCAAACAGGAGCGTAATGAAGTCGGCGTAGGAAACCAGCCAGCGCTCGTGATTGACGTGTTCAGGATGCTTTTTCTTGCTCACGCGCCCACCTCCGCAGAGCGCGCAGCGTCATCGTGTTTTGAGTCGAAGAGATAAGTGCGGAGCTTGGTCTCAATCATGCGTGGATTCATTCCTTCAAGGATGGAGATGACCCCTTCGAGCATCATTTCCTTAATCATCTGCTCTTCGCGATGGCGAAATTTGAGTTTGCCCGCTGCCGGAAGGCAAATCAGGTTTGCCATGGCAACGCCATAGATGGTGGCGACAAACGCGACTGCGATGCCGCGGCCAACTTCATCGATGTTGGAGAGGTTCTTCATCACCTGAATCAGGCCAAGAACGGCGCCGATGATTCCTACCGTAGGTGAATAGCCGCCGGCGGCCTCGAACACGGCAGGAATCTTTTCTTCGATCTCGGACTTGTTGTCCAGTTCCAACTGCATGATCTTGCGAACCTCGCTTGGCTCGGTTCCGTCGATCGCGAGCATGAGCGCCTGCTTGAGAAACGGATCGGCGACTCCGGGCAGATCAGCATCGAGCGAGACGATGCCTGTCCTGCGGGCTTTGTTAGCAAAAGCGACCAGCTGCTGCAGGGTCGCTTCACCGTTGGCGCCCTGGTGCATGAACACTTTGACGACTGCCTTACCCGCAGCAAGGAAGATACTCATCGGAAACTGGAGCATGACTGCGCCGAGCGTGCCTCCAATGACGATCATGGCGGCCGTGGGCTGTGTAATCTGACCGATGCTTCCGCCTTCGATCATCATGCCTGCGAGAATGCCGATGAGTGCGAGTGCGATTCCACCGATGCTGGCGATATCCATAATTGCCTCGAGGTTCTCTCTTGCGGTGGGCCGTCGACTACTCCGACGGATTGCGGTTGTCCAATCGTGTCATCTTTTCGGCGTCGCTCGCCGATTTCGCCACCAGCGCAGAGTAGGCCTCTGGCCAGGCTGTCTGAAGGACGCAAGCGCGATAGAGCCGGGTGCGTTCAATGATTTCGCCACAGGCTTCAAGCACGACGAGCTTCTCCCCAGTGATGAGCGTAAGTACGGTATCGGGTGCGGCCTCCGCATACTTGATAAGGTCACAGTTGACGGCGAGAGGACTTCCGTTCAGGCGTGTCAGTTCGATCATGGTTCAGGTTCCTCCCAAGGTTCTCATCGGCGAGAAGGTGTGGGGCAATAGGAAAGCAGGAGACCGCATCGACCGGGGGCTTTGAGAGCGGGACGACCTAATGTCCGTGCGGAAAAAGCCGATGAGGTTTGGGAACGCGGAGCCTTCCGCATGGTGAACCGGATCTCATGCTGCTGTTGTCGGCGACATGACTTTGCCGGTCGGACACCCGGGACTGGCATCGCGGCAACTCAAACCGAGCAGTACAGGAGCGTTTCCTCATGTCCTTGGGCATTCTTACGAACGTTGCAGCAACCTATGCAGAGAACAACCTCAACAAGACGCAGGGCAGTCTCCAGACTGTTCTCCAACAGCTTTCCTCCGGTTCGCGAATCAACAGCGGCGCCGATGACGCAGCCGGTCTTTCTGTTTCGGACGGCCTGAAGGCGAATGAAGCGGCGCTCAACCAGTCTGCACAGAATGCGCAGAATGGTGTTGGTCTGCTGCAGACCGCGGACGGTGCGTTGTCGCAGGTCACCAATCTTCTGAACCGCGCCGTTACCCTGGCGACCGAAGCGTCTAACGGCGGCCTCACCACCGCTCAAACGACCGCGGCTGACACGGAGTTCCAAAGCATCGTCACCGAGATCGGCAACATCGGCGGTAAGACGAACTTTAACAGTACCAACGTGTTCTCCGGGACGGCGACAAACTTTGTTGTCAGCGATGGTACGACAAGCGGCACGACCACCATTGCGGCCACGACCGGCGCGCTCAGCAAGTCCAGCGTTGGTCTTACGGTGACTGATACCGCCGGCACGATTACCACAGCAGCCGGGCAGGACCTTTCTACCTCCAACCTGGCCACTGCCGCGGCTGCGACGACGGCCTTGGGCAATGTCACCACCGCTATCGGTGACGTCGCAGCCCAGCGCGGTAACATTGGCGCCACCATCAACCAGCTGAATGCAGCTGCCAACGTTGCAAGCTCGCAGTCGGTCAACTTGTCTGCTGCCCAGAGCTCGATCGCCTCTACCAACTACGGTCAGGCAACCAGCGACCTGGCAAAGTACCAGGTGCTGAGCCAGACCGGCATCAGCGCGTTGGCTCAGGCCAACAGCGTGCAGCAGGAGATTCTCAAGCTGCTGCAGTAAACCAGTGGTGCGGCGACGGTCAAAGGTCGATCGTCGCCGCATGCTTTTTTAGCTTCTTCTAATCTTCAGCGTGGCGGGTTGGCAACAGGAGTGCATTCTTTCGGTCCAGAGCTTCCGGGGAGACGGTATGGGTACAGTAGGACTAAACTTCGGCTCGGCATCAAGTGGTCAGGGATTCGACGTGGCAACAACCGTGACCCAGATTCAAGCCTCGGAAGCGGCAATCGAGAGTCCATGGAAGGGCCAACTTACGTCCTTGAAGGCTCAGGATACGGTCTTCACTTCACTCGGAACTGATCTGTCATCACTCTCGACCGCTTTACAGTCGCTTACTGCTTTCGATGGCGCATTTTCGCAAAAGCAGGGATCAAGCTCGGATTCGAACCTGCTGAGCCTCACTTCCGCGAGCACGACAGCACTTGCTGGAAGCCACACGATCGTGATCAACTCGCTGGCTCAGACCTCGTCGGAGGTCACGAACTCTATATCAAACGCGAACGATACGCTGTCCGGCACCGTCACCATTCAGGGTCACACTCTCAACGTGGACAGTAGCCACAACGACACGACACTGGCTTCTCTGTCTGCAGCAATCAACAGCGCCGGTATCGGTGTGAACGCCAGCGTGATTACAGATTCTTCGGGTTCACGGCTGTCTCTGGTGAGCGGCACCAGTGGCGCGGCAGGACAACTGACCGTATCCAGTTCGCTCGCCGGAGCCTCATCCGGCAGCATCTCCTTTCAGACCGGGCAGCTTGGTCAGGACGCCAGCCTCAAAGTCGATGGGGTGTCCGTCACGACATCCTCAAATACCGTGAGCACTGCGATTCCCGGAGTGACCTTTCAACTGCTCGCCTCGTCTGCGACACCAGTGCAAGTGCAAATCACGAATGACACGACGGCTATAGGGACCTCCGTAAGCAGCTTCGTCTCCGCTTACAACAAGCTGGTCGGCGACCTCAATACGCAGGAGGGCCACGATGCGAGCGGCAATGCGGAGCCTCTGTATGGAAGCCCCACGGTCGCTCTGATCCAGGAGCAGTTGTCCAGCTCGCTGTTCACAGGGTCAGCCAGCGGCGCCATCAAAAATATCACGCAGCTGGGAATTGACGTGAACAATGACGGCACGTTGACTTTGAATGCGGACACGCTGAATACCGCGCTCAATTCCAACTTCTCCGACGTGACCGGGTTTCTGCAGAATTCCGGCAGCTTTGGCCAGACCATGGCCAGCGCGTTGAACAGTGCCGGCGCTCAGAGCCATAACGGCTCGATCTATCTGGCCGCGCAGCAGAATACGGCGCAGGAGGCGGCGCTCAACAGCAATATCACGCAGGAAGATGCACGGTTGGCTGCGCAGAAAATAACACTGACCAACGAGCTGAACATGGCAAACCAGATTCTGCAGTCCATTCCAGGGCAGCTGAATCAGGTGAACGAGATGTACAGCGCCATCACCGGATACAACCAGAGTCGAGGGTAGCCCATTGAGTGAAACCACATACCAACAACAGACATTGGCGGGTGCCACAGGCGTAGAGCTTGTAGTTGCCCTGTACGACGGCAGCATCCGTTTTCTCTACCGCGCGATGCAATGTGTCGAGGAGCAGGATACTCTCGGCCGCCGCGTTGCCGTAAAGAAGGTGCTGGACATTTTGATGTACCTTCAGGCCCGGCTGCGTCCCGATGTGGGAGGACCGGTCGCCAGTTCTCTTGCGGACTTTTATGCGACGATGTTCACGATGACCCTGGAGGCCTCGCACCTTGAGTCAGTCGAGCAGTTCCAGGATGTGATCTCGTTTGTTCGCAATGTGCGCGATGCCTGGGTGATTGTGGCACGGGATCCGGAGGCGGGCAGGGTCTTGCCTCGAGAGCTACGCACACGCGAGGAAAAGTTTGTCGCTCCCCTAGATGTAATCGCCGCTGCCGGTGCAGAGGCCGTTTCATCGAGCTGGCTTGCGTAGGAGGGGCGCTTCGCGGCTGTAGTGGAAGTCGATCAGCGCAGCCGGCCGGCGCGACCGGTCATAATGCTGGGACGAGGAGACCCGGCACAACTGCAAATACACACCAGAACCGGCTAGATCGCGACGGAGAGTTCTTCCTCGAGGCGCTGCTTCTCGAACAGGCTCGTGTAATAGCCGTTGCGTGCCAGCAGCTCTTCATGAGTTCCAAGTTCAGCGATACGGCCGGCCACCAGCACAGCAATCCTGTCTGCGTTACGCGCAGTTGAGATGCGATGTGAGATGAAGACCGTGGTCCGTGCTCCCATGCCTTCGCGCAGACCCCGGAGAATGCGTTCTTCGGTATAAGTGTCGACGCTGGCGAGCGCGTCGTCGAGAATCAGGATTTTGGGATCGCGGATAACGGCACGGGCAATGGCAGTGCGCTGCTTCTGGCCGCCCGAGAGGGTGACGCCCCGCTCTCCGACGAGGGTTTCGAAGCTCCGCGGAAACTCCTGGATTTCAGTCGCTATGTGAGCGGTTGTCGCGGCATCGGTGACCTGCTGGGCGAAGGCGTCTGGTTTGCCGAAGGCGATATTCTGCCGGATGGTGTCGGAGAAGAGAAATGTCTCCTGCGGAACAAAACCGATGCTTCGGCGCAACTCTGCGAGCTCGAAGTCGCGGATTGGTTTCCCGTCGATCAGCACTTCCCCGACGGACGCGTCGTGCAGGCGCGGGATCAACCCGACAAGTGTCGACTTGCCCGATCCTGTGGGGCCTACGATGGCGAGGCTCGACCCGGCAGGTATTTCAAGATTGACGTTCTGAAGAACCGGAGGCCCGCCCGGGTAAGCGAAGTTGAGGTTTCGGAATTCGATATGCCCCCCTACCGAGGTGTCCCTTGCTGTCGGTGCGTCGGTGATCGAAGGCTGCTGCTTCAATAGCTCATCGATACGCACGATTGAGGCAGTTCCGCGCTGAAAGAGGTTAACCACCCAGCCGACGGCGATCATGGGCCATGTGAGCTGCACCATATACACATTGAACGCGGTGAACTGGCCAACTGAGATGCGGTGGGAGACAACCTCGTGGCCGCCCACCAGCAGCGTGATCATCAGGGAAAGGCCCAGCACAAACTCCAGCGTCGGCCAGAGCATTGCCATCAGACGCACAAGGTGAAGGCTACGTTTGATGTACTCCCGATTGGCGGTTTCAAAGGAGGCGATCTCCGCATCTTCCTGCGCGAAAGCACGAATCAGGCGGGCTCCAGAGAAATTCTCCTGAGCCTTGGCGGAGATATCGGAGAACATGGCCTGAATGCGCTCGAAACGGCGGTGAATGCGGGCGCCGAAGTATTGGACCAAAATAGATGCCATCGGCAGAGGAACAAAGGCGAAAAACGTAAGCTTTGGACTGATCCGGTACATGAACGGCAGCGCTGCAGCCGTAAAGACAAAGGTGTTTGCCGAGTACATGATCGCGGGACCCAAAAGCTGCCGGACGGCATTGAGGTCGTTGGTTGTCCGCGCCATGATGTCGCCGGTCCGGTGGGTGTGGTAAAACTCCGTCGACTGTCGTTCGAGGTTGGCGAACAGATCGTTCCGCAGGTCGAATTCGATCTCACGCGAAGCTCCGATGATGACCTGGCGTGTGGTGTAAAGGAAGACTGCCGAAAAGACGGCAATAACGAGCAGGCGCAGTCCATGGTGCAGAATCTTGGCCTCGGTGAGGCCGTGCTGCATGTCGTCGATCGCGTGGCCGATCACCAGCGGGATCATCACCTTTATCGCGTTGTAGAGAACGACCGCGACCCCACCCCAGGCGAGGCTTTTCCAATAGCGCCGGAGGTAAGGGGTCAGCGGTTGCAGACGTTCTAACATCACCATGATTATCTTTGCCTAGGAATAAGATGTCGCCAGAGTTACTCAGGATGCGATGGGGCGTTCGGTTGCGGTGAAGGTGTCGAGGGCGTCTGGGCGGGCGGAGTTGCAGGTGGGGACGGTGTGGATGGTTTGCCTTCCACCGCGGGTGCGGCCTCTGCAGGCTTGGGTGCGGGAGACGCGGCTGGATTGGCTTGGGGTAGCGTATCAGACTGTGCTACTAGTTCAATATCGAAGATCAGGTCAGATTTGGCCGGAATGAGCGGTGGACGTCCAATCCCACCATAAGCCAACTGGTAAGGAACGAAGAGGCGCCGTTTGCCTCCAACATGCATCCCTTGAAAGCCAGTGTCCCACCCCGTGATCACCTGGTGGGCGCCATAGGGGAAGGTGATCGGGTCGCCGCCCGGGTGGTCGTAGGATGAGTCGAATTTGGAGCCGTTGGCGAGCCAGCCAGTGTAACGGACCGTGTAGTATTTCCTTTGTTCGGCAAGCGGGCCTGTTCCCGCCGCAATGTCGATATACCTCAGCGCGTACAGCGGCTTCGCCATGCCTGCCACCTTGGGGATATTCGGCGGTGCCATTGCGGCGGTGGCGCCGATGCGATGCGGTGCGGATACGGTGCGATGCGTGGTCTGGGCGGGAGCTGCGACAGCGCAGGCCAGTACGGTTAGGAAGGCGAGCTTGAGAGTCATGATGTTTTTAGTCTAGGACGTTTTCTCCGTTTTGGCTGCACAGCTTGCCCGAGTGAGCGATTCCGAATGTACGTCCAGGTAGAAGAAGAACACCGCTTACGATCAGCGGAACGGGTGGGCTTAGTTGATGTTTTTAAGACACGGCAGCGCTGCGTAAGAAGTAGGGCGTGCATTTCATAGCACGTGAGAACTCCATGCGTGCAGCATGTCACGTGGGGGAAGCGGCGTGAGAGGTGTAGTACCACTTCGCTCAGGAGTGTTAGCGCTATAAGAAACGAGAGGACGGCTGAAGCTACATCAAGCCCGACGCTGGGGAGAATGTTCGGCGCAAGACCGAATGTAGAAGGACCCCGATAAGGCCACCTTATCGACGAGAAGACACCCTATCTCAAATCCATCTTCGACGAAGCAATCAAGCAGGAGTTCTTCGTCAAAGATCCCACCCGCAAGCTGAATTCCCAAAATCTGAGGCTCAGGGATAAGGAGATCCTAACGTGGGACCAGCTTCGGGCAGTGCTGACAAGAGCGGCACGCGGGATAGGCTGCTGCTCATTCTGTATAGGACCGACGCTCTTCGACCAAGTGCCCCGATCCTCGCCCGAAGCATTCATGTTCCCGAACGCAGACTGAGGGTGTCATGGACACTTGCAACTACCGCAGCAGGGTTCTCAAGCCTCTCGCGGATTCGTTGAGTATCCCGAAGCTGAACTTCCAGGTGATCCGGCGGACCATCGCCACCAGGGCACAGAATCTGGGTTCAGTGAAAGATATTCAATCGCACCTGCGCCACTCGCGCGCCGACACGACCGCGAACGAGTACATGCAGGAGCTTCCTGAGAGTGTGGAGCAGATGGTTGGAACGGTCTCAGCGATGCTCAATAGTGAGTGCACGAATATGGTGCATCTGTAGCATTTACTACCAAATCCTACCAATCACGTGCCGGCGTTCCCCGTAAGTTGTTGAAAGTTGGTGGGCACAGCAAGATTCGAACCTACGACTTCCACCGTGTGAAGGTGTCCGAGGACCAGCCGGACGAACATTCTAAAGGAGTTAGAAGCCGGTGCAGTGGTCAAAAACCGGCACAGTCGGCGCTATTTGCTACCAAATTGCTACCAACTTTATACCAGCGGGCCAAGGGCTGACCGTGGGGGATCAGCCCTTTCTCTTGCTCGTCGAAGTCTGCGAGCGCGGCTGAAACCTAGACGCCTTCAAGAAGCTCAGCAGCGGTCCGCTGAAACACTCCTGCGAGGGTTTCAAGCATCCGCAGACCTGCTTCCCGGCGACCATTCTCCAGTTGCGAGATGTGCGATCGCCCGATGCCGGAGATCTCGGCAAGGTACTCCTGGCTCCAGCCCTTCTCCTCTCTGAGCTGTCGGAGCTTCCGGCCGAATTTGATACAAATGTCGTTTGCCACCCTTCAAGGGTCGCGGTAGGATAGTCAGTCGATGTTGTGCATGAACAACATCGCGGGGCGGACCTGAAAAAGTACTGCCAATCCTCAGATCATCGCTTTACTCTGTGCTCACGCCGCCACACGGAGCAACGGTGAAGCAGAAGGGGCTCATCCGTGGAAGACCACGACATCCCAGAGCTGGCACAGAAGGTAATCGCATCCGCGAAAATCGCGCGATACTCGGAAACTGAGCAGGAACTGTCCTTCGAGTTCACCGACGGCACCTCCTTCTCCTTCTCTGCGTGCAGCCGTATCACTTCAGAGCTTTCCGTCTACAAGGGCGGAGTGGGTGAACCGCAGGTGATCCGCTCCCTGAAGTTCGATTAGTCCCCTCAAGGCTGAATCTTTCCCGAGCAAATCCAGCAATCATGTCCTCACCGAAGCGCGCTCTAACGCGCGCGTGGTCGCTTGTGTTTAGTTGAATCTTCTCGCTCCCTCGCGGAAACACGCTACGACAGACCGTTTGATCTCCAACTCGATCGGCGCTTGTGCATGGAACGTCGGCCCTGAACCCTCGCAGTTATTCCCGAATTGAATAAGCGATATTGCCCCAGTTATTGGACGTGGGGGAACGGCTCATTTTACTTTCGCTCCATGCTGATTTGCTCAAGTCAGCGGAGGTGCAAATTGATCCGAATTCCCTACTCCCTCCGGTCGGAAAGAACTCCGATGCGGCTGTTCGTTCCACTGCGAACGATAAATTTAAAACAATCCGCAAAGATATCCATCGCCAACGCAGTTCGGGTGATGGCTCCCGCCCTGTTCGCTCTCGCTTTCGCGAGCGCGGCTCATGCTCAAGGAACGATGGACTTCTCCGGCGCAACCACATTGATGGGAACGTTCAAGACGTTCGCAATCTATGCGGGAGCGATCATCTGTTTCGGCGGCTTGATATTCGCCGGAATTCGGATGATGAGCGGTCGCTTCCAGGATGCCATCCCCGGCCTCTTCGGTGCGCTCTTTGGCGCTGGCGTTTTGGGCTGGGGCGCGGGCTGGATTGGTTCACTCACCGGGCAGTCGATGTAGGAGCTGCCATGCACACGACTAAGCGGGGAGAACCGTTACCAATCAATCAGGCAATGAACAGGCCGAGAGCCAAGCTAGGGCTTGATCTCTCGGCATGGATGGCCATCGTGTTTGTCTGCGTAACGGTTTTCCTCGTCGGGTTCCGAATGCTGGCAATCCTAAGCTTTCCAACCCTTGCGGGCGGCGCATGGCTGATCGTTCGCAAACACCCGAAGATGTTCCAACTCTGGGGCTTAAGCCTCAGCCAAAAGAGCTATTATGACCCACGCAAAGACTGAGCAGATCAAACATACGCCGTGGTTTGCGAAAGCAGGAGCGGCGTGCAGCATCGTCCCGATCTCCCGCTTCGTTGGGCCAAGCATCTTCGCGCTGAAGGGCGGAGGCTATGGCTGTCTCTTCACTTTGACGGGCTTGGATGAAGAGGGCCTGACCGAACAGGAGCTTGATGCGCGAGTTCGGCAGATCGAAGGTGCGCTGCGGACTCTTCCCGAAGGATCGTGCCTCTATCAGTACGCCCGCGCGATGTCTGGCTTCGACCTTCCACGTCAGAAGCAGTATGCGAGCGAGGTCACGGAGGCATTCGCCAGCGACCGGCTATCGTTTCTCCAGAAGAATGCGGCCTTCCGCCGGATCGATCTCCACTGGTGCCTCACCCTTGAGCCGTCGAAGCTCAAGACCTTCGACCGTAAGCCGCAGGAGAATGCGATTGATACATCGCGGATGCTCTCTGACCTGGAGAAGACGGCAACTCTCCTCTCAGGGCATCTCGAAAGCTCGCTCGGTCTGAAGCTCCTCGAAAAGAACGAGGCTTTCCAGTTCTTCAGCTATCTGTTCAATCTTGAGGAATGGGCCGCACAGGACCCTCTCCGCAGCAACACAGGCGTTGATCGTCAGATCGTAAAGAGTCCCGTCTCTTGGCACAGCGATCATGTTCAGGTCGGCCAGCGGCACGTCCAGATGTTCGCCATGAAGACGACGCCGGAAGCATCGCGTCCCTGCCAGTTCTCTGGCCTGCTCACCCTTGACTGTGACAGCGTGCTTTGCTCGGCATGGCGAGTGAAGTCCGCCTCCGCTGCCCGCAGCGAGATCGATGCCCAGGAGAAGTTCATCTCCTTCTTCAAAGTGGGCGTGTTGACGCGCGTTATGAGCGGTCGCGATACGGCTTCACTTGATACCGGAGCCGGAGCCAAAGCCGCGAATACCAGTGTTGACGACCTGAGCGACGTAATCCGCTCGCTCGACAAGAAAGCGCAGGGCGAGTTCTCGCTTCGCTTGCTTATCGCGGCCAACAGCCCGGAGCAGCTCCGGTCATGCTCCCCGGCTGTGCATCGCGTTTTCGTCGACGCCCGCTCCCAGGTAATCGAGGAGACTCTAGGGAATCTATCGGCCTTCTATGCAATGTTCCCCGGCAATCACAAGTTCAATGTGTTTCCGATGTGGCTGTCCGAGGATCATCACGCGCGCCTCTCCTCTGTGTTCGCTCCGCATATCGGGCATCCGCAGTCCGAGGACCTTGATTCCGAGTACCTCAACATATTTGAAACCCGCACGCGGACGCCCTTCTTCCAGGACGTGTATGTGGACGGTGTCCGGGTCATGCTCATCATCGGCCCTACCGGCACCGGGAAGTCGGTTCATGGGAACCAGATCATCTCTCTTGAGCAGAAGTATGGAGGATTCACCTATATCTTCGACATCGGCGGCAGCTACGAGAGTGTTGTCGAGCTGTATGGCGGGAAGGTCGATCGTGTCGGCAAAGACGGTCCCCGCATCAATCCCTTTGCTCTGGAGCCCACCGAAAGCAATATCAAGTTCCTGTACTCGTTTGTGAAGCTGTTGCTGACGAACGGCGGAGCAGAGTTGGAGCCGGAAGATGACGATGTGATCCATAAGGCCGTGCAGGATATGTACCTGCTTGACGATGCGAACCGCCGTCTCTCCCATCTCTACCTGCCAAAGAAGCTTCAGCGGTATATGTCCAAGTGGATTGGTGCTGGCATCTACAACGCTGTCTTCGACAACG
>JALYVA010000144.1 GCA_030853485.1 Acidobacteriota bacterium
TGCGAGGGCGGCGGCGGGCACGATAGGATTTTTGAAAAATGATCCTGCGCTGCGGCTGTCGGGTTCACCTTCGACAAGGAGCATGCCTTTTGCGCGGCGGATGTCGCGGACAACATGGTAGACGTCCAGTGGGGTGGGATGGGCCGGTTGTCCGGGCTGAGCGAAGTGGCGGGCAAGGTCGGCGTAGATAAGGTTGGGCCGGGCGGTTCGATCAAACTGGAAGGTGACCTCTGTGACGATATAGCGATTGCGTTCGGTGGAGTTGAAGATGCTGTGACGATAGGAAAAGCCGCACTGGTCTTTGGGGAGGGTGACGAAGGCGATGGCTTCCGGTTCGTGGGGCGCCTCTTGAGATTGCACGGCAGAACGGTTCGACGGGGCAGACAAGTTCGACAGGGCGGAAAGAGCCCACAGATCAAAGGCGCGAACTTCCGTGATGGTTTCGGCGACCTCTTGTCCGTAGGCTCCGACATTTTGCACGGGTGTGCCGCCGATGTAGCCGGGGATGCCGGCGAGGCACTCGACGCCGCTGAGACCTTGTTCGCAGACTGCGAGTACGAAATCGTTCCAGTCGATCCCGGCGGCTGCGACGTACTCTGTGCTGTCTTCGGAGGAGGTGATCCGGGTAGGTTGCCGGATGGCGATATGGATGACGAGGCCGTCGAATCCCGCATCGCTGACCAGGAGGTTGCTGCCTCCGCCGAGCACGAAGATGCGGAGGTTCTGCCTGCGTGCGAAACGAACGGCTTCGAGAAGTTCGGCTTCGGAGGAGACTTCGCAGAAGAAGCGTGCCGGCCCTCCGATGCGGAAGGTGGTGTAGGGCGCAAGGGAGACCTGCTGCTGGATGGAGACAGAAGGAGACGGCACGGCTTCGAGGTTACAACAAGCGGAAGGTGAGGGAGAGCGAGTGGCGAAGCCCTGCCGTTCGGGCCGCCTGCGGAGTCACCGCCCCCTCCGGCTCCCCCCGCAAACAGGTCTTCGTTTGCGGCATGGCCAAGCACAATTGCCCCGCCCAGACCTGCTATCTGGCTAGAAATTCCAACCTGCGCATTGATCGGGTTGCTGGGCGTGCCATAGGTGCCCGGCTGCACACGATTGCAAATCCAATCAGATTCCGGATAATCGGTATCCCGCGGTGGGTGGAGACCCGGAGTACTTCCTGTGGTCATGGATCTGAGCGGCCGGGCTGAGGCCTCCGCAGCCAACAAGCCGAAATGCTGCGGCCCCCCGCACGTATTGCAGCATCCACGGTGATGGAACGGACGGATGCGCAACGGGCAGGGCTTGTAAGAAGGACTCCGTTTGTGCGTGGAGCAATGAGGAGATCGACTGCCCGATTGGCACTTCGCTTCGTAGACGATGCCAGCAGCAATCTCTACTTCGCGCCAACGACGAACTACTTCCCCATCTCCGACGGTTCGGAAGTTGACGGTGGGTCCGCTCCCGTGAGCCCGCCTTTTCAGGGCTAGCTGCCGTCAGTTCTGACGAGAGAAGTCCGGTGACCTCACCGTCGGCCGAGCTTTCAGAAACGAGTCAGGCACGGTCTCGTTTATCGCACAATCTCTCAAGCGCGATACTCTATGACTGTGCGCAATATTGCGACGACAAGCGTCGGGGCGGGGATCTTGATGTCTGATCGGCTTATTCACAAAGGGAGAACGAGATGAAGCATTTCACGATCGCGGGACTTGGCTTGGCCATGGTCGCGAGTTGCGCATCGGCGCAGGTCAATGCAGGGGAGCAGAAGCCTGAGGCCACTCTGCCATTTAACGTGGTTCAGGTTACGACTCTGAACCTGCCCTGGAGAATCGCGTTCTTACCCGACGGGCGGATGCTCATTACCGAGAAGGTCGGTGGCTTGCAGTTAGTGACCCAGGAAGGAGCAAAGACGCCGGTGACGAATGTCCCAGCCGTGCTCTGGAGCGGTCAGGGCGGAATGCTGGGCGTCTATCTTTCGCCGCACTATGCTGCAGACCACAATGTCTACCTTACGTATTCCGAGCCGGGTGACGGAGGCTCGAGCCTTGCACTTGCACGAGCGCAGTTGAAGATCGGCAAGGATACGGCAAGCCTGGAGCAGTTGAAGGTGATCTGGCGCGACGGCGAACGAGGGGAAGGCGGACAGTTCGGCGCGGCGGTTGCCTTTTCTCCGGACGGCAAGTATCTCTTCCTCTCCTCTGGCGAGCGGCAGCGCATGACGCCGGCCCAGGACCCGAACCAGCCCCTCGGTAAGATCCTGCGCCTGACGCTCGATGGCAAACCGGCCCCGGGCAATCCGATGGCTGGCAAGGTGGGCGCGGCCAGTGTGCCAATCATCGACCCGCCGTCAGATACGGTGGCCGCGAAGACAGCCCCTGTGCTCAGAACGTACACCTTTCCCGGCCCGAACCTGACGCCTTCTGAGACCTGGAGCACAGGACATCGGACTCCCTATGGTCTGGCCTTTGCACCGGATGGCCGGTTGTGGGAGCTTGAACATGGGCCACGGGGCGGCGATGAGCTGAACCTGATCGAACCCGGCAAGAATTACGGCTGGCCGCTGGTCTCCTACGGACAAAACTACAACGGCGTTCCCATTCCCAGCCCGGAGACCCGCCCTCATCTGACCGAGCCGGTAATCTACTGGGTTCCCGTCATCGCGCCGGGAAATCTCATGTTTTACAAAGGTGCGATGTTCCCGCAGTGGAACGGGTCGGGTTTTGCCAGCGGACTCTCAACCAAAGCGCTCGTCCGCATTACCTTCGACCGCAAGGGTGGTGCGCAGACCGCCGACCGTTGGGACGTGGGCCACCGAGTCCGGGACGTGGAGGTTGCACCCGATGGCGCGTTATGGATGATCGAAGATGCGAAGCCGGGCGGTCTCTTTCGCCTGACGCCGTTGGGCATGGCTGTTTCGGCTCCGTCAGCACAGTCTGCAACGCCTGCGGCGACCGCAGGCGACTCCGCAATGCAGAATGCCTCGAAGGGCGAACACGTCAAAAGCATCATTGCGGATAACAACTGTCTTGTGTGCCATCGCATCGGGCAGGAAGGGGGCGACATCGCGCCGTCCTTGAACGGAGTAGGTGCGCGGCGCACGGCGGACCAGATACGAGCGACGATAGTCAGTCCGCCGTCCAAAACCACTGCCGGCACTCCCAACCCTATGCCGCCCTACGGAAAGAAAATCACGGGAGAGGACCTGAATAGTCTGGTGCACTATCTCAGTACACTCCCGGCTCAACCCTGAGAGTGTTGCAAGCGAACTAACTTCCGAGCCACTGAACGACGCTCGTACGTCGTCGTTCAGTGTGAAATGGGCGCAAGGGAACGCTTTCAGAACAGGAACAATACAGCACGTCAGCGAAGGTCCGGGTCAGAAGGTGCCTTACTCTGCCTCGAGCGAGCCTGCTGCGCTATTTGGCAGGCCATAAACCAGATCGAGCTCTGCGATTCAGCCCGCGCCGGCAACATGCGCATTCTTATTAACGGTTCTTGACAAAGATTCGGCTGCACTCTATTCTCGTCCTCATCCCCCGTTGTTCTCCGGAGCCTCTCATGCAAGTCAATCTAGCAGAGGAAGAGCCTCACGGCCGGATGGGCATTCTAGGAGCCTGCACCTCGAACATGCTCAACATGATAGGGGTGGGACCGTTTCTGAGTATCCCTCTTGTCCTGGTTGCAGTGCACGGTTCGAAGGTTTTGCTCGCGTGGATTCTAGGGGCGGCAATCTCCTTGTGTGACGGCCTTGTATGGGCGGAGTTAGGATCCGCGATGCCTTACTCCGGCGGCCCTTATTTTTACTTGCGGCATGCATTTGGGGTGCAGACTTACGGCAAGGCGGCAAGCTTTCTTGTTCTTTGGGCCTCGGTACTGACTGCGCCGCTTCTTATCGCCTCAGGGGCAGTAGGTTTTTCGCAGTACTTCCACTATTTGTGGCCGGCTCTTCATGCGAACGGTCTTTGCGTGATGGCCATGGCCGTCTGCTTGGTCAATGTTGTCTTGCTCTATCGCAGGATCACTACGATCGGCGCAATCTCGATCGGTCTTTGGATATTGGTAGTTGGAACCATCGTCTGGATCATCGTGGGTGGAGTGGGGCACATTCCCGCTTCTCTCAAAGCGCAGATCGGGGGGGGGTATCCGGTCATGAACGTTACGTTTTGGAAAGGTGTTGGGGCCGCTACGCTGATCGCTGTCTACGACTATGCCGGTTATTACAACGTCTGCCTCATCGGCGGAGAACTGAAGCGTCCGGAACGAACCATTCCGTACTCGATCATTCTTTCCATCCTCTTGGTAGCCGTTTTATACATCTGCATGAATCTCGCCATTCTGGGTGTCCTGCCAGTTCAGCAAAGCATGCATTCGAGCGCAATCGTCGCGGACTACATGCAAGCCGTTTATAACGTCACTTATGCGAGAGTTGCCGACATTCTTATTCTGGTCGCATCCTTCGCTTCCGTGTTTGCGATTCTCCTCGGCTTCTCGCGTATTCCATTTGCGGCCGCAGCACAAGGAGAGTTCTTTAGCGTCTTTGCGCGGGTACATCCGACTAAAGATTTCCCACACGTCTCGCTCCTTATTCTGGGTGTTCTCTCTGCTTTCGCCTGCTGGCTCAGTCTCAGCACACTCATCAGCCTGGTGATTGTGATACAGACACTTGTCCAGTTTCTCGCACAGTGTGTCGCCGTCGTTTTATTGCGTAGACGTCATGGGGGAGAACACAGCCTGACGTTTCGTATGCCGCTCTATCCCCTGCCGGTTGTGATCGCGTTTCTGGGTTGGCTTTTTATCCTGATCGCGAGCGGTGTGGCAAATGTTCTGATAGCTTTCACCCTCGCGCTGGCAGGAGTGGCCGCATTTCTCTTCAAATCACGCCAGGAACACGCTTGGCCCTTTGAGATCTCATGACTAAGTTCTGGAATATCGCTATCGCTGGTGAGATATATGTGGATCATATCTTCACTAATTTCGACCACGTCCCATTGCCAGGAGAAGAGGTGTTTGCCGAGCAATATCAACGTGAGGCAGGAGGAGGTACGGTCAATACTGCCTGTGCTCTCGCCCGGCTCGGACACCAGACCTCCGTCTTTGGCGTGTTTGGTGAAGATGAAGAAGTGTGGCTTCGGGCAAGGCTTAGATCCTTTGGAGTACATGCCGAACATGCCTGCTCCTCTGAGTTGCCGAACGCGCTGACGATAAGCATGTCCACAAAATTCGACAGAAGCTTTCTAAGCTACGCCGGGGCAAATCAGGTTCTGGATGATTTTGTAGCTTTACCTGAGACGATTGCTGCTCTTTCCGTGGCGAATCATGTTCACTTTGCGATGCCGCTCGACTTAGGCCTCGCAAAGGCGATGCTGCCTGCCCTGCGATCCGCCGGATGTACACTTTCTATCGATCCCGGTTGGCGCAAGGATTGGTTCGAGAGTTCTGGAACTCTCGACGTGTTGCGCATGTTCGATCTATTTCTTCCCAATGAAAGTGAAGCTCAGCTCATGACAGGACAAAGGGAACCGGAGCAGGTCTTGCGCGCATGTGCAGATCTAGGTTTGGAACACACAGTCATCAAGCTGGGACCGCGAGGCGCAGTCGCCTTTGACCATGGTCGCCTCTACGCGATGGTGCCGCCGGATGTTGAGGTTGTGGATACTACCGGCGCGGGAGATGCATTCGATGCAGGCTTGATTGACGCCTGGTTAGCCGGAGCTGATATCGAAGAGCAGCTGCGGAGGGCATGTATCTGCGGCTCCCTCTCTACCCGCGCTCGGGGCGCGCTCACAGCATTGGCTTCCCGAGAAGAGATGCTGTCGGTTGTACACGAGCAATCAATCGTTTGATCCGTGGAGATGGAATGTCGAACTTTTTAGACCTACCGATGGACCCAGCTTTCCTATCACTGGTGAAGCAGCCAAGAGAAGTGCTTCGGGATGCAAAAGTAGTGCGTGAGGCAGCTTCCGCTGCACGGCTCCGAACTAAGCCGGCTCTTTCAGAACTAGATCTTCAGATTCAGGACTACGTAGTTTCCGCGTCCGACAGGGAGATGACGCAGGTAAGTGTGCGGATCTATCGAAAGAAGAGTGCGGTCGGTGCGCTGCCTGCACTGCTTTATCTCCATGGGGGCGGGTTCTTCTCTGGTGATCTGTTTTCCGATGAAGCGCAATGTATTCATTACGCTCTCAACACAGAGTGTGCCGTGGTGTGTGTTGCCTACAGGCTTGCACCCGAGCATCCATTCCCTGCTGCTCTTACAGACTGTTACCGTGTGCTGCAGTTCCTTTGGAGGGAGCGTCAAACCCTGAATCTCGATCGAGATTTTATTGCTGTTGGAGGCTCGAGCGCAGGGGCAAATCTCGCCGCTGCTGTCAGTCTTATGGCACGCGATCAAATGGGCCCAAAGATCTGTTTTCAAATGCTGTTGGTTCCTGCCTTGGACGACCGCCTCGAAACGATGTCCGCACTTCAGTTCACAGACGTTCCAGACTTTGCAAGACCCGAGGCAGAGGTGATGTGGCGCTGGTACCTGGGTGAGAATAGTGATGAAGTCTCACCCTACGCCGCGCCTGCGCGAGCTAAAGATTTATCTGGTCTTCCCACGACGTACGTCCTCTGTGCCGGCCTTGATCCTTTGCGGGACGAAGGTCTCAACTATGCACATCGGCTGACTGAGGCGGGAGTGGCCGTTGAACTTCACCTGGTACCATCCATTCCGCATGGTTTCGCGAGTATACCGTCTGCGGTAATCTCAAAGCGGTTGCTCAACGAGCAAGTTGAGGTGCTGCGCGGCGCATTTCGCTCACGCTTGAGCAGCTTGTAAAAGTTTCGAGACTTAGGCGCGGATACGGTCCGCGACAAATGCGATTTATTGAAAATAGTTGAAGGCGGTGGGATGAGTAAGAACCGGATACTGATAGGCAGTCCAGCGCTGATGCGAGAGACAAATGCGCGGACGATCCTGATGTTGTTGAAGAAACGGAGCCCCTGCTCGCGTGCAGATCTGGTTCGTGAGACTGGTATGAGTGCGCCCACCGTAGGGAACGTTGTCTCCGATCTCAGCGACCTTGGGCTGATCGAGTGGATCGGTGAAGGCGTATCGGGTGGCGGACGCCGCCCGGAGAATCTTCGCTTCAAGGCAGATTACGGTTGCCTTGCAGGGGTCGAAGTCACCGCAGATACACTCCGAATCTTATTGACCGACCTCAATGGAACTATTCTCACGGAACAGTGTGATCCCCTGCCGAAAAATGCACGCAGCCCAAACGATGTCGTTGAAGTGTTGCGGGCTTCGTTGAAGGCAATCATGCAGAAGCACAGTCTGCCTTGGAAAAAACTGCTCGCCATGACAGTCGGTGTAGCTGGAATCACGAATGCTAAAGATGGGATTATCATCTCTGTCAGCAGTTCAAGCGCCTGGAGAGACGTTCCCTTACTCACCATGCTGAAGCAGCATTTCTCGTGCGCTCTCTTTGTGGAAAACGACACCAACCTGGCCGCCGTGGGCGAACACTACCGGGGTGTGGCTCAGTCAGAGGACAGCTTTATCTTTGTGGCTGTCGGATCAGGTGTAGGTGCAGGCATATTTCTGAATGGACAGATAGTCCATGGGGCAAGCTGGTCGGCCGGGGAGATCGGTTATCTTCACATACCTCACATCTCCAGCATGCAGCCTTCACTTTACGAATTCGGTGCCCTCGAGCAGGTTTTAGGTGGACCCGGAATTCTGAAAAGCTGGAGCGCCGCAAGTCACCCATCTGGAGCAGCGGCCAAGGTACGCAAAGCAAGCGACGTGCTCGATCTTGCCTTGGAAGGCAATACGGTCGCAAAAAAGATTGCTCTGCAACGTGCCCGACTGCTCAAGGATGTCGTCCTGAATCTCTCTCTCACTCTAAACCCGGGCCTTTTCGTGTTCGGGGGTGAGCTTGGCGGCCATGCTGCGTTGCTTGACCCGACAGTTGAAATGCTGCGTAAAAGCGAGGTCGCGGTTGCGAGAGTACTGCCGAGCAATCTCGGCAATTCTGCAGTCGTTTGGGGCGCCATCTCTGTTGCCATGCAGAATTCAGAACAGAGGCTATTCCGCTATTAGATTCAGCGGAATGCTCAATCAGACGAAACGAATGCAGGATCACCCACCGATTCTGTCCGATGCTCTTCACCGTTCGGTCGGCAAGCCCCATCGCGTATCAGTCCGGACAACCCGCTAATAGATTTAGCGCCAACCAAGAAACCTGCAAGATTAATATTGACGTCATTAGATATTAACGATAGTTTCCTAAGTATCTTCTAGCTCCAGGAACTTTATGTCAGGGCTCCAGCTACTTCTTCAGGCGCGCGGTTTTGCCGAGAGCTTTTTCAGGCAGCGATGGAGCTATCGATCGCTACGAATTTCGACCCGCTTTCAGTGTCTGTACCTTTCTCTTGGTCTGTCTTGCTCAGGCATCATGTCGCATCGACTCGTAGCTGCTACCTCACGAATCTGCTGAGGAATTCGATTCTCACACTCGCGACCGCTGTCGGGCGCGGAACCCTTCCGTGAATTCAGGAGTCCTGATGAAACGCACTTTTCTTGCACTCTCTCTGCTATGCGGCCTGATCGTGGGCTTGCTGCCCCTCTCCGCATCGGCCCAGACCGTTCCTAACTGGGCAGTCGGCGTCTCTTATTCAGTTGGAGCGCTGGTGGAATATAACGGCACCGAATATCAGGCCATCCAAGCCAACACGTCCGAACCAGGATGGGACCCCGTTTCGGCTCCAGCGCTTTGGAAGCAGGTCAGCGGAGGAGGCGGAACTTCTTGTACAACGATCGCCAGTGCTCCGACAGGATTGGTCGCTTCCGGAACGACCAGCTCCGGAACAAGCTTAAGCTGGTCGGCACCTAGTGTTCCCACGGGCTGCAACCTCAGCTACCAGGTACTGCAAGGCGGAGCATCGATCGGAACCCCGGCCGCAACATCGGACTCCGTCACCGGGCTTTCTCCTTCAACCACGTACACCTTTACGGTCAAGACAACTGACGCTGCAGGCACGTCAACGGCTAGTTCGTCAGTCAGTGTGACCACGATGGCGAGCGCCGGAGGTGGAAGCTGTGGCACTGCATGGAGTGCAACAGCCACCTACACTGCAGGCATGACAGCAAGTTTGGGTGGAGAGAACTATACAGCTAATTTCTGGACGCAAAACCAGAGCCCGGCAACCAACAGCGGCGGTGCGGGCAGCGGCCTACCCTGGACGGCAACAGGCGCCTGTTCCAGTTGCACAAGCGCGCCCAATGTACCAACGGGATTGACGGCTTCCGGCACATCGAGTTCCGGCACACACCTGGCCTGGACAGCAGCGACTGCCCCGACTGGATGCAGTGTCACCTATAAGGTCCTTCAGGGCGGAGCTTCAATCGCAACTCCAACCTCTACCTCCGATGTTGTCGGTAGTCTTTCTCCGTTGACGACATACAGCTTCGCGGTGGAGGCGACAGACGCTGCCGGAACATCCGCCGCCAGCTCTGCCGTAAGTGTTAAGACCTCCGCTAGCTCCTGCACGGCCGTGCCCAGCGCTCCCACAGGGCTGACCGCCTCAGACACAACCGATTCCACGGCAAACCTGAGTTGGACGGCGGTCTCTGCTCCTTCTGGCTGTACCGTCGGCTATTCCATCACAGGAGGGCCATCCACCGTCACCTCAACCGGCGCGTCGGACACCCTGAGCGGATTGACTCCGTCAACCTCATACACCTTCACAGTCGCTGCGACCGACTATGCCGGCACATCACCTGGAACCTCGGTAAGCGTGACCACAACAGCCCTCAGCAACTTGATTGTCGGAGGATGGTTCGAAGAGTGGAGCATCTACTACGCTGGATACAACATCGCGAATATGCAAACCAATGGCGTGGCCGACAAGCTGACGCATCTCTTTTATGCTTTTAGCGGTTTGACTGCTCCAACCTCAGCGACAGCGGCTTGCGTCATCGCCGACTCATACGCTGATTATCAGAAGATGAACATGCCGCAGGTCACTGGACCATACAGCGGGGCTGGGGGCGTCTATGGAAACTTCGGCGCCATCCAGCAGCTCAAGGCGGCTCATCCCAACCTCAAAACCATCATCTCGATAGGCGGTGCTTCTGCTCCCGCAGTCTCCGCCTTCACCACCGCGGCCAGTACTGCAGCCGGACGCACAGCACTTGCCGGCTCATGTATCAACATCTTTATCCAGGGCAACATCGCTTCCGGTGTCACCGCGCCGGGCCTATTCGACGGCATTAACATCGATTGGGAGTTCCCGACTAAGACAGACACTGCCAACTTCACAGCGTTGCTCACAGAGTTCCGCCGGCAACTAACCGCCCTTACCGCAACCACCGGTAAGAACTATCAGCTGACCTTCGACGCGCCCGCCGGACCGTCGGATGCCAACAACCCGGGAGGCTTCGATACGATTGATATCCCAGGCACCTTCGCTCAGTCTGACTTCGTTACGATCGATGGCTATAACTACGCAGGTGACTGGGAGTTGGCTACTAATGACGCCTCTCCTATTTACGACGATGCTTCGGATCCGCTGAATGGAACCGGCAACACCATCGATGCCACAGTGCAGTATTACCTCTCGAAAGGTGCACCGGCCTCTAAGTACACCATGGGCTTCCCTGCGTATGGTGCGGGCTGGACGGGCAACATCAACAGCTCCAACTGCGGTGAGTATCAGAACGCTACTCAGGTGTCCCCGGTTCCCAATACAAGTGGAGTCGGACTCTGCTCGACGGGCAACAACCAGAGTTCCCCGGCAGCAGGATGCGACCCAATACTGACGAACGGTTTGGCTACGTATGCGACGATCAAAAACCTTCTGAGCAACGGGTACACCGCTTGTTACGACTCCACCCGAATCGCCACTTCGGCATACAACCCCACCACTCAGACCGTATTCAGCTACGACGATGCCACTTCTATCGCCGCGAAAGCAACGTATATCAAGGCGCATGGTCTCGGCGGCGGCTACGTGTGGGCGGTAAAAGATGACGATGCCAACGGGACAATCGTGAAAGCCGTGGCTGCAGGTCTCAATCCCTAGCTGATCGTGGCTATCGATAAAAGAGCTGTCCTCAACTAATCCTTGCAGTCAGATTGCGACCTGCCGCGATCTGACTGCAGGCCAACCAACTCATCAACCGCCTGGAACCCCAGCTGTACCATTGGCACAAATCAACCCATGAAGTGAGGCCGTTTCATGCAAATGAAGACTTACAAATTATGTGCATCCGTGTTCTTCCTCGTCTTGTGTCTCGCCACAGTCCACGCACAGGAATTGGCCGCGAGTCTCACGGGAATCGTCACTGATCCCTCAGGTGCTGTTCTCGTAAATGCGACAGTTGAGATCTCTGATACAGCGATCAAAGGTTCGTCAAGGAAGGTTCAGACGGACAACAGCGGTAGTTACACGGTAACTAATCTTTCTCCTTCCAACTATGTCATCTCCGTTACTGCACCTGGATTCCAAGCCTTCACGGCGCAAAACGTCACTTTATTTGTTGCCCAGAGACGTACCGTGAATGTCCGGCTCCAAACCGGATCCGTAAATCAGACTGTGACGGTTCAGGAAGATGCTGTCGCAATCAATACCGCGAGCAGCGAGCAGGCAGGCACCGTCAGCGGGACGCAGGTACGTGAATTGGAATTAAGCAACCGAAACTTCGAACAATTGGTCACTCTTCAGCCGGGCGTCGTCAGCGGCCTGGGGGACGAGACCGGGTTCGGCCTCAACAACACAACCACTTTGTCTGTAAATGGAGCGCGGGCCGGCTCCAATAACTGGAGTGTGGACGGTTCCGACATTAACGACAGCGGATCGAACACAACGCTGCTCAATGTACCCAGTGTGGATGCCATTCAGGAGTTCACTCTCGAACGAGGATCCTACGATGCGAGCTACGGACGCAGCGGGGGCGCTCAGGTACTTGTGGCAACAAAACGTGGAACAAGTGAATACCACGGAGATGTGTATGAATTTGTTCGCAACGACATTTTCAACGCCAACACATATTTCGGAAATCAAAACGGCCAGCCTCGTGGCATCGAACGCTATAACAATTATGGATTCACTTTGGGCGGCCCAGTCTATATCCCGAAGCTCTACAACACGAACAAGGATAAACTCTTCTTCTTCTGGTCGGAAGAGTGGCGCAAAGTAAGTTCGCCGACCACCAACAGTGTCAACGCGCCGTCATCACAGCAACTCGCCGGTATCGTCTCAGGCCAGGTGACGGGAGCTCCTGCCGGTTGTGTCGCATATGATGCATCCTCACAGCAGAGCACCATCAATCCTGCTTGCTACAGCAAGAACGCTCAGGTTTACCTGTCCAATGTCTTCGATAAATTTCCTGCGAATAGCTCGGGAAGCAGCGTCTCGACATTTTCCTCTCTCAACAACTTCCGGCAGGATATCGTCCGCCTCGATTACGATTTCAGCGAGAAACTGCACTTCTTCGCGCGCGCGATGAAGGACGATAATCCGTCGAATTTCCCGCTTGGTCTCTTCGCAGGCGCAAACTACCCAGACGTGGTAAATACGTCAGTCAATGCCCCAGGCTACAATGTCGTCGGCAATCTTACCTACACAATCTCACCCAGCGTAGTCAATGAGGCGGAGTTTGCCTATTCGCAGGGCACCATCGACTCGACATTGAGCGGCGTCGCCAACTCACCCACCGTGCTCAGCAGCCTCACCAACAATACGGCGTACCCAGACCCATATGGCCGTATCCCTACCGTCAGTTTCACTGGAGGTACGATTGCAGGAGTATCGCAAGGAAGCTCGCCCTACAATGAGCGAAATCTGGATCGTACCCTCTACGACAATCTCTCAATAACTAAAGGCAAACATTCGATACGGGCCGGCTACACCGTGTCTCAGATGCTCAAGACGGAGAACGCATCCGGTGGAAATCCGAGTTTCAACTTCAACACCTGGCAGGATTTCCTACTAGGAAACGTAAGTACCTATCAGCAGGCAAGTCGAGACATCATTCCGGACCTGCGCTATCTAAATATGGAAGCCTATGTGCAGGACGACTGGAAAGTAAATCGCCAATTGACTTTGAACCTTGGCCTTCGTTGGAGCTACTTTCCATCCCCCACTGACGCTAAAAACACTCTGAACAACTTCGTTCCGGCCTTGTATGACCCGTCACAGGCTCCTGCAATCGATGCATACGGAAACTTTGCCGCAGGACAGGGGATCCTTCCTGCTACATACGTAAACGGCCTCATCTTTCCATCTGGTTCGGCGTGTACCCAGGCCAAAGCAATATCGCCAAATGTGACGTGCTCTCCATATGGTGGCCGCGTCAATCCGAATTCCAACAAGAACTTCGCGCCCCGCTTCGGATTTGCATTCGACCCCTATTCCAATGGAAAAACCTCTCTACGGGGCGGCTTCGGCATCTTCTTTGACCGCACACTGAATGGCATCTGGGAACAGAATGCGTTTACAAACCCACCGCTCGTGCAGACCGCAACGGTTAACAACACAAGCTTCGACCAGCCGCTGCAAGGGTCGTCCGCGGTCTCCTATGGGCCTAACCACCTCACGCTTACCGGCACACCTGCATTCAAGGTGCCTTCCTATGCCGGATACAACCTCTCGGTGCAGCAGGAGATTGTATCCGGCACGGTCCTCGAAATCGCGTACGTTGGCTCTTCTGGACGTCATTCCCTCGGGGAGCTTGATCTCAATCAGCCCACTCTCGCCGCCAGGACCGCAAATCCTACGGCAAACGTGAACGCGATTCGGCCATATCTCGGTTACTCATTCTTCCAGGCACGCGTCCCGATATTTACCAACAACTACAACTCACTTCAGGTTTCGCTAAGTCATCGTGTCAGTCATGGGCTCACGGTGGGCATTGCGTACACATGGTCGAAGAACCTGACCGACCAGTCCACCGACCGCGGTGCCGCGAACACGGATACCTACAATCCGAAACTCGACTACGGTCCTTCCGCACTTAATACTCCGCAGATATTCATCGCGAACTACGTTTATCAGTTGCCCTTCTTCGCCGAGCAGCATGGCCTGAAGGGACGCGTTCTTGGAGGTTGGGAGGTGTCCGGAATTACCTCTCTTGAGTCAGGAGTCTCCGTATCGGTGACGCAAGCAGCTGACCCATTTGCCTGTACTGCTCCTACGGATGGTTCACCTGGCTGTGTTGCAGGATCACCAGCTGGAACTTATTCGGGAGGTCTCGGGATTAGTACGCCAAACGGCGATATCGTCCCGCGTGCAGACCAGATTGCGCCCGTGCATCTGACGAAGACGGCTGGACAGTGGTTCACGACGTCTTCGTTTACCCAAGCTGTCGGTCACTTCGGTACAGGACGCAATGGCGCTTTTCTGGGGCCGGGACTTGAAAATTGGGATATGGGGGCGATCAAGAACCTTCGGATAAATAATCGATTCAACTTTCAATTCAGGGGTGAGTTCTTTAACGCCTTCAATCACACAAACTTTGGCGGTTCTTCCAATCCTGCATTTCCAGGAGGCATCGATACCAACATCAACGATGCAAGCTTTGGCCAAGTCATAAGCACGCATCTTCCCCGCAGAATACAACTTGGCGCCAAGCTGTACTTCTAACTCATTCCAATACACACTCACACGCTGCGATGTCTTCGAGATGAAGGCGTCGCAGCTTCTCTTTTAAAAGCGCCGTTGCGCTTAAGCGTGAGCCTGGTTGAAGCGATTTGACCGGCCTGCGACTGCCTTCTTACATGTAAAAGGTAAAGTATGTATGAAAACGAAGAAACGTTGTATAACTCTGGCAAGTGATCCGCGCCCAGGCATCTCCTATGCCTGCAAAACAAAGTCACCGACCCGCTTCCCCGGCCCTCTGTTCTGCCTGCGCCCTTTGAGCGTCTCGGATACGTCCGCAGGTCTGTCGTTCCTTAGCACCTTCTGCAGTGTGTCCCAGCTTAATCAATGCGGTCCCGAGAATATAATGCGCCTCCGCATCATCTGCGTTCAACGCTACAGCTGTACGCAACGGCGTTAATGCTTCCGCAGGCTGTTTGAGCGAAATGTGTACCTCTCCCAAACTTAGCAGGGCATCCCTGTAAGAAGGATTTACGGCGAGTGCCGCCTCAAGATAAGGAATTGCATCTTGGAGACGCTCTCGTCTCTGCAAGATCCTGCCCATCGTGCAGTTCGCCACAGGGTCAGTTGGATAGTGGCTCAATTCCTGTAGAAAAGCGGTCTGGGCCGAATCAAGGTCGTCGGTTCGCCAATAGATAACACCTAAGGCAGTATTTGCCCCCGGATAGTGTGGATCGGCTGCAAGCGCCGCTTTGAACTCCTTGATTGCATCCTGCTCCTGAAAGAGTCTGTCATCTGCTGTTCCAAGCATGAAGTGTGCGTCCGGTGAGTTTGGATTTAAGGCCAAGATCTGGCGAAACACGCTGGTTACTCCGGAGTAGTTCTTCGCCCGCAAGTATGCTTTCCCCAACATATTCAATGTGGGTACGTCCGTCGGCTCAAGTACGCTCGCTTTGAGCAAAAGTTGAGAAGCTTCTTCGTAACGATCTAAAGCGAAAAGATCGAGACCGGTAATATCAAGAGCTTGAAATGTAGGTGTGGCCTCTGCATAAGCTTTGAGCAGCGGCAGAGCAAGGGCGTATTGTCCTCCTCGGAAGTAGGCAACACCGAGATTCCGCCGTGTAACAGGATCACCCGGCTCTATTTCCAGAGCGCGCTCATAGAATGCTATCGCTTCTTTTTCTTTGTGCTGGCGAGCAAGCGCGATTGCAAGGTCGTTCAAGATCATGATCGACTTTGGACTGATCGCTAAGGCCCTCCTGAAAGCTGCCTCCGCTTCCACATTGTTACCTTGCTGCAGAGCCAAAGTTCCTGATGCCAGAGCTTGATCGATTGGCCGTTGAGGTATCGGAAGCGATGATGCCTGCTGCCCGCATATGCCGCAGATCAGCAGTAAAACCACTGCTGGCCGGATCACGCCAATCATATTTGCGAGCAAGCCGCTTGCCTTCAAGTCAGTTCTCCAACAATTGCCTGGTACGAGTCAATTTGATAGTCGGCCTAGTAACTTCACGCATTCGCAACACCCTGGACGAGGCCGCCTGACGTTCCAGCTTGCACCAAGCAAAACTCTAGACACAACGTAAAATGATTGACAGCCGGAACATATTAACTATAAGTTTGGAAGTGTCTTACGGCCGAGGCCCCGAATCATAATCCCATGCTAACAAAACCCCAACGGCGTCCTCACGGTTCCGATGATCAACTCTCCTCGAGCAGGCGCTGCAAGCGTGTGGCTGCACTCCCGCCTCAAACGTCTTCGGCCGCGGGGACGCTCGACAGGAACGGGTTTATTCCCTTGTACTTCCAAATACAGCGTGCGCTAACTGAAAAAATCAATTCAGGAGAACTGGGTCAGGGAGATCTTCTAGCTTCTGAATGGGAATTGGCGCGCGCATATCAGGTAAGCCGGATCACCGCGCGGCAGGCCTTACACGGACTTAAAAGCAGCGGCCATGCCTTTAGCCAAAGAGGGCGCGGTACCTTCGTTGCCAAACCCAAATCTGAAAAGTATTTTATGCAGGTAAGTGGGATTATGGAAGACACCATTCAGCATGAGATGCTGCCGGCATACCGAATCTTGAAACCCCTGACTAGCACTCCGGCAACATTAGGTTGTGCCGGCGCGAAGATCTATGAAGGTGAGTAGATCAGGGGGGGTGTATCTGGAACGGCAGCTGTCAGCTACATATAACCCTGCTTGAGACGCGTCCAGGAACGCTCTTTCATGAGAAAAGATATGGCACGAAGAAAGGCCCAATGTTCACCCTCAAGGTAATGCGCAGATACTACGCCGCTTCTGTGTTCTTTCTTCTGCTGCATCTCGGCGATTCGTTAGCGCGCGCGCAGACGCCGCTGCCTGTGATCCCTCTTCCCGCCAATACGGTGCAAGGTGCCGGGGACCTGCCGCTCGATCATGGGCTCCAGGTCTTGTTTCAGGGCTATACAGAGCCGCGACTGGAGCGTGCCCGCATCCGGTTCCTCGGCGTCCTTGCGCGGGAAACAGGGATCGTCGAAATACCCGTCCAACCCTTGGAGAAAGCTAAGCTTGTCATCCAGACTACCGGGCCGAGTTCGGCCGTGCAGCAGCCTGGGGAAGACGAGTCGTATCATCTCGAGATCACCACAGCCGGGGCACGGCTCACAGCTCCCAATCCTCTCGGCGTGCTGCATGGACTGCAGACTTTTCTTCAGCTGGTTCACAGTACTCCGGCAGGCTATGGAGTTCCAGCAGTGACGATCGATGACAAGCCACGTTTCATCTGGCGCGGATTGATGATCGACGCGGGCCGCCATTTCATGCCGCTCGATATCATCCGGCAGAACCTCGATGGTATGGAGGCGGTGAAGATGAATGTCTTTCATTGGCATCTCTCCGAGGACCAGGGCTTTCGGATTCAGAGCACCACTTTCCCCTTGCTGCAGGAAAAAGGCTCAGACGGTTTGTATTACACACACGATCAAGTTACAGGCATCATCGATTACGCCCGCGACCGGGGCATTCGCGTCGTGCCGGAGTTTGACATGCCTGGCCACGCGACCTCATGGTTTGTCGGATATCCCCATCTGGCAAGTGGAAGCGGGCCGTATCAGATCGAACGTCATTGGGGGATCTTCGATCCGGCAATGGATCCCACCCGCGAAAGCACCTATCAGGTTCTCGATCGGTTCATTGAAGAGATGACTGCACTTTTTCCAGATCCTTACTTCCACATCGGCGGAGATGAGTGCAACGGTAAGGAATGGGACGCGAACCCGCGTATCCAGTCGTTCATGAAGACGCACGGCATCCGGGATAACGCTTCCCTGCAGGCCTACTTCACTGGCAGGGTGCAGAAGCTTGTCACCAAGCGTCACAAAGTTACAGTGGGTTGGGACGAAGTGCTCCAGCCGGATACGCCCCACGATGTCGTGATCCAGTCATGGCGTGGCCAGGATTCTTTGGCGGAGGCTGCGCGTCGAGGATATCGAGGGATCCTCTCCGCAGGCTACTACATTAACCTGAACCAATCGGCCGCCGATCATTACGCGGTCGATCCTCTTGTGAATGGCACGGTCCAGTTATCCCCGGCGCAAACAGCAAACATCCTTGGTGGCGAAGCGACCATGTGGACAGAGTATGTCACCCCTGAGAACGTCAACGGCCGAATCTGGCCGCGCGCCGCCGTCGTTGCAGAGCGGCTTTGGTCGGCTCAGGATGTAAAAGATGTCACCTCCATGTACCGAAGGATGGATATCTTTTCACAAAAGCTTGCCTACTATGGTCTGCCATACCAAAGCGAGAGCGAACAGATGATGAGGCGCCTGAGTGGCTACTCCAACGACACCCATCTGCAGATCCTTGCCAGCGTGGTGCAGCCACCCAGGGATTATGCTCGAGAAGGCTTGAAGTCTTACGACGCATTCACCCCGCTCAATCGACTCGTCGATATCGTTCCGCCGGAAAGCAATCAGGCACGAGAGTTCAACCAAATTGCCGCGCGAATCGCCTCAGGAAAGAGCGTCTCTGGAGATTGGCAGAAGGCGCGCAAGTGGCTCCTGTTGTGGCGAGACAACGATGCGGCACTTCAGCCTTCGCTGGTTACATCTGCATTGACCGCAGAGTTGGTACCCCTGTCTCGCAATCTCTCCGAGGCGGCCGCAATCGGTCTACTCGCCCTCGATGATGTACAGAATCACACATCCCTGAGCGCAAAAATACAACAGGATAAGCTCACGGCATTGAAGGAGCTTGAGAAACCACAGGCTGTGCTTGTGGATATGATTGTCCCGGGCGTGGAACTACTGCTCAAAGCCGCCAACACTCACTAGCTGTGTGCGGAGTCCACATCTCGCGATGACGACGCGCGAAGGAATGATCGAGTCTAGATTCTCTGGCAGAGTGATTATTGTCTTGGTGGAGCTGAGCGGGATCGAACCGCTGACCTCCTCGTTGCGAACGAGGCGCTCTCCCAGCTGAGCTACAGCCCCCCACCAGACGCGATCGCACACCGCTCTCGGCAGGCACAAATCACGTCAAACAATCTCTTGCGAGTGTATCAGCAAGCCTCGCCGGACTCAAACCTCCAGCGAGACCTCACCCACCCGAAGCCACCCGTCCCCGCACCCTGGTTCCCGCAGCCAGCGGCTTCTCCACCACATGCCAAACCTCGCCCTCCGCATCGCTCACCACCGCGAGCACGGGCACCACCAGCTTCGCACCACTCCGCGCTTCCGCCTCCAGCTCGCCCACATCACCCTCCACAAATCCGGTCTGCTCGAGACTGATCTGCCACTTCTGGCTCCTCCCCGTCCGCGACTCCTCACGAATGTCCATCACCGCCGTCTCGAACACAATCACCGCACCACCTCTCGATCCACTGCCGAACCGGTCGCCTCCATCAACGCCTGCATCTCGCGCCGGCTGCCCACGCAGAATGGTGTTCGCTGATGAATCCCCTCCGGCCGTATATCCAACACACGTCCCCGTCCATTGGTCGCCATCCCGCCTGCTTGCTCCGCGATAAACGCCAGCGGATTCGCCTCGTACAGCAGCCGCAGCTTGCCCTTCGGCTGCTTTGCCGTCGGCGGATACAGAAACACTCCGCCCTTCAGCAGCGTCCGATGAAAGTCCGCCACCAGGCTCCCGATATAGCGTGAGCTGTACTCCTTGCCCAGCCCGCCTTCGCGCAGCATCGTAATGTATCCGCGATACTCCTCCGGCCATCCCGCCGCATGCGCTTCGTTCACCGAGTAGTAGCTTCCCTGCTCCGGCATCGTCATCCGCTCGTTGCTCAGCACAAACGCGCCAATCGCGGGATCGAGCGTGAACCCATGCACGCCATTGCCAGTCGTATACACCAGCACCGTCGACGGCCCATACACCACGTACCCCGCCGCCACCTGCCGAAACCCCGGCTGCAGGATCGACTCATCCAGCGTCCCAAGCTCCGGCGGCATCCTCCGCAGCACGCTGAAGATCGTCCCTACGTTTACATTCACGTCGATATTCGAAGACCCGTCCAAAGGGTCGAAGACGATGATGTATTTGCCCGTCTCGGCATCGCGATTGAACGTCACCGGCTTCTCATCCTCTTCGCTCACCAGCGCGGCTACACTGTCGCGCAGACCGAGACAATGCAGCAGCGCCTGGTTGGCAAATACATCCAGCTTCTGCTGCTGCTCGCCCTGCACATTCTCCGCGCCAAACGCACCCAGAACATCGATCAGCCCCGCCGACCGGATCTTCGCTTCGATCATCTTCGCCGCCAGCGTAATGCCGCTGAGCAGCCAGCTGAAGGTACCCGTGGCCTCGCGCCCTGTCGCCTTCAGCATCTCCTGCTGCTGCTGCAGAATGTGCTGCTGCACCGTCGTAATCATTGCCATCGGGACCGCCTTGCATCCTTGAAATTGTGTTCAATTCGAAACCAATGCCAAACTCTAGCATCGCCAAACACCACCCCACAATGCAGAAAGTGCGAAATTCGGCGACCTCTGCCGATTACCGCGCAGCCTCTCCTGCACGCCACCAGAGGAAACGTTCCACTCTCCATCGCGTGAGCGATAATGATTCCCAGCAAACGGAGCCCAC
Organism: Acidobacteriota bacterium; assembly: GCA_030853485.1. Taxonomy (GTDB): domain Bacteria; phylum Acidobacteriota; class Terriglobia; order Terriglobales; family Acidobacteriaceae; genus Edaphobacter. Next base: position 20,636 of record JALYVA010000144.1, read on the forward strand.
CTGCCCCCGTTTCCGATTTCTCCGGAGTCTTCCCCTTATGACCAGCTTCCCCGCTCGCCTTCTCCCCCTCCTGCTCTGCACCTTCGTCGCAGCCAACGCGCAAACCGCCGCCCTCCCAACCGCTCCCGGCACGCCAGACCGCCACGGCATCTCGATACCCAACATGGATCCCTCCGTGCACCCGGGCGACAACTTTTACCTCTTCGCGAACGGCGGCTTCGTCGCCCGTACCAAGCTCCCTGCCGACCGCGCTTCCATCGGCGTCTTCACCGTTCTCAGCGACCGCAGCTCCGAGCAGGTCGCCAGCATCATCGACAACGCCGCCAAAGCCCCCGCGGGCTCCGACGAGCGCAAAATCGCCGACCTCTACCATTCCTACATGGATGAACCGGCCATCGAGTCCCACGGCCTCGCCGAGCTCAGGCCCCGCCTCGCCACCATCGCCGCTATCCACAACCCACGCGAGCTCGCCCACGCTCTCGGCCTCACCCTGCGCGCCGACGTCGACGCACTCAACAACACCAACTACCACACCGACAACATCTTCGGCCTGTGGGTCGCTCCCGGCTTCAACGACTCCGACCACTACGCACCCTACCTCCTCCAGGGCGGCACCGAGCTTCCCAACCGCGACTACTACCTCGCAGACTCGGACGCCATGAAGGAGATTCGCGCGAAGTACCAGGCCCACATCGCAGCCATATTTCGCCTGGCCGGCACCTCCGATCCCGACGCGCGCGCCGCACGTGTGCTCGCTCTAGAAACCGCCATCGCTCAGCAGCAGATCTCCCTCGCAGACAGCGAAAACATCGAGCATGCCAACAACCCCTGGCAGATCGCCGACTTCCCGTCCAAAGCTCCAGGGCTCGACTGGCCCGAATTCTTCCGCGCAGCGGGCCTCGAAAAGCAGACCAGCTTCATCGTCTGGCAGCCCGGCGCCTTCACCGGCGAGTCCGCGCTCGTCCTCTCCCAGCCCCTCGACGCCTGGAAAGACCTCCTCGCCTTCCATCTCATCGAGGACTACGCCGCCGCCACCTCCAAAGCTCTCGCCGACGAGCGTTTCGCCTTCTTCGGAGGAGTCCTCTCCGGCACCGCACAGCAGCGTCCCCGCAACATCCGCGGCGACCGTTTCGTCTCTGCCCTGCTCGGCGATGCCGTAGGCAAAATCTACGCCCAGCGTTTTTTCTCCCCGGAAGCGAAAGCCCAGGCGCAGGCCATGGTCGCCAACCTCCTCGCCGCCTTCCACGAGCGACTTGAAAACGTCACCTGGATGGCCCCCGCCACCAAAGCCGAAGCACTCCGCAAACTCGGCACCCTCCAGGTCGGCGTCGGCTATCCCGACCAATGGCGCAGCTATGCCGCCTACCGGGTCTCGCCAGACAATCTCTTCAGCAACATCTGGAACTCAGGCCTCTTCGAATACCATTACTACGTGGGCCGCATCGGCTTGCCTGTCGATCGCAAAGAGTGGTGCATGACGCCCCAAACCGTCAACGCCGTCAATCTTCCGCTCAACAACGGCCTCAACTTCCCTGCCGCCATCCTGCAGCCTCCCTTCTTTGACCCCCAGGCCCCCGCAGCCGCCAACTACGGCGCCATCGGCACCATCATCGGACACGAAATCAGCCACACCTTCGACTCGCAAGGCGCAGCCTTCGATTCCAAAGGCCGCGTCCGCAATTGGTGGACCCCCGAAGATCTCGCCCACTTCAACACCGTCACGGCCGCCCTCGCCGCACAGTACGACACCTACAAACCCTTCCCCAATCTCTCCGTCAACGGCAAGCAGACTCTCGGCGAAGACATCGCGGATGTCGCCGGCCTCACCGCCGCTTTCGACGGCTTCCACGCCTCGCTCCATGGCCAGGCCGCCCCGGCCGTCAGCGGTTTCACCGGCGACCAGCAGTTCTTCATCGCCTTCGGCCAGAACTGGGGTTCGGTCGCCCGCGACGCCGCCCTGCGTCAGCAGATCCTCTCCGACCCCCACGCCCCCGCCCAGTACCGCGCCGACACCGTCCGCAACAACGACGGCTGGTACGCGGCCTTCCCCATCGCCCCCACCGACAAGCTCTACCTTGCTCCGAAAGATCGTGTAAAGATCTGGTAAGAAAATAGAGCAGGGCCTGCCGGCCGGGCCCGCTACGCGCGGGGCGGTCACTTCGTGACGTGTATACCCCTTCGGTTGGCGCTCCCGCTGGTCGCGATGAATTTCGTTGCCGACCAACGGGAGGCCCGAGGCGAAGCCGGTATACACCCCACGAAGTGGGCGCACCACGCGAAGTGGGCCCGCGCGGCAGCGCAATCGGACCTACTTCACCGGCACCCCATCCAACGAAACCAACCGCCCCACCGGATACATCCCCACCCGGTTCGCCGCAAACCACGGCGAGCGCTCATAAAAGAACTCCAGCCGCGCCGCCGCACTGCCCGCAAACAACGGATCGCTCGCCACCTTCTTCTCGAACTCCGCCTTCAACTGCGGGTCCTTCTCCATCATCTGCCTGCCCAGCGCCTCGAGCACATACGCCTCGCCATACTCCTTCTGCTCGAAGATCGAATCGAAAAACCCCCACTGCAGCGCAGAATCGGGCGCCGCCGGCTCCAGCCACTCCAGCGCAACCTTCGACAGCCTCTGGTTCAGCCGCACCACCGCCGACCCAGCCGGAAAGCTCATCTTCTCCCGCACCAGCACACAGCTCCCGTACTTGCCCGGACTCCGCGCCGCCTCGCCGTTGAACGTCGGATGCCGCCCCTCAAACGGAGGCTCCTGCCACGTCATCCCGCCGCACTGATACGTCTCCGCCTCGCCCGTCCACGCCGCCGTCGTCCGCTCCATCTCCACCTGGTGCGCGGCAAGCACATCGATCACCTTCGTCCACTGCGCCGGAATAAGGTACGCCGCCGGAGCCACCGCAGCCGTCGTGACCTTGAACCCCGTCTGCATCGGCAGCGAAACATTCCACGGCTCATGCGTATACTTCACCCACATCGCCCCCGAAACCGCGCTCAACTCCCGCGTGTATTTGTACCCGCGAAACAGAAACGGTGTCGTCTGCCCGCCCCAGCCCACCGCCAGAGGAAACTTCTCACCGCCCAGAGGATGAGCGCCGATCGCCTCAGCCTCTCGATCCGCCGCCGCATTCAGCGCAATCACCTTGTCCGCATCGCGATTGATCAGCTCCAGCAGACCAGCCAGAATCTCGTAGTTCCCCGTCACCCGCGTCTTGTAGTCCTTCAGCATATGCATCTCGACCAGCATTCCCGGTCGGCCTTCAAGCACCATGTATCCCGTCGAAAACCGCGGTGGGTCCTCATTGAACCCCAGCCCCTGCGCCGGGTCGTTGTCGTTCACCAGGTTGATGTAGGTCGGCGAGGCGAGATGTCCATGCGCATCCACATATTTCTCAAGCGTGGGCGTCGCCACCTCATCCACCCACTTCGCCGTCTCTCGCGGCACATTCAGCCCATCGTCGATCGTAAACGTCACATCGTACTGATAGTCCGCGCCATCGGTCACATGGTCATCCACAAAAAAGTCCGGCAGCCAGCGATGAAACATCGCCATGAACGCCCGCGTCTCCGGCGCATCCGCCTTCAGGTAGTCGCGGTTCAAATTCAGATCGGTCCCATTCCCCCGCCATCCCATCTCCGCCGGCCCATTCTGGTTGATCCTGTTGTACGCACTCCTGCGCTCATGTCCGTCCGCGTTGTACATCGGGATAAACACAAACACCGCCCGCTCCAGCAGCGCGGCCTTCGTCTTCGAAATCACCATATCCCGCAGCAGCGCAAGACAAGCATCCTTGCCATCCATCTCCCCGGCATGAATGGCGTTCTGCACCAGCACAATCGGCCGCTTCGCCGCATGCAGCGCCGCCGGATCGAACATCCCATCCTTCGACACCACCACCACATCCAGCTCACGCCCTTCGCCCGTCTTGCCGAACGCCTCAACCCGCACCTGCCCCGGCGCAGCCTCCTGCACCCGCTGCACATACGCCATCGTCTCCGCATAGTCCGGCGTCGTTCCATAGCAGGTCTTCTCCGCCGGCGTCAGCCACGCAGCATCCCCCGCAACCACACACGCGGCCTGCGTCGCCGAACGCGGCTGCAAACTCACATCCCCCACCGTCTGCGCCCCGCCATACACTGCCCCGGCAAACACCACCACCGCAAACAAACGCTTTATGGAAACCACAGCACCATCCTTGGTTATGCGAAAAGTTCCACGAAAAGCGACGCAATCTAATCAGTGAAATCGGTGAAAAATCGGTGTTAGGTTTTCTGCAATTCTCACTCGCCAAAGCGCCTGTCGATCAAGTCAGATCATCTGTATCGAACGGCGTCACCTTCCGTCCCAGCGCAGAGATATCCCGCGTCCCGCCCACCAGCGTCTTCACCACCACGTCAATCTCATCCTCCGCCTCAGCCGAGGCCACCATCACACCCACCGGCTCCGGAATCGCCAGGCTCTCCAGCAGCACCGTCACATGCGCCACGGCCACATGATCCTGGTTCAAGCCTTCCGGCGTCTTCGCCTTGATCCCCACCTCACCCGGCTGCACGCCCAGCAGCCTCGCCACGCTCTCCCGCAGTTCTCCCGCAATCGGCACGATCTTCGGCCTCGCCATTACCAGCACGCTGTCCAGATTCACGATCTTGTATCCCGCCGTAGCGATTTCCTCCAGCGCCGTCTTCAGGAACACGCTCGAATCCGCACCCTTCCAACGCGGATCGCTCGGAGGAAAAAACGTTCCGATATCCCCCGCCGAAACCGCTCCCAGCAATGCATCCGTAATCGCATGCAGCAGCACATCCCCATCCGAGTGGCCAGCCAGCCCCTCCGAATGCTCAATCGCCAGCCCGCCAATCACCAGCGGCACGCCCGCCTGGAACGCATGCGAATCAAACCCGTACCCAATTCTCATACTCATCGAATCATCTCAGGAGCCGGAATAGGCTCAACACCGATTGTCACCCATTCCACCAATTTACGTTCTGCCTTTTTCACTCAACCCGCCTGCCCCAGATAAAACTCCGCCAGCTCAATATCCCCCGGTTGCGTAATCTTGAAGTTCTTCGCCGACCCCTGCACCACGGCCACCTCCACCCCGGCCCGCTCCAGCAGACTGGCCTCATCGGTCCCCGCAAACCCGTCCGCCTCGGCCGCCACAAACGCCCCGCGCAGCAGGCCGAACCGCGCTCCCTGCGGCGTCTGCGCCTGCACAATCCTCTCCCGCGGAATCGTCGCGGTCACGATCGCCCCATCTGCCGTCCGCTCCACCTGCTTGATCGTATCCACCGCCGGCAGCCCCACAATCGCCGCGCCATGCTTCACCACCGCATCGATCGTCCGCTCGATCGTCGCCGCATCGATCAGAGGACGCACCGCATCATGCACCAGCACCACGTCGTATTCATCGCAGTCGAGCGCCGCCAGCGCATTACCCACCGACTGCTGCCGGTTATCGCCGCCCTCCACCAGATGCACCCGCGCACCCAGCTTGTGCTCCGTCAACTGCGCCTGCACCCGCTCCCGCTCCTGCGCCCGCACCGCCACGCACACCGCATCCACACGCGACACCGCAAGAAACGCACGCACCGAACGCACCAGCACAGGCACTCCGCCAATTTCGAGAAACTGCTTCGGCGCCGTCGGAGATGCCGTCGCACCCGCGGCCATCCGCGTCCCAATCCCTGCTGCAGGAAGAATCACAAATACTCGCATAACCAGCGAAGTATACAAGGGAACCTCTGATTAAGCCCAAACTCGGCGAACGTTCTACCCTTTTGTTGGTCATTCCCGAAGTGGAATCTGCGTCTTTGCCGGGGCGGAGGATTCCGAACTCGGCGGACGTCCTGCCCTTTTGTTGTCATTGCCAAGGGAACCTGCATCTTTGCCAGGCGGAAGATTCCGGCCTCGGGGGACGTTCTGCCCTTCTGTTGTCATTCCCGAAGGGAATCTGCGTTTTTGCCGGGCGGAAGATTCCGACGTGGACTTGATCAGAGCTTCCCAAGGCGCGCCCACTCTCCTCGATCCCTACTCAGTCAAAACGTCAGCATCATCTCGGTCGTCGTCCGGAATCCATTGCGTTCATACAGCGGCCGGCCAAACTTCGAAGCATGCAGCGACACCACCTTGATCCCGCGCGCCTTCGCATCCTCGACCGCGGTCCGCAGCAGCCCATACGCCAGCCCATGCCCACGAAAAGCGGGATCGACATAAAAGTTCAGCAGATAGGCACGCACCGGCTGCTCATCGAGAAAGTGAGGCGGAAACTCCATCAGCCACGTCCCGGCACCCGCCACAACGCATCCCTCCCGCTCCACGAGCCAGCCCACATAGCTTCCGTCCTGCAGCCGCGGCCGCACCCATGGAACAAAATTCTTTTCCATCCTCTGCAGTTGCGCAGCCTCGCCATTGCCCGCATCGACAAACATCCTGTGCCTCTGCCCCGCAATCAACTCCGCATCCGCAACCGTCGCCAACCTAGTCTCAAACATATCCCAAGACTATCCCGATTCACTCCCCAGGCCGGGCACTCAATCTCGATTCTGACGTCGGCCCGGGTGCCCCATATCTCGATTCTGAGATGTGGGCATCTCGCGAAGCGAGACCGCTTTCCCCCCCCCGGCAGAAGCAACCTACAACCCCCGGTCCTCCCCATCCATCGCGACCAGGCCAGCCCGATCCCACAACCCGGGTGCCCCATATCTCGATTCTGAGATGTGGGTATCTCGCGAAGCGAGACCGCTTTCCTCCCCCGGACCACCCCCCGGGCAGAAGCAACCGACAGCCCCCGGTCCTCCCCAT
>JALYVA010000100.1 GCA_030853485.1 Acidobacteriota bacterium
GGGCATTGATGGTGGGGATTTGGGTTTCGATTCGCTGGCCGTCGCTGCTGGAGTGTTTCGTTCCGCCGATGTCGTACTGATCGAACATCGACAGGGCGGCGGTGGCATTCGAGATGGCATCGTTGGCGGCGTGCAGCGTCTCGGCCCGCAGGAAGTTGCGCGCCGCCGTCGTCAGTGCCGAGTGTCCGAGGCCCGAAACCTCCGCCATCTTCCAAAGCCCCATGTTGGTTCCCATGGCGACGGCGCAGGCGAGGATATGGCGCGGATCGGCGTCCTGCTTGATATAACGGCCCAGAACATGGGTGAAGGCTTTCATGAAGTCCGTTTTACCGACGACGAATCTCAGGAGATCGGCGATGCCGATACCGGGCAACTGGCCGTAGAACGGGCTGTTGATGGGCTCTTCTTCCGAAGGATAGATCAGGGACCACCGGCGCTTGTCGCCGGTGCCGGTGATCTTGACGTGTTTGTTGTCGCCGCTCTCAAGCCGCCGGTTGACGCGTTCGAACTTCTCTTCGAGCTCCTCATGGAAGGTCGCGAGCGTCTCTTCGATCGGTGCCAGCAGGACAGGCGAGCCGATCTCCTCAAGCACGTCGGCCTTGTTCTTCCAACGTTCAGGACGGATCAGATCGTCCTCGAAGCTGCGAAATTCGTTGCTGTCGCGGACGTAGACGTTCCCGGCTTCGAGGGCCTTCCGCAAGAGTCGATAGACGAGGAACTCGTAGCGGTCGACATCGAGCTGCCGGTCCTTGCGCTTCTCGGCCTCGATGTACATATAGCGCTGAACGTTCCTGGCGATGATGCCTGTCGGAAAGTCGGAAGGGTTCATCTGGCGAGGCGACCTTCCGTGGCGAAGGATCTCCTGCAGGAAGGCCACCGCTTCAAGCAGCGGGCATCCTCGACCAAACCGGCGAAGTCAAGATTTGCGAACAAATGGCGGAGGTTGAGCTTGAACTTCGCGTGCAGCTTGCCGTAAAACGACCACTCGGATGCCGCCTTGTCGAACTCGATCTTGCGCATGTACTCGGAGACCTGACCGAACCGTTCGGCTTCCAGCAGAGAAAACGCCCGCTTTCTGACCTTTGAGAACGGCGTCGAGTCCGGGATCGTCGGATCGAGGAACAGGTTCAGGACCTGACCGGCGGCCTGGAGATTCCCGGTCGCCTCAGTCATCGCCTCCACGGAGGCGATCTCGGCCGCCAGCTTGGCTTGCTGCTCGTAATCGTCGACCAGATGGATGAAGGACTCGATCAGGTTGTCGTTGATCTGCCGGAAGCGGTGCGTGGCAAAACACAACAGGTACAGGCGAGCCGTGGGAGCGGCCATCCGTTGCAGCTTATAGACGGAGTAAAAGTGGACCAGCGAAGCGTAATACCGCACGCTCTCGTTCGATAAGCCTGCCGACGCAAGGAAGGCCTGGCCGAACGCGAACAACGGCTGGAAGAACGTGCCGCGCTCGCGCTCCTGCCGCAGCTCGCCATAACTGGTATCCTTCGGCTCGTGTTTGAGCAGGCTGATCCGGTACATCCCCTCGTCCGTTTCGAGAAGCTCCTGCAACTGCCGCTCCAAGTCCGGAGTTAGCGCCCGGTCCAGCAGGCATGTGAGACGCAGCCGTTCGACCGCGATGGTTCGACCGATCATGTCCTGCAGGTAGGTGTAGCCTGGCGCGACGATGCGTCGGTGGACCAGGTACTGCAAGGCTTCGCGCAAAATGAAAACCGGCTGCGCCGAGAGCATCGCCACGCGCTGCGCCTTGGCTTCAAGTTCCTTCTTCGCGCCGGCATCGCAGAACCGGTAGTCGAACAACTTGAGGATGAGCTGCTGATGCTCCAGACGATTCGATCTGGCGGCCCGCTTGATTTCCTCCGTGCCTCTCGCGGGAAAATAGCGCTGAAGAATGTGCCCCACATCCCCCATGACCGATCCGAGCTCGTAGACGAAGAACTGGCGCTTGGCCTTGAAATAGCCGAGCTGTAGGATCAGGTGAACCGGAACCGAGATCGTGAACACGCCATCGAGCAACTCACGCTCGGTAGGGCTCAGATCGAAGTAAAGATGACGGTCCTCTTCCGTAAAGCAGGGAAGATCGTAAAGTTCGATTAACTCCTGGACGGTTAGGATCGATAGGCGGCGGGATTCGGAGGCCATGCACAAGCGACTTTCAGCGAGTGCAAGAAGTACACTTTTCGCACGGCGGGCAAGAGGATGTTTCCCATGCTACGGCGAGACGTTTTCGAGTGCAAGAACCGTTGCCAAAATCAACGTGCGCCTGCCACCGATATCTGATAGCTTTTTGCACTATGAAGGCTCCCGAAAAGCTCGCGTCACACCCCGCGCATCGCGTCGGCTATGCCCGCGTTAGCAGCGTTGGCCAGAATCTCGATTCGCAGTTGGACGACCTGCAGAAAGCCGGGTGCGGCAAGACCTTCTCAGACAAGATGACCGGTTCCCGCATGGACCGCCCCGGTTGGGATCAGCTGATGGAGTATCTCCGCCCCGGCGATGCACTCGTCGTGACCGAGCTAAGCCGCATGACACGCTCGCTCCTCCATCTGCTTGAAACAGCGCAGAAGCTGGAGAAGAAGCAGATCAATCTCGTCTCGCTGCGCGAGAACATCGATACCAGCACCGCCACCGGGCGGTGCTTTCTATCGATGATGGGCGCAATCCATCAGATGGAACGCGAACTGCGCGCCGAGCGTGCCGCCGCCGGCCGGGCTTCCGCAAGAGCGCGAGGAAAGACCGGAGGACGGCCACGAACCGATGTCGCCAAGTTGAAGAACGCCAAGGTTCTGTATGAGAACTCCGGCAAGACGGCCAGCCAAGTCTGCAAGGCAGTGGGTGTCGGACGACGGAGCTTCTTCACCTACCTCGCGAAGCACAAAGAGCAGCCTGCAACCCAGCTCGCTGCCAATTAGACCCTTTCGAGGGGCTGGGCAAAAATAGCC
>JALYVA010000185.1 GCA_030853485.1 Acidobacteriota bacterium
GCTTGGGGTGGCTCCGGACCAGATTGCGGCGGGGCTTGAGACGTTTCGCGGGGTGGACCGGAGGTTCCAGGTGAAAGGTGTGGTGCGCGGGATTACGGTGGTGGACGACTATGGGCATCATCCGACCGAGATTGTGGCGACCCTGCAGGCGGCGCGGGAGTGCGGTTACAGGAGGGTGCTGGTGCTGTTTCAGCCGCACCGGTTCTCGCGTACGCGGGACCTGATGGAGGAGTTCGCGCGGGCGTTCCGGGAGGCGGATTCGGTGAAGGTGCTCGATATCTATGCGGCGAGCGAGGAGCCGATTGCGGGCGTGCATGCGCAGGCGCTGGTGGAGGCGATCGGCGGGGCGTGCCAGGTGAAGGTGGGGTATGCGGGTTCGGCGGCCGAAGGGGTAGAGGCGCTGGCCGGGGAGGCTGAGGCGGGAGATGTGATTTTGACGCTGGGGGCGGGCAGTGTGTCGCAGGCGTCGACGGCGCTGGTGGAGGCGCTCAAGCGGAATGGGTGAGTTCCTGAAAGGGTACGTGCGGAAGATGATGGGCGGAAGAGTGGTTGGGGCGGGTTATGCTCAGGACGGCGATTCTCGCGGCCCTGCTCGGGTTTGCGACAGAACGATTTGATTTCGAGAGGCGGGTCCACGGTGCTCGATGTGCCGGAGGAGGGGTACGCCTCGGGTACAGGGCGTCGGCGGCGTGCTTCTGCGCAGCGGGGAGAGAACGTGCCGGAACGCAGACTGCGCCGGGATCTGAGTGAAGATTTTGCGGAGGACCCGTTTGCGCGTGAGGATGCTTCGGCGGGGAGGCTGCGCGGCGGGGTGCGGGTGCGGCTGGGCGGGATGCCGAGGAGCCGGAGCGGATGGATCTTCGCCGGGGTGCTGGCATTGCTGTGTGCGGGCGCGTGTGTGGCCATGCTGATGATGACGCGGAGCTTTCTGCTGCATGACGCACGGTTTGTGATTGCGTCGGCGTCGGCGATCGAGTTTGCCGGGGACCAGCATGTGAGCAGGGCGCAGCTGCTGAATGTGTTTGGGGAAGATGTGGAACGGAACATCTTTCGTGTGCCGCTGGAGGACCGCAGGGCGGAGGTGGAACAGATGCCCTGGGTGGCGCATGCGACGGTGATGCGGCTGCTGCCGGACCGGCTGCGCGTGTCGGTGGTGGAGCGGACGCCGGTGGCCTTTGTGCGCGAAGGCAACCGGATTGGGCTGGTGGATGCGAACGGTGTGCTGCTGAATATGCCAGCGGGCGGTAAGGCCGAGGCGCCGTACTCGTTTCCCGTGGTGACGGGGATTGTGGCGAGCGATCCGCTGTCGACGCGTGCGGCCAGGATGAAGATTTTCACGCGGTTCACGTCGGACCTGGACTCGTCGGGCGACAGAATCTCGCAGGGGTTGAGCGAGGTGGACCTGTCGAACCCGGAGGATGTGAAGGCGTTGATTCCGGACCATGCGACGGACATCCTGGTGCATTTTGGGGACAGCGAATTTCTGGAACGGTACAAGCGTTTCGAGCAGCATCTTGCGGAGTGGCGAACGGTGTACCCGAAACTTTCGTCGGTGGATATGCGGTATGAGCGGCAAGTAGTATTGGAGATGCAGCCAGGCTCCGGTGTACCTATGACATCTTCAACCAATGCGGGCGGGGTAAGTTCCGCTTCCGATGCTGATGGCGTGGCCAAGGCGGTGCCTGCGGCGCATGCGTCTGGGAGTCTGTCGGGGAATGCGCTTGCAAAGGGTCGGCCCGTGGTTGCTGTGAAAAATGCCAAGGCGCCGGTTCGGTCTGCGGGCAGCAAAGCAGGGGTAAGGAAGGCCGCAGCAAAGCGCGTGGTGAAGGCGAAGCCGCGCGGTGGGACGTCTGCTGCGAAGCATCGCACGACGTCTGTACGGAGCTCGCCGGGTGCGGCGAAGTATCACGCTTCGCCGGCGGTGCGCCCTTGAATCAGAAACAGGAAAACCTGATCACCGTGCTGGACGCGGGGAGCACGAAGAGTTGTGTGCTGGTGGCGGAGCTGCTGGATGGCGTGCTGCGATATCGCGGGCATGGGGTCGAGGCATCGCGTGGGATGCGCAAAGGTTTGATTGCGGAGCTGGGGCCGGCGGCCGAGGCGATCAACCGTGCGGCGCTGACGGCGGAGCGCACGGCCAAGGCAGGCATTGAGACCGCGGTGGTTGGGATTGGCGGGACGCATGTGCGCGGGATCAACTCGCGCGGCGGCATCAGCATGGGAAGCCGCATGCGGGAGATTACGCGGGATGAGGTGCGTGCGGCAGTGGACCGTGCGCGGAGTGTGGCGCTGCCTCCGGACCGCGAGGTGCTGCATCTGCTGCCGCAGGAATTTATTCTCGACGACCAGGCGGGGATCCATGACCCGGTGGGGATGGTGGGAAACAAGCTTGAGGTGAACCTGCATCTTTCGACGTGCTCGGGCGGCGTGGCACAAAGCGTGATTACATGCGCGAACCGGGCGGGCCTGGAGGTGCAGGACACGGTATACGAAGGTATTGCGGCGGCCGAGGCGGTGTTGAGCGCGGATGAGCGGGAGCTGGGCGTGTGCATGGCCGACATCGGCTCCAGTACGACCGAGCTGGCGGTGTACTTCGAAGGCTCGATCGCGCATACCGCGGTGTTGCCGATCGGGGGCGACCACTTTACCAACGATCTTGCTGTGGGTCTGCACGTGACGGTGGAGGAAGCGGAGTACCTGAAGAAGATTTATGGGCATTGCGTGGTGACGGCGGTGCCGCAGATGAATGAGATTGAAGTCGGCGGCAACCTTGCGATCTCTGGCGGGCAGCCGGCGCGGATGGTGCGGCAGCGGTTTCTGGCGGAGATCCTGGAACCTCGGGCGCGGGAGCTGTTTACGATGCTGCGCGATAACCTGCGCAGCGGCGGGGTGCTCGAAGCGCTCGGTGCGGGCTGCGTGGTGACGGGCGGCGGGGCGAATATGGCTGGGCTGCTCGATAACGCCGAGAGCCTGCTGCGGGTTCCGGCGCGGATCGGATACCCGGTGCCGCTGTCGCGCATGCCGGAAGATCTGGTGAAGCCTGAATATGCAACGGCGATTGGAATGCTGCTCTATACGCACAGGACGCAGGTGCGGCGTGCGAGCGAAGAGCAGGGACTCCGGTCGAAGCTGAAGGCGATTTTTGCCGGCAGTTTCTAGACCGCCTCATCCCAACAGAACGTAAAAATGGCAGCCTAAACATCCTCCACCCGCGACCAACGGGAAGCGCCCACCGAAGGGGTATACCCGTCACGAAGTGACCGCCCCGCGCGCAGCGGGCCCGGCCGGCAGGCCATCTCTCTTGTTCTTCGGTCCTCTCCATCGAAAGATAGAGGCCGGAATCATCCGTGTGAGGGATGACAGGCCCACTGGCCATGGATAGGCTTTCGGACTGACTCCTTTTATTGTTTTTGCAAACTAACCTGAGGGTGAAGCACCGTCCCGGGTTCGTATGCAGCAACCTGATCCGTTCCGATACCCATGTGGAACCGTTCGTTGGTACAGGTGATGGTGTGAAGTCTATGAAATGTTTGCGTGCCTTGGTCCTGCTCTACCTTGTTGCCGTAGCAAGCGGTCTGCGGGCGCAGACGAATTACGTGATGTTGCGCGGCGTGGTGGAAGACCCTCAGCATCTTGCGATTCCTCGCGCGGAGATCAAGCTGACGGCGGTGAAGACGGGCGCGGTCCGCCATGTGACGACCAATGCTGCGGGCGTGTACGAGGTGGGTGGTCTGTTGCCGGGCGCGTATCTGCTTGAAGTGCAGAGCAAGGGATTTGCGCTTGCCCGGCGTTCGTTTCAGCTTGAGGTGGGCCAGCAGACGATGCTGGATGTGACGCTGACGGTGGGGCCAGACAGCCAGACGGTGACGGCGGTGGCGGCGGCGGAGTTGCTGAAGACGGCGGATGCGAGCCTGGGCGAGGTGGTGGATCAGCGTGCGGTGGCGCAGCTGCCTCTGAACGGGCGGATGCTGGTGGACCTGATGTTGTCGGTGCCGGGCGCGCACATGAGTCATGGGGCTCAAACGGGAGACATGAATCCGCTGTATTGGAGGCCGGGCCAGCGGTCCGCGATCAGTGTGGGAGGCAATCGGCCGAACGCGAATTACTTTCTTCTGGACGGCGCAACCAATACGGATCCTACGTTCAATACGCAGAACTTCAGCGCGTCGCCGGACGCGGTGCAGGAGTTTCAGGTGCAGATTGGAAGCTACTCGGCGGAGATGGGCGGCGCGGGCGGCGGGCAGGTAAACATTGTGACGCGTTCGGGGGGAACGCGGCTGCATGGAACGGCGTATGAGTTTCTCCGGAATGGCGCGTTGGATGCGCACTCGTTCAACGAGATGGGTGGAACAAATCACCTGGTGCAGAATAATTTTGGAGGGTCGCTGGGTGGACCGGTGATAGGACCTGGACTGAGGAAGGGTACCTTCTTCTTTCTGAACTACGAAGCGCTTCGTCATGTGCAGGCGGACAGCATGACCGACACTGTGCCGACACCGGACGAGGTTGCCGGCGATTTCAGCAAGAGCAGGGTAACGATCTACGATCCGAAGACGCAGGTGGCGAATGCGAACTACAACCCGAGCCGTCCGGTCAGCCAGTCGAATCCGCAGTTCACGCGGCAGGCGTTTCCGGGTAATAAGATCCCTGTGGACCGGATGAATCCGGTAGCGGTGACGATGCTGACCAAGTACACGCCGCAGCCGAACGTGATGGTCGGCATGGGCATGGGCGGCGGCATGACGATGATGGGGCAGCCGACGGTGGTGGGCTCGGGCAACGACTCGAACAACTATCTGGATGTGCGCAACGAGGTCCACTACACGGACCAGGGGACGGTGCGGATCGATCACCAATTCGGCCAGAAGGACACGGCGTTTGCGCGGTACAGTGCAGGCGGAGAGCATGGCTTTGTGCCCGAGAACCTGCCTGGCTTCGGCTATCTTCACGACAATCTTTCGCAGCAGGGGATGGGATCGTACAGCCATGTGTTTACGCCTTCGCTGTTGAACGTGGCTTCGGTGGCGGTGTCGCGCCTGAGCATGAACCACACGACAGAAAGCGCGAACAAAAGCGACATCACGGGTTCGCTGGGGATTGCGGGCGTGGGGTTTGGCGGGCCTGGGGCCTGGGGCGCGCCGTATTTTTCAGTGCAGGGCTACTCGCCCATGGGGGACAGTTTTTCTGCGACGCCGATGCACTCGTGGGACACGATTGTGGAGGGGCGCGATACGCTGAGCTGGCAGGTGGGACGGCACGGGCTGAAATTCGGCGGAGCGTATCAAAGGTTCATCTGGCCGATGTGGGGATTTTTTCAGAACCGCGGGTACTACCAGTTCACCAACGGCTTTACGACCGACATTGGCGCGAACGATGGAACGGGATCGGCGCTGGCGAGCTTTCTGCTTGGACTTCCGGTGGTGCGGCAGCGACAGGCCGGGATTCCGCAGATGAACCTGCGGCAATGGTCGGCGAACGGGTATGCGCAGGATACTTTCCGGCTGACGCGGAAGACGACACTGGACTACGGTGTGCGGTATGAGTACATGAGCGCGCTGGTGGATATCAAGTACACGAACAGCAATCTTACGTTCGGCCCGGATGGCACGCCGAGTGTGTTTATCGGAGGTCAGAATGGTTTTCCCAAGGGGTTGATGTATCCCAACCGGACGGACTTTGCGCCGCGTGTGGGGATTTCGCAAAGCGTCCCGGGGGTGGGATTGGTGCTGCATGCGGCGTATGGAATTTTCTACACGCCGGTGGATATGAATACCTGGTGCAATCAACGGCACAATGTTCCGTACACGTTTCCCGAGACCAACCAAAGCGACAACTTCACGCCTTCGATCAAGACGTTCGACTTCGCGTCCGCGGTGCTGGGGACGACGGTGGTGAGCTTTACCGGGATGCAGACGCGTCCTGCGCCACAGTACATCCAGCAATGGAGTGCGTCGCTCGAGCAGAGCCTGGGCAAGGAGACGGTGCTCGAGATCGGATATCTCGGCTCGGGCGGCTTCCACCTGCAGCGCTCGCATTTGATCAACAATGCGCAGCCAGGGCCGGGATTGATTCAGCCGCGCCGGCCTTTCAGGAAGATCAGCTTTGTGCCGAATACGACGCTTCCGCCGAACGTGACCGCGACCAGCACGACCTTCGGGGTGAGCACGATCAATCTCCTCGAAAACTCTGCCCAGAGCTGGTACGACGCGGGGTATGTGAACGTGCGTCGCAGGGCTGCGAATGGCTTGAGCTTTCTTGCGAACTATACGTGGTCGAAGAGTCTTTCGAATGCGCCGGATTTTCGCTCGCCGATGTTTGAGGCCGCGATACCGCAGGACAACTCAAACCTGCAGGCAGAAAAGGGACCGGCATGCGATGTGCGCAACCGGCTGGCGATCAGCGCGGTGTATGACGTACCGAAGTGGGGCCGGAGCCGGTTGACGCGCGCGGTGACGGCGGACTGGCTTGCGTCCACGGTGTTTCAGGCGCAGAGCGGGTTTCCTCTGACGATCTCGGTGTTCGGAGATACGGCGAATGCGGGTACGGCTCTGGGGGAGAATCCGATTCGCGCGAATGTGACAGGCAAGCAGGTGTTCGGTGCGGGGACTCGCAATGCGGCGACCTGGTTCAACCCGGCGGCGTTCGCGGCTCCTCGTGCGTATACGTTTGGGAATGCGGGCCGAAACTCGGTGGTGGGACCGGGCATGGAGATGTTGGATCTCAGCCTGGTGCGGGGTTTTCCGGTGGGCGAGCGTGTTCGCCTGGAGACGCGCGGGGAGTTCTTCAACGCGTTGAACCATACGAACCTGGGAACGCCGAATCGCTTTGTGAATACGGCAGGATTTGGTTCGGTGACGGAAGTGACGACGCCGGGCAGGGAGGTTCAGGTGAGTGCGCGGCTGTCGTTTTGAGGGGGTGAGCCTGAGTGGGTGAGCGGGGCGTGGGGAGCCTTTGCCCGTTCGATTGAACCAAGCGTGGTGCGGGCGGTGGAAAACTTGGGTGTGGGTTGGGCGGCGAGGTGTGAGAATCAAAACTGAGCCTGCCGGCCTAGTTGTCTCGAGGAGTACTGCTGCCCATGTCGAATCTGCCGCCCAATTTTCCGTCCAATCTGCCGCCCCACCAGCCTGACGATCTTCGCATTCATTATCACGATGAGATTCCGCATGGAGCGCGGATCAAGGTGATCGGCGTAGGCGGCGGAGGGAACAATGCCGTCAACCGCATGATTGCGGCCAATGTGGTGGGAGTGGAGTTTATTGCGGCAAATACGGATGTGCAGGCGCTGCAGGTGTCGAACGCTCCGGTAAAGCTGCAGCTTGGGGTGAAGCTGACGAGCGGGCTGGGTGCGGGGGCGAATCCCGATGTGGGGCGAAGGGCCGCGCTTGAGGATTCGGACAAGATTATTGAGGCGCTTGAAGGCGCGGACATGGTGTTTGTAACCGCAGGGCTGGGCGGCGGGACAGGGACCGGTGCGGCGCCCGTGATTGCGAGCCTGGCCAGTGAGATGGGGGCGCTGACGGTGGCGGTGGTGACGCGGCCGTTCGCGTTTGAAGGCAAGCGGAGGATGCAGCAGGCCGAGCGTGGGATGCAGGAGCTGCTGGAGTCGGTCGACACGGTGATCGTGATTCCGAACGAGAAGCTGCTGGCGGTGGCCAAGGATGCGGGATTTTTTGAAAGCTTCCGGATTGCGGACGATGTGCTGCGGCAGGGGGTGCAGGGGATATCGGACATTATTACGATTCCCGGCGTGATCAACCGCGACTTTGCCGATGTGAAGACGACGATGGCGGGGATGGGCTATGCGGTGATGGGGACCGGTGTGCGGTCGGGGACCAATCGGGCGGTGGATGCGGCGATGGCGGCGATGGCTTCGCCTTTGCTCGAAGCCGGAGCGATCGATGGGGCGCGCGGGATTCTGATCAACATTACGGGTTCGAGCAGCTTGAAGCTGAGCGAGGTGAATGAGGCTTCGAGCATTATTCAGAACGCGGCGCATGAGGACGCTAACATTATCTTCGGCGCGGTGCTCGACGAGACGATGGGCGACGAGGTGAAGATTACCGTGATCGCGACTGGCTTCAAGCAGCAGGAGATGCCCGAGCGTCGGGAACGTATGCTGGCCGAGGCGACGCTGCCGACGATGCGCTACGATGTGC
>JALYVA010000018.1 GCA_030853485.1 Acidobacteriota bacterium
GGCATTGTCACACCGAGCAGATGTGATCCTGATTAGGTGTCAGGCAGCCTCTATCGTGGTTATCGGTTTCCGGAAGAAGTCATTTCTCAGTGCGTGTGGCTGTACTTCAACTTCGCCGTGAGCCTGCGAGAAGTGGAATTGATGATGGCTCAGCGGGGAGTCCAATTGAGTTACGAGACGATCCGGCGCTGGTGCAATAAGTTCGGAACTTCCTATGCAGCCAAACTGAAGTGCAGACGACCGAAGCTGGGCGACAAGTGGTTCTTGGATGAAGTGTTCTTGAAGATCAACGGCGTGCAGCATTATTTGTGGCGTGCTGTGGATCAGACCGGCGCAGTCATTGACATCCTGGTCCAGCCGAAACGCGATCGCTTCGCTGCCATGCGCTTCTTTCGTAAACTCTTGCGAACCAGTCGCTGCCGGCCTCGCGTGATCATTACGGACAAGCTTCGTAGCTATGGTGCTGCGAAAAGAATAATCCTGCCGCGAGTTGCTCATCGACAGAGCCGTTATTTAAACAATCGGGCCGAGAACTCACATCAACCCACCCGACAACGAGAGCGCCGCATGAAGCGCTTCAAGTCTCCTGAGCATGCGCAACGATTTCTCGAGACACACGACATTCTCGCTGCCCACTTCCGACCGAAACGACATCTCCTTTCTGCGGCCGCCTACCAAGCGGAAAGGCAGAATCGATTTGAGACATGGCAGCAGGTCATTGCAGCCTGACATCGGTTTCGAATAGCGTTTCCTCTCGGTGCCGTTGCACTCAACACACCGCCAGCTCTATACGACATCTTCTGTGCCGCAACGTGACAGCGCCACTCCGCGAGTTCGTTTCGTAAAAACCGCTAGGCCCCGTTCAGCCTCGTTACAATGAATGGATGACTGAGGAAAAACCATCCTCATTGAACTTTGAAGCCGGCCTGGAAGAGCTGGAACGAGTCGTCAAAGAACTCGAAAGGGGCGACCTCCCTCTCGAGCAAAGCCTCATTCTCTTCGAAACCGGTATGCGCCTGAGCGCTGAATGCAAGCGGCAGCTCGAAGAGGCCGAGTCTCGCGTCGAAATCCTCATGAAGCGGGGCGGGGAAATGACGCCTGTCCCATTCAACCCCGAGAAGCTCGGCAAATGACGCGCGTCTCTCAAATCGCCCTGAGCGACTTTCTCGCTGAACAAGTCCAGGCAGTCGATGCCGTCCTCAATCATTGGGTGCCGGCTGAAACGGTCGATCCTTCGTCGATTCATCGCGCCATGCGCTACAGCCTCTTCGCTGGCGGCAAGCGTATCCGTCCGATCCTGGCCATAGCCGCCGCTCGCGCCGTTACCGACTCCCCAAATGGCATTGAAGATGCCGCTGTCACCTTGGAGCTCGTCCACACCTATTCCCTTATCCACGACGACCTGCCGGCCCTCGATAATGACGATCTCCGCCGCGGCCGCCCCACCTGCCACAAGGTCTTCGGTGATGCGATGGCGATCCTCGCCGGTGACGCCCTGCTTACGCTCTCCTTCGAAGCGCTCAGCCGCCTTCCTCTCATTCACGCCGACCGCAAGATCCGTCTCGTCGAAGAGTTGTCGCGTGCCGCTGGCACGGTCGGCGGAATGATCGGCGGACAGGTAAATGACATCGAGGGCGAACGCAAAGAGCCCACGGCGCTTCTGCTCGATTCCATCCACCGTGCCAAGACCGGCGCTCTCCTTCGCGCCAGCGTTCGCATGGGCGCCATCTACGCGGGCGCTATCGATGACGACCTTGCCGCTCTGTCCCACTACGGCGAGCACATCGGCCTGGCTTTCCAGATCATTGACGACGTACTCGACGTCGAAGCCTCTTCCGAAGCTCTCGGCAAGACCCCCGGCAAAGACCAGGCTCAGCAGAAGATCACCTTCCCGGCCGTCTACGGCCTCGACCGTTCCCGCAAGATGGCCGAAGAAGAGCGCCAGGCGGCCCGCTCTGCCCTGACCAACTTCAGCAACAGGGCAGATCGTCTGCGTCAAATCGCCGATTTCATCGTGCAGCGCAAAGCTTGAACGGAGGAAGCGGCAAACTTCGACTGGACCTGGCTCTCGTCGAGCGCCAGCTCGTCGAGTCCCGCGGTAAAGCGCAAGCCCTGATCCTCGCCGGCAAAGTATCGGTCGACGGGCAGAAGTCCGACAAGCCCGGCCGCCTGATTACCACCGAGAATGAAATCGCGGTCGAACAACCGCTCCCGTTCGTCAGTCGCGGCGGCGTCAAACTCGAAAAGGCAATCCAGCACTTCGGCATCGACGTATCGGGCAAAATCTGCATGGATGTTGGGACCTCGACCGGTGGCTTTACCGATTGCCTCCTCCAGCACGGAGCCGAGCGCGTTCACGCCGTCGACACCGGTGCCGGTCAGATCGACTGGAAGCTCCGCACGGACCCTCGCGTCATTCTGCATGAACGCACCAACGCCCGCCATCTGACTTTCGACACCATCGGTGAACTGGTCGACATCATCGCCTGTGACGTAAGCTTCATCTCGGTCACGTTGCTGATCGGTGCACTCGCCCCGATACTGAAACCGAATGGCGACTGGTTCATTCTGATCAAGCCGCAGTTTGAAGCCGGTCGCGAAGCTGTCGGCAAAGGCGGCATCGTCCGCGACGGGGCGGCGCACGCTGCGGCCTGCGAAAAGGTCGCCTCTGCCCTACATACAGCCGGTTTCGCAACCGCCGTCACCGATAGCCCCATCCTTGGGGCGGAAGGCAACCGCGAGTTTCTTCTTCACGCCCATCGCGGAACCGTCACCGGTTTACTCTATTCTTAAGCAAACTCGACCCATGCGGCTGATCCAGACTGTAGGCATCATCTCGAAACCGAAAATCACCCGTGCCGCAGAGATCGTCTGTGGTCTGCTTCAATGGCTCGAAGCCCGCAACATTACCTACCGGTGCGATGCTCAAACCGCCGGTTACGCTGGACTGCAAGAATATTTCCAACGCGAAGAACTTCCCGACGGCTGCGATCTCATCATCGTTCTCGGCGGAGACGGAACTCTCCTTTCCGCTGCGCGTGTTGTAGCGGGCCGGGACGTCCCGTTGTTTGCGGTCAACCTCGGTCATCTCGGTTTCCTCACCGCCACACCTGTCGAGGAGCTTTACCCTCAGTTGGAACGCACTCTTCGCGGAGAACATCGCATCGGCTCCCGTCGCATGGTCGACTGTGAAATCCATCGCGACGGACAAGTTCTGGTGACTTACTCCGCGCTGAACGATGTCGTAATCACGAAAAGCGAACTCGCTCGCATGATCGACCTCGACACTCACGTCGACAGCCACTTCGTTGCTGCCTACAAAGCCGACGGCCTAATAATCGCAACCCCGACCGGTTCCACCGCCTATTCACTCTCCGCCGGGGGGCCGGTGATCTTTCCTTCCGTCAAGGCGTTCTGCATCACGCCGATCTGCCCTCACATGCTGACGAACCGCCCGGTCATCGTCCCCGACACAAGCGTAATCAAGATCCTCGTACATGGCGAGGAAGGAACCTACTTGACGATCGACGGGCAAGTAGGCGAACCTCTATCCAAAGGCGATCTCGTTATCTGCCGTTCGTCCCCGAAGACGATACAACTTATTCGCCCGCCGAAGATGCTCTTCTTCGACGTGCTGAAGGAGAAACTCAAATGGGGAGAACGCTGACGACGAATGGGCCTGATCAAGAAACTCTCACTCACTTCCTGGATCTTCATTGCGCTAGTAATCGGCATCCTGTTAGGCGCCCTCGCCCCGAACTTCGCGAAAGCTCTTGCGCCGATCAGCAACATCTTCCTTCGGCTGATTAAATCCATCGTCGGACCGTTGCTCTTTGGCACATTGGTCTCCGGCATCGCTTCGGCTGGCGAGCTCAAAACGATGGGCCGCATCGCGGTAAAGGCGATCACCTATTTCGAGATCGCGACAACTCTCGCGCTGGCCATTGGCCTCATCATCGTCAATGTCATGCAACCTGGAGCCGGGTTGACCCTGACCGGTTCAGGCGGGCCCGCACTTCCGGCGTTAGCGCAGCCCGCTTCCCTCAGTCAGATCCTCGAGCACGCCGTGCCAACCAACATCTTCGAATCCCTCAGCCAAAACGACGTACTGCAGATGGTGGTCTTCTTCTTCCTGTTTGGTGCTGCCTGTTCGGCAATCGGCGCTAAAGCTGAGCCTGTTGTCACATTCGCAGCAGCAGTTGCTGAAGTGATGTATCGCTACACGAAATACGTCATGTATCTCGCGCCGTTCGGTGTAGGCGCAGCTATCGCTGTTACCGTTGGATCGAAGGGTCTCGGCGTCCTGCTCAGCCTTGGCAAACTCGTCGGTACGCTCTACCTGGCGCAAGCGTTGTTTGTCGTGCTGGTGCTCGGCTCGGCGCTCTCGATCGCTCGTGTCCCCATCCGGCCTTTTTTCCTGGCTGTCCGGCAACCGTTTCTCTTGGCGTTTTCCACCGCATCGAGTGAAGCCGCACTCCCGCTCGCGCTCGAGAACATGGGCCTTTTCGGCGTGCCAAAGCATATTGTGGGATTCGTACTGCCCACCGGCTACAGCTTCAATCTCGACGGCTCCACGCTCTATCTTTCGCTTGCGTCGGTGTTCGTCGCGCAAGCCGCTGGCGTCCACATGCCGATCGGTACACAAATTACCATGATGTTGACGCTCATGCTCACAAGCAAAGGTGTCGCTGCGGTTCCGCGCGCCTCGTTAGTCATCCTTGCCGGAACGCTCGGCACGTTTCAGCTTCCGCTCGAAGGCATAACGCTCATTCTGGGAGTGGATGCATTGATGGACATGTGCCGAACGTCAGTGAATCTGCTCGGCAACTGCGTCGCGACCGCAGTCGTCGCGCGATGGGAAGGCGTTAGCTTCGACGCCGGAGTTGCGGATCCCGAGCTTGTGAACTCCGTTTCCTGACCCTTACTTCTTACACCAGACTTGCTCAATCCCAAGCGCCTTGCCGGTGTTCTCATCGGCGCGCACGATGGCGCCATGTAACTCCACTCCGCCTCGCGCAGCTTCCATCCGTCCGTTGAGCCCAGTCAAGAAACGACGGATGATCGTATCCTTATCGATGCCGATCACGGAATCGTACGGGCCCGTCATACCTGCATCCGTTTGGTACGCGAGTCCTCCAGGCAGAACTCGGGCGTCGGCGGTAGGAACATGCGTGTGTGTCCCGATCATCGCGGTCGCGCGGCCATCCAGATACCAGCCCATTGTGACTTTCTCGCTTGTTAACTCCGCATGAAAATCGACAAACCGGATCTTGATCGCCCCATCAAGCTCGTTCAGGATTTCGTCAGCCTTCCGAAACGGGCAATCGATGTTGGACATATGCGCTCGCCCCTGAAGGTTGATCACCGCATACGGCACGCCGTTCCGGGCCTTGCCCGTGTACACGCCTTGGCCAGGCAATCCGGGCGGATAATTAGCCGGCCGGAGTAAACGCGGCTGATGGCCGATGTAGTCGTGAATCTCCCGCTTGTCGAAACTATGATTGCCGCCGGTAAGAACATCGAGCCCTAACGAAAGCAAATCCTCGGTGATCTGCGGCGTAATGCCGAAACCACCCGCGCTGTTCTCCGCGTTGGCAATCGCTAGATCTACCTTGTTTTCGGTGATGAGACGCTGAACGTTATCCGCGACAATCGCACGCCCGCCTGAGGCGAAGATATCGCCGATGAAAAGGATATTCATGAGCGGGAAAGAAGAAAGCGTTCCCAGCGAGAGCTTCTGGGCCGACCTCCGTCATTGACCCCTAAAAGAACAAGGGGGGAATCCTCCGAGCACCTTTAGGCTTCTCCATGGCATTTGAAAACACCGGAGCATGCACACGGGCACTTAATCCGAGTAAGACTCCATGACATTGACTATCGGATCAATTTTTAGGAGGCCGAGGCAGACGCTCTCGCTGGGAACGCTTGGCCTAAGAATAACAGAAAAAACGGTTGCGAGGCTAGTTGGCTTTTAGCCGTCCCGCAATCTCTTTTTCGGAGATCGCGCCCTCTTTGATGACTTTCCAATATGGCTCGGTGATATCGACCGTTGTCGAGCCTGTGCCCGTACATAGACCGCCGTCCAGCACCAGATCCACCGTCCCGTCCATGGCAGCAAACAGCTCGATTCCACTCGGAATAGTGGGCTGGCCGGACACATTGGCGCTGGTAGCAATTAATGCATGTCCCGCTTTCTCAAGAAGCGCATCGAGTACCGGTGATTTTGCTTGCCGCATCGCTAGACGCCCGGTGTTCCCAGTTACTTTCAAGGGAACCTTCGCGGCTGCTGGCACAATCATGGTCAGCGGGCCAGGCCAGAAATGGCGCGCCAATATGTAAAACCTGCTGTTCAAATCTTTGGCCAGGTCCTCCGCCATCATGACGTCTGAAACCGCCAATGGAAGCGAACGTACAGTCTCCCGGCCTTTGGACACGAACACTTTTCCGACCGCATGCAAGTTGAAAGGGTCAGCGACGAGCACATAAAGCGCATCGGTTGGAACACCAACGACGCCGCCGCGCCCAATCTCTTTAACTGCACGACCGATTGCGCCGGAATCCGGTTCTTGTGCGCTGATTTCTATTAAGTCTGTTGCCACTTGAGGGGTGGAAGAAAATACTCCGTCAGTTTACCGTCCACCGAGCACTTGGGCAACCTGAACTGCCATTTCGTAGCGCCCGAATGGCGCACTCAGCTGCGCTCCCTGGACCATCTTGCGAACTTTGCTGGTCATTTCGCTGGCGATTGCAACACCCTCGGAACGTGCTTTATCGGCGCAGTCTGCTTTCCGCATGCGGTCCATATAATCCGGCGGAACCGGCACTCGAAGCTCGTTTACCATGAACTCTGCATTGCGGTAACTGGTCAGCGGCCAGATCCCTGCAATCATTGGCAACTTGTATTGTTCCGTTTTTCGCAGAAAGGTCTCTAGCAGATCGAGATCAAAGACAGGCTGCGTAACGACATATTCCGCCCCAGCCTCTACCTTCCAGGCAAACCGGCGCAGTTCTTCGTCCATGTTGAGAGCTCCGGGGTTTGCGCCGACGCCGATCAGCAGGGCTGTTTGTGATCCGGTCGGATTGCCGCCAATATCTAAGCCGTGATTCAGATTGTTCACGACATTGGTCAAGCCGATGGAATCGACATCGAAGACTGCGGTCGCGTCGGGAT
>JALYVA010000047.1 GCA_030853485.1 Acidobacteriota bacterium
TCGCAATCTGCGCGACAGCCGCCGACCAAAGCTCAGGATCATACTGCCCAAGCGCAGGCATATCGGCCACCAGAACCTGGTCCACCCCCCGCGCAATCTCCGCCGCAATCCCGCCCACGTTGCTTCCCAGCACAAGCGCCGTCACCGGAGCCTCGCCACCCACCCCCTGCGCCACTTCGCGCCCGGCCGAAACCATCTCCCACGTACTTTTGCTTACCTTGCCATCTGCGTATTCCACCACCAGAAGAATCATGCAATCACCTTGGCTTCCGTGCGCAGCAGGTTCACCAGTTCCGCCGCGGCTTCCGGCACGTCTTTGCCGTCGAGGATCTTCTTCCGGCGCTCTTTCACCTGGATCTCGGCGCTCACGAACCTCACCTTGGGCGCCACGTCAAACTGCTCCAGCGCTTCCTTGCGAAGCTCTTTCTTCTTCGACTTCATAATATTCGGCAGCGTAGGGTAGCGAGGCTCATTGAGCCCCTGCTGCGTCGTAATCACCGCCGGCAGCTCGAGCGTAAAGCTTTCGCTGCCTTCCTCCGCATCGTGTTTCCCGGTCAGCGTCGCGCCTGCAAGCTCAAGCGCAGAGGTCCACGTCACCTGAGGCCATCCCAGCCTTTCCGCCGTCGCCGCGCCCAGCGCATGGGAGTCCCAATCCGCCTGCTGGCCGCCGGAAAAGATCAGGCTCGCCTCCTCCTTCGTTGCAATCTGCGCCAGCACCTTGCTCAGTGCGATCGGGTCCAGCCGGGTCGCCGTCTCCACGTGAATAGCCCGGTCCACGCCCATCGCAAGAGCCGTGCGCAACGCATCCTGCATCCGCGCCGGCCCAACGGCGACAGCGACAATCTCCGCCTCCACCCCGCTCTCCCTCAGCCGCAGCGCCTCTTCCACCCCGTACTCGTCCATCGTGTCCATCACCAGCTTGCTGCTTTCCAGGTTCACGGCGTGGTCGGCCAGCCGAACGCTCTCTTCAGCATCGAGGACCTGGCGGAGATAAGTAAGAATGCGCATGGTGTAGCGTCAGCCTTTGCACTGCGTAGGTTGCTTCTGCGACAGAGAGACAAAGATATATTCTCTTCAGAAGGTAGGCATGTATGCGAAGCAATGCATGCACGGGAAGTCTACTGAACGGCCGTTCAGTTAGTCAACGCAAGGGCTTCGAAGCTTTCGCTGCCGGCACCTTTCGAGCGCTCACTTGTGCGGCCACCCTCGCCTCCGGGCCACTCGACTCTCGGGCCTGCAAACCCTCGGTCAGAAGTTCGGTGTAATGCGCCGCAATCTCCTGGCCCGTCAGCACCCCCGCCGGGTTGTACCAGTTGCCGATCCCATTGATCGCCCCCGCCATCGCAAAAGAAGCCAGCCTCGCGTCACACGGCGCAATCGAGCGGTCCGCGATGCCCTCCTCCACATAGGCGCGCAGGGTAGCGTCGATGCGGCGCTTCAGCGCCCGAACCTCCCTGCGCGTATCGGGCGAGAGCTCGTTTTCATCCAGCATCGCCACACACCGCCCGTACTCATACAGAACGATCGACGTCGCGTAAGCGTGAATGTAGGCTCGAACCTTGGTGAATCCAGTCCCGCTGCTCACCAGCGCCTTGTCCAGCAAAGTCTCGATCCGTGTAATGCCCGCCCGGTAACACTCCACCAGGAGCTCTTCCTTGTTGCGAAAATAATAGTAGAGCGCAGGCTTCGTAATCTGCAGACGCCGCGCCAGTTCGCTCATCGACGTCCGGCGGTAGCCCTGCTCAAGAAACATATGCGCGGCAGTCTGAAGCACAGCTTCGCGCTTGATGTCCTGGTTGCGTTGCCGCGCCTGAAACGCCTTCCAGGGTTCGCGTACGCGGGAAGCTGCATCTTTCATGACGGCCATTGTCTCAGGAGATCGCCGCGAAAGGGAATCCGGCGCCACCTGTCTCAGAACTGCCGCGCAGCGCTCTTCTCCGTCGCTTGCTCTTCGCCGTGACCCATGACCCTGCGGTGTCTCGAAACATAGAGTTGAGCTGTAAATGGATGTTCTGATTTAACAGTGTCATCCTGAGCGAAGTAAGTCGCAGTTTTATCGCGACAGGCGTAGTCGAAGGACCTGCATTTGGCTGGAGCCCCACAATCCCGACCGTCATTCCACCGATGTAAATCGGCTTGACCCTCAGCTTATAGACAAGCTCTAAACCTTCAGCCCGATCAGCCGCATCAGCTCAATCCCATTGCTCTTCGTCACCACCCCATCCTGCAGCTTGAAGTCGAACTTCATCCTGCCGTCTTCGATAAAGTCCTGCAGATGAACATTCCTCAGGCGGCTATCCGCGTCGCCTCCGATGCCGGTGAGCGCAAGATCGTGCGTGCTGATCAACCCAATCGCGCCGCTGGCCAGAAGCGCGCGCACCAGCCCCTCGGCGCCGACAAGGCGGTCGCTCGAATTGGTTCCCTGCAGCAGCTCGTCCATCAGAAAAAGTACGGACCGCTCTTCGGCCAGCGCGCATATCTCGCGCAAACGGGTAATCTCCGCATAAAAGCGCGAACTGCCCTCCTGCAGCGAATCGTTGATCAGGATGCTCGCCCCGATATGTAACGGTGTCAGTTGCAAACCCGCCGCACGCACCGGTGCCCCTGCCATTGCGAGTACCGTGTTGATGCCCACCGCCCGCATCAACGTACTCTTCCCCGACATGTTCGACCCGCTGATCAGCACCACCTTCGTCTCCCCGCAAAGGCGCATGTCATTCCGGACGCACGTCGCAGACGGCAGAAGAGGATGCCCCAGACCGGTCGCCGCAAAGCACGGCGCGCCTTCAGCAATCTCGGGAAACGGATCGGCCGGGTGCTCGTAGCTGTACCCTGCCAGCGACAACAGCGCCTCCATCTCACCCACCGCGTCAAGCCACCCGCGCACCGCCGTGCCGTGCGCCTTTCGCCATGCATCGGCCGCAAAAGCGATCTGCACTGTGTAGAGCAGAGGAATGTCGAGCAGACGCATGGCCGGGTTCTCGCGAGAGTGGATCAACTCGACGATAGTGCCCAGCCGCCCGATTGCCTCTGAACCGGCTACCCGTTGCGAAGTGAGCCCGGCCTCAATCGCCTCCAGCCGCGGACAGACGAACCGCTCGCGCTCCAGTCGCGCCAGCATGGAGGCGAGCAGCTTCAGATCCTTATGCGCATGCTCGGCCGTGTTCAGCATCCCCGCGCTTTGTTTGCGAAGCGCCGCAGTAAGCAACGCCTCGCCCGCCACAATCAGGAAGAAAGCCGCCTTCTGTCCCGTCTCTGCCCAGTAAATCGCCGCTCCCCCCGCAGCCACCGCCAGCACACGCGCAACCCATCGCATCCACTCCGGTCCGAGCCGGTCACGAGCCTCCGCCCACTCCATCAGCCGTGCAGGATGCACTCCCACCCTCAGGTCTTCATCGAGCACCGCAACATCCTCGCGCAGATCGAGAGACGTGCGCAGTTCAGCCACAGCCGTTTGCCTTTCCAGAATCTGCGCGGCGGAAGAAGCCTGCAGAAGCCACCCCGCCAGCGTATCTTCGCCCATCTGCGTGCGCGCCAGCGACAAAAGCTGGAACAGGCTGCCCTGACCGAACAAATCAAGATCGGAGGCATACAGGCTCGCCGCCGCATCGATCCGTTCGCCCGTCGAGCCCACCCCCGCCCACCGGTCCTCCATCCGCGCCAGTCCTCTGCTGTAAAACTCCGCCGCCCGTTCCGTGGCAGTTCGCCTGCGCAACACGTTGGCATGCATGGCAGCCAGCCCAACAAACAAAACGGGAAACACCACCAGCCACCACGCCGAATACAGCTCGCCATGCAACGAAAACCAGGCCGCAACCAGCGCCGCGATTACAAGGAGCAGACGAAGATTCCCAAAACGCAAATGGCTGCGTTCCAACCGCGCAGCCCGCGCCTCGCGTTCGTGTTGGCGTTGC
>JALYVA010000063.1 GCA_030853485.1 Acidobacteriota bacterium
ATGCTGACCGGTGCAGTCTGATCTTCCGAAACCAGCGACCCCGGGAAGCCAAACAGAGACTGCTGATACTGACCCGGAACCCCGAAGAACAGGTTGGCGTCGACGCCATTCGCCAGCCTGTACGAAACCCCGGAGTTGTCGAGCGAAGCAGCCGAAGCCCCCGCCGTATAAAACAGGAAGTTGTCATTGAACCCGAAGCCGCCCGGCGCAATGATGCCGGAGATGTTCTGGCCATCCGTGGTTCCGGTCACGCCAGTGATCTTGAACTTTCCTGCGGTTCCGGTGGCCTTCACCGTAAAATCTCCAGACCCCGAAAAAGGAGTCCCCGGTGAACCGCTGACGCTGTTGTTTCCCGTAAAGCTGAAATCGAAAACCGTATCGGCAAAGACTGGAGTGGAGGACAGCGTCGCCAAGGCGAGGCCGCAGAGAAGCAAGGCATACTTTTTCATATTTCTCCGATGAAGTTAGATCTGTTAGTACTTACTACCTACGCTGTCATCTGCTCGGGAGATTGGACCTACATCCTTTCTTTCACGCATTCTTCAACAAGAGCGCTCGTCCATGCAATAACTTGCATGAGTTACTCATCACCGTCTAGTAATGTCGAACGATATTTTATTTTCGGCTTCATTGACTTACTCACCAACTACGCGGAGTTAGCTCAACCTTGCTGCATGTGAAAAAGCCGCCCAATATCAGGCGGCTTTCTAGCTCCAACGTTATGTAGTTTTATGCAAGAAGACGACGGCGAACCACACCAACCAAGCCAATCAGACCCGCACCCATCAGCATCAGGGAAGATTTGCAGATCTCAAGATACTTACCAGCTTAGTCGCCTTACGTTAAAGACAACGCTTGCAACCGCCACACCACCCTCTGCCAAAGTCCAGAGTCCCCTGCCGGCTAACTAGCTCCGACTCGCTCGTCCCCGCTTCCCAACCGCCCCCGCGCCCTTCTTCGCAGCCGGCACCGAGACCGCCGCCGCATCCTTCTCCCACAACTTGATCCCGCCATCGATCGCATTGCTGTTCGCCCCCAGCACCACGTGCGCCGGAAGATCCTTCATCAGCTTCGCATTGCCTCCACCCAGCAGCACGTTATCGCATACAAACGCCGCCTGCAGCAGCCCGATCACATCCAGCACTGACTTCCTCCAGCGTCTGCGGCCCCTCCGCTCCAAGCCCGCAAGCCCGATGTATTCTTCGTACGTCAGCCCCTTCTTATACGGCAGATGCGCCACCTCCAGCGGAATCACCACGCCGTCGAAGATCATCGCGCACCCCAGCCCCGTGCCCACGCCGAGAAACAGCATCCGCCCGCCCCGATACCCGCCCAGCGCCTGCATCGCAGCATCATTGATAAAACGGATCGGCTTTCCGAAAGTCTTCGCGTACGAGAAGTCGGTCCACCCTGGAGCAAGGTTATGCGGCTCCGCAAGCGGACGGTCGTGCGTCACCGGCCCTGGATACCCAATGGAAATACAGTCGTAGCTCCAGCCTTCCGTGGCCGCCTGAACCTGTCGCGCCATCTGCTCGGCGTCCATCGTAGGTCCGGAAGCAATTTTGAGGGGAACCCGCATGTCCGTAGATGCAACCTTCACATGCGTGCCGCCGATATCGATTACCAAAACTTTCATATTAAGTTGGATACTAGCAGCGAATCCTGGCCGAGTCTTCCGCCTCTCGCGCGTGCGCTACCGGGTTGCGCTTGCTTCCGCTCCCCGCTACGCTAATCGCAGCCATGACCTCCCTCCGCTCCCTGCTCACGCCAGACCACTCCGACCCTGCGACACCGCGCTTGAACCGAGTCGTTCCACTCGCAGCCATGCCCGGCGGCCAAGTCAACGTCTTCGGCTCACATCTAGAACCCCTCGGCTCCTCCACCCCGCGCGCCACCATCAGCGACCTCTTCGCTCCCGTACTCCTCAGCCGCCCAGACCGCTCCACCATCCAGATTCCAGAGGGCGCCATCTCCGGCGAGCTCATCGTTCATCGTCAAGGCACAGCCAGCAATCCGCTCCCTCTGCATGTCGCCGTGCCCATGGCGGACAATCTCCACCCCGTCGCTAACCCTGCGGTAGACGCCGAGGGCAACGTCTACGCAACCTTCTCCGGCCCGCGCGGCCAGGTTGTGCCGGTATCTGTTTTTCAGATTCAGCGCGACTTCCAAATGCGTCCTTTTGTCCGCGACCTCATGAACGCGACCGGCCTCGCCTTCGGGCCCGACGGCTACCTTTACGCTAGCTCGCGCGCAGAAGGAACCGTCTACCGCATCTCCCCCGAGGGCGCCATCTCCATCTACGCCGAAGGCATGGGCATCGCTACCGGCATCGCGTTCGACCGCGACGCCAATCTCTACGTCGGCGACCGCTCCGGCACCATCTTCAAAATCGCGCCCGGCCAGGCTTCCGGCAACAGCGGCGAAATCTTCGTATACGCCACGCTCGAACCAAGCATCGCCGCCTACCACCTCGCCTTCAACGATCAGGGCATCCTCTTCGTCACCGGACCCACCACATCGTCCAACCAGGCCATCCACACCATCGATCGCGACGGCAACATCACAGTCTTCTTCCAGGGCCTCGGCCGCGCACAGGGCATGGCCTTCGACGTCGACAGCAATCTCTACGTGGCCGCCAGCCTACATGGCCACCGCGGTATCGTGCGCATCACCCCGCAGCATGAGGCCTCGCTCGCCATCTCGGGAAACAATCTTGTTGGCCTCGCGTTCCTCGATGACGGATGCGCCGCCCTCGCCACACGCAACGCGCTCTACCACATTGCCCTTGACGTTCAGGGAAAAAAGCTCCTCTAGACCCACGTCTCGCCGACCAGCGCAAACCTCAGCTGCTCCTAGGGCCCGGCCCCCTCCCCGGGTCTTTCATCCAGCCGCCATTGCGCACCGGAGTCCGCCGCAGAACTTCCGCAACACCCGACCCCGAATGTTTCGTAAAATCAACCCCAGCCAGAATTGCTCATCTCTGGACACAATCGAACATCAACCGGGCTCCCCGCGGTTGAGGAAAGATACTGTGGAACCACAGCTCTATAACAGACTTCTGGTTCGCCTCCTCGCGCTTCCGATTGCTGCACTCGCGGCCCTCGCCCTCATCCTCGGATACGGCTTCCAACGCGTCGAACAGGGTGCCCGCGCGGTTGACCACTCCGATCAGGTCATCGCCCACGCCAACCGCCTCATCAAACTCATGGTTGACGAAGAGACCGGCCTCCGCGGCTTCCTGCTCACTCACAATCCCCTGTTCCTTGAGCCGCTGCATACGGCCGATCAGCAGATCGCCCCGGAGTTCAAGACCCTCTACGACCTCACCGGTCCACGCGCCGACCAGCTCCACCGCCTGCAAGAGCTGCAGCAAGCACACCAGCGCTGGGAAGAAGACGCATACAACCAGGTCAAGTATCCTCCCAGCCCCTGGGAGCTCGATGCCGTCATGATCGGTCGCAAGCGGAGCATGGATGCTATCCGAGGTAATGTCGACGGCTTTATTCGCACCGAGGAAAGCCTCCGCGACAGCCGCTCCATTACATCCCTCCAGATCAATCGCCTGGCCCGCTTCGGCCTTTTCGCGGCAGCCGCCCTGGTCGCCATTTTGCTGGTCTTAGAGACACGCAGAATCTTTCATCGCCTCACCGCCCTCTATACCGGCCAGATTCAGGAGATTCGGACCAGGAGCGAAGAATCTTACGCCC
Organism: Acidobacteriota bacterium; assembly: GCA_030853485.1. Lineage (GTDB taxonomy): Bacteria > Acidobacteriota > Terriglobia > Terriglobales > Acidobacteriaceae > Edaphobacter. The sequence goes on from JALYVA010000063.1 coordinate 3,708, forward strand.
GCGAGCAATGGCTACACACCACACTGCGCAGCATCGGCGACGCCGTCATCGCATGCGACGTGGAAGGCAGTGTCGTCTTCATGAACCTTGTCGCCGAACAGCTCACCGGATGGCGAGAAGCAGAGGCGAAGGGCAAATCGCTCCACGACGTCTTCCCCATCTTCAACGAAGACACTCGCGCCATCGTAGAAAATCCAGTCGACAAGGTCCGCCGCCTGGGTACCATCGTTGGACTGGCCAACCACACATTCCTCGTCTCCCGCGACGGCTCCGAGATTTGTATCGACGACAGCGGCGCGCCCATTTGTAACAGCTCCGGTGTCATGATCGGCATCGTGCTCGTCTTCCGCGACATCACCGAACGGCGCGTCTCCGAGGGCGCCCTTATGCGCGCGGAAAAGCTCGCTGCCGCAGGACGCCTCGCCGCATCCGTTGCCCACGAGGTTAACAATCCGCTCGAAGGGCTCACCAACCTCGTCTACATCGCCCGCCGTTCCGACGAACTGGACGAGATCCGTAGTCTGCTCGCGCAAGCAGAAAACGAACTCGGCCGCATTGCGCATATCACCCGCCAGTCCCTCGGCTTCTATCGTGAAACCACAACGCCCGCTCACTTCCAGCCCGCCACAATCGTTCGTGAGGTGACCGACTTTTACGCCTCGCGCGCGACCAATCTCGGCGTCACCCTTGTGGTCAACACCACCACCGAAGCAGAAGTCATGGGCACCGCCGGCGAACTCCGCCAGATCCTCTCCAACCTGCTCGCCAACAGCCTCGACGCCTGCCGCCGCGGCGATACCGTGCGCGTCGACGCCAGCTCCTCTTTCGACCCGCGCCTCCCCTCCCGCACCGGCGTACGCATCACCGTCGCCGATACCGGCGCAGGTATTCTTCCCCACCACCTCAAGAGCATCTTCGAGCCTTTTTTTACCACCAAAAAGGAAACCGGTACTGGGCTTGGCCTCTGGGTCTCACGCGAGCTCGTCGAAAAGCACGGAGGCAGCCTCCGCGTCCGCTCCAGCACCGCGGAGGAACGCTCCGGCACCGTCTTCTCTCTCTTCCTGCCCGTCGAGGGCGGCCCCAGCACCGCCTTCCTGCCCGAAGCCGTGGAACAGGACGGAGCCGCGCACCTCGATGAACAGCCCCTGGCCTGAGCCGCACGATCGCGTTGGACGCGTCGTTTGCCTACACCGTGTCATTCTGAGCGGAGCCTGTCGTAGTTTCATCGCGACAGGCGCAGTCGAAGAACCTGCATTTCGTTCGATGAACCACAATTTTCCCATCGCATTGCCGCCACGGGCCAGCCGGGTGCCC
>JALYVA010000065.1 GCA_030853485.1 Acidobacteriota bacterium
GGATACAGGTAAGGATGTTGGTTAAAACGTCACACTCGTTTTAATCTTTACCTACCGCCTCTGACACTCCGCTTCAGATTTGAACTTATCGCTTAGGCACTGGCCGCGCCAGCGTCTGCCATGACTGGGTTGCGCTGGAGTACCAGGTCTTCAGCGTGGACACGGATCGCCTCGTTGAAATCCGGGTTGGGCAGTATATATAGCCGCTCTTCACGGATGGCCGAAAGCACGCTGGCAGCGATCTCCGTCGGATCTGTACCGGCATCTACGCCGGCCCTCCACATGGCCTCGATTTCGGCATTGGCGTGACCTTCGGTGGCAAGATTAGCCGGCCGGTGGCGCTCAGAATTCATGATCTGCGTGCGGACAAAGCCGGGGCAAAGAACCGACACCTTGATTTTGCTGTTGATAAGTGCAAGATCCGCCGCAAGTGTTTCCGAGACAGACACAACGGCGTGCTTTGCCGCGGAATAGACGCCAAGGTATGGTAGCGGATACGAGACCAGCCCGGCGACCGAGGCCGTGTTCACCACATGACCTTCACATCCCTGGCGTAGCAAAATCGGAACAAACGACCGCACGCCATGGATGACGCCCCATAAGTTGATGCCGAGCAGCCATTGCCAGTACTCGGTAGAGAACTCCCAGACGGGCCGGAGTGACTGACCCACACCTGCGTTGTTGCACACGACATGGACCGCGCCGAATCTGTCAAGCGTTGCCTGCGCGAGCGCGGCAACGCTACCGGCATCCCCCACGTCCGTTCTGACCGCAAGTACTTCCACACCCGACGTGCGTATATCGTGCGCTGCGGCTTCCAGAGGATCGGTTTCTATATCAGCGATGACGAGCAGTGCCCCCTCTTTTGCAAACGCGCCGGCAATCGCGCGTCCTATGCCACTTGCTGCACCGGTTACCACTACGACTTTTTTCTGAAAGTCCTGCATAGCCACGAAGGGTACCAGAAATCTCGCCTGCCCATGCGCCCACTTTGGTTGTGTCTGCGTTTAGCAAATGGAATGTCAGTCTGCCGTTCAGCGTTCAGCTCTGACGAAGTTCTTTTGGTGTTCACAAAACCCTCTACCGCACACCGTCAGAAGTATTTGAAAACACACCATCAATTCTGCGCGTATTGGCTGTTTATAAAACTACAGTATTATGAACACACCTCTCCGGTGAAGACCGGACCGTTGTGTGACCAAGCCGATCCTGGTTGCGATCTACGCGCGCGTCTCCACCAATGAGCAGAACCCCGAGGCGCAGTTGTTCGCCTTGCGTGAATACGCGTCGCGTCGCGGCTTCTCCGTATATAAGGAGTATGTCGATCGCGTCAGCGGAAACTTGGAACTACGACGGAGCAAGCGCCAAACCGACAGTGCGTATCGGTCCCTGATGGACGATGCCGGCCGCCGAAGCTTCGATTGTGTCCTGGTTTGGAAATACGATCGATTCGCCCGATCTTTGAACATCCTGGTTGCCGCGCTTCAGCAGTTCTCGACACTCGGCATTGATTTCATCAGCTACACCCAGAACATTGATACGACGACGGCGATGGGCCGCCTCTTTTATCACGTGATCGGCTCATTTGCTGAGTTCGAACGGGAGGTTATCGTCGAGCGTGTTCGTGCGGGTCTTGCAAATGCCCGCGCGAAGGGACAGGCGCTCGGCCGACCGAAGGATCACAGCGCTGAGTTGCGCATCATCGACTTACGTAAACAGGGGCTCAGCCTTCGCGAGATCGCCGATCGCGAGGAGCGATCAGCCTCCGGTGTGCTCCAAATCCTCCGCCGGGCCGCCCCGTCTGGAGGACCCGAGTAAGGAATGCCCGGAATCAGCGACACCGCTTATCCGCGGCTCAAGCCCAACCCATCGGCTAAGGAGTTGGACGACGTCTACACTCCCGACCTTTTTGAATGCAGCTGGGTCGAGCAACGTACGCGGGAGCCGGTCCCACGAGTCGGACTGCTGGTTCTGCTGAAGACCTTCAAAAGGCTGGGGTACTTCGTGATGGTGAATGAAGTCCCCATACCCATTCTTCAGCATGTTGCGCAGTGCGCCGGTTACGACGGCGTCTCGGATGGACTGGCTTCTTATGACGTCAGTTCAGTCCGCCGACGCCACCTGGCGCTGGTCCGCGACTACGTCGGCGTGAGCGCGTGGTGCGAGGCGTCGCAGAAGATAATGGGCGATGCTTGCCGCGAGGCGGCCCGCACTCGTGACGATCTGGCCGACATCATCAATATCGCCCTTGAGGATCTGGTGCGTCAGCGCTACGAGTTGCCAGCGTTCAATACCGTCTTGCGTGCAGCGCGAGCCGCCCGGACCGAGATCAATCACGGCTATTATGCCCAAGTTCGCGAGCGCCTCCCCGATGCAGCGAAGGCCATAATGACAGCCTTACTGGCGCGACCGGCTGAAGGAGTCCAAAGTTCATGGGACCGGCTAAAGAATGAACCGAAACCCGCGACGACACAGCACACACGTGATTTTCTTGAGCACCTGGAATGGCTTCGTCAGCAGATCATTCCAGCCGAGGTTTTCGCCGATGTTCCCGATATCAAGATCAAACAGTTTGCCGCCGAAGCGCGGTCGCTCGATTTGGGTTCAGTCCACGATTGCGCAGATCCAAAGCGATTGACGCTTACTGCTGCGCTGGTTGTCGTCCAAACGGCCCACGCGCTTGACGATGTCGCGGATATGTTCGTTCGCCTGGTTCAGAAGCTTCACAACCATGCCTACAATGCTTTGCTTCAGCACCAAGCCGATCATGTGGAGCGTACGGATTCGCTGGTGGCCACCCTCCACGGCGTCACGCTGGCCTACAGGAGTGAAGGATCCGCGGAAGAGCGGCTCAACGCAATCGGCGCTGTGCTGGAGCTCGATGCTGACCACATTTTGGCTCAGTGCGAAGCGCATGAGGCTATGTCCGGCCGCAACCATTTGCCGTTCCTGACGCGGTTTTATTCACATCAGCGCGCAGTCCTCTTTCAATTTCTAGAGCGAATCGAGTTGGTATCGACGTCACCAGACACGAGCACCGTCGACGCCATCAGATTTCTGTTGGCGCACAAAGCCAACCGGCACGAATGGATATCGGTAGTGCGGGATGAAAAGCGCGAAGACGGATCGACCGAACAGGTTCCATTGCTTGGTCTTTCGATGATTACGGAGAAGTGGTGGCCGGTTGTGAGCGGGAGCAAAAGCCCGAGTGTCCCAGCCACACGCGTCTTGCGGCGACCCTTCGAAATGTGCGTCTTGACGGAAGTTATGCAGGATCTCCGATCCGGTGATTTGTGCATCCCGGGTAGCGATCGCTACAGCGACTATCGAGCGCAGCTTGTGACCGAGGAGGAATATCGGAAGGGCCTGGCCTCCTACGGCGAGCGAGCGGGTCTCCCTGTTGAAGCGGCCGCGTTCGTGGCGAGCCTGAAGGACCGCCTAATGAAGGCCGCGGAGAAGGCTGACAATGGGTTCCCGACAAACGAATATTTGCGTATCGAGGGTGGCGAGGCGACACTGAAGCGACTGCGGCGCAAACCCGAACCCGCCGGTCTCAAGCGTTTCGAGAAGCTTCTGAAACAGCGCATGGAGCCGGTCGGCATCCTCGAAGCCCTCTCGGACACTGAAGAATGGCTCAACTGGACCAAACATTTTGGACCGCTCTCCGGCAACGATCCGAAGCTGGAGAACCCAGCGGAACGTTATTTGGTGACCACATTCTGTTACGGGTTCGACTTTGGGCCGACTCAGACATCGCGCTCCATTCGCGGCTTGGATAGACGGCAGGTGGCATTTGTAAACCAACGGCACGTGACCGAGGAGAACTTGAACGAAGCCATTGCGACTGTCGTGAATGGCTATAGTCAATGCGAACTGACCAAACTGTGGGGGCTTGGGAAGTCCGCCTCAGGCGATGGAACGAAGTGGGACTTATCGCCGCACAATTTGATGTCGGAGTACCACATCCGCTATGGCGGCTACGGCGGGATCGGCTACTACTTGGTGTCAGATCTATACATCGCACTTTTCAGCCGTTTTACGACATGTGGCTCGTGGGAGGGACACCACATCCTTGATTTCATCCAGGAGAATACATCCGACGTTCAGCCCGATACAATCCACGCAGATACCCAGGGCCAGAGCACGGCGATATTCGGCCTCGCGCATCTGCTGGGCATCCAACTCCAGCCTCGAATTCGAAACTGGAAGAACCTACACTTCTTTCGTCCCGATCCGCAGGTCCGGTACAAGCATATTGATCTCCTGTTCACCAAGCAGGTTGAATGGGATTTAATCGAGACCATGCTGCCGGAAATGTTGCGCGTAGCGCTTTCAATCGGTGCCGGCCGCATCAGACCGTCTACCATTTTGCGACGGCTTGCCACATACTCCCGCAAGAACAAGTTGTACTTTGCGTTCCGCGAGCTGGGACGTGTCGTGCGAACGGCGTTCCTGCTCGACTACATATCCGATATCGAACTCCGGCGTACGATTCAGGCGGCAACCAATAAGAGCGAGGCGTTCAACCTATTTGTTCAGTGGGTTGCCTTCGGTGGAGGTCGGCTCCTGGCGGAAAACACGCGGGACGAACAGCGCAAAATGATCAAGTACCATCATCTGGCGGCGAATCTGCTCATTTTCCACAATGTCGTGACCATGACGAGAGCGATTCAAATGCTGATTGCCGAGGACCAGCAGATCGATGAAGAAGCGTTGGCATGCATGAGTCCGTACCAAACGGAGCACCTCAACCGCTTCGGACGATATGCGCTGAAGCGGGATCGAGTGCCGGAGCCGCTGGACCGCGTCAAGGTTTTGCGCATGCCGCCCCGATCAGAAAGTCTGCCGGCGGAAAGATTAAGAAGAGTGTGACGTTTCAACCAGCATCCTTACCTCTACCC
>JALYVA010000069.1 GCA_030853485.1 Acidobacteriota bacterium
GATTAAAGTCGTCACCCAAAGCGGAACCAACGATCTGCACGGTTCACTTTTCTTCCTGTACGACGAACCGGGGCTGAATGCCTATGCAAAATATGGAGGCCCCGACGGCCAGAAACCACTGCGCGTCGCAAATAAGCAACGCACCTATGATGCTTCACTCGGTGGGCCGATCCTCAAAGACAAGCTATTCGGCTTTGCTTCGTTCGCTGGCTTTGGACTGAGTGCAAATACGACGGCCACACAGTTCGTCGAAACTCCCCAATATCGCTCTCAGGTCGTCGCGGCACGCCAAGGCAGCATAGCCGCAACAATCTTGAACTCTGCCGGAGTCACACCCCGTGTCCTCAACATCCTTCCCATCGATTGTTCGATTTATGCCAACAACCAGGGGATGTACAAGCCTCAGAACGGGGTCATGCAGACTGCTGCCGGTGGACCCTACTGCAACCCGGTTGCCGGGGGCCTCGATATCGGCTCTCCAACCGCAGGTGGAACATCGCAAATTGGCGTTTACGTCCCTTCCTTCAGCGCAGCCACCGCAAACTATGTGGGCGGTGGTCTCGACGGTACCGCTGACGTTGAGTACGCCCAGCTTCTTGTCCCCGTTCACGCCCGCGGACGCCAGTTCAACGGCCGCATCGACTGGTACGCCAGCCAGAAAAACCAGTTTGCCGGAAGCTTCTACATCACAAAGCTCGACAACTACGGCGTTAGCGGAACCACTGACTCACGACCCCAAAGCGACATCCCCTTCAAACCACTCAACACCGCTGCGACACTCATCTACATTCACACCTTCTCTGCAAATTGGCTGAACGAACTGCGAGGCAACGGTACCCGCTTCGCCGACAACGGGATCAGAGACGGTGGAGGCGTCATCAACTTCGGCATCCCCTACATCAATATCCAAGGGCTGCCTTTCTCCAATAATGTTCAGTACGGCGTTCAGCAGAGCAGTTCCAGCCCTGCGGTTTTTGCGGAAAACACGTTCGAAGTGCGCGATCAGGTCACACACACATGGGGCGCCCATACCCTGAGATTTGGCGGTTCGGTCGAGATTGAGCAGGACAATGACAATCTGTCCGGCAACACCCGGCCTGTCTACGCTGTCCAGGGGCTCTGGAACTTTGCCAATGACGCTCCCATCTTCGAGGGCATTTCGGCCAGCACAGTTACGGGCGGCCCCACGAACTCGCAACTATATCTGCGCTCCAAAGACATCGCGGGATACGTGCAGCACGATTGGAAGCTAAGCTCAACCTTCACTCTCAACACCGGCTTTCGTTATGAGATCTTCACACCAATCAGCAACAAGGGCGGCAACATTGGCAAACCTGTCCTTGGACCTGCCGGGTCTGAGCTTTCGGGTTTGCGGATGGCGCCAACTCATGACCTCTACAACACCGATTACGGACACTACGCGCCGAAAGTCGGCTTCGCTTGGGTCCCGGCGTTTTATGACGGCAATATCGTCTTCCGAGGGGGATTTGCCGTAGCCTACAACCACCTGGACGCAGCTCTCTTCAACTCGCAGGCCCTGGATAATTCGCCCGGTGCGGCCAACTTCAATATCTGCTGCGGCACAAGCGCTCTGGACTTCGGAACGCCACTCGCTGGTGGGTTGATCCAGTATTCGACTGGTGCAAGCAACTCCCCCACAAGCTTCCCCCCAAATCCAGGTCTGGCTACGGGCATCAACTCGAACGGCTTTCCCACCAGCGGAGCGCAGGTCGAGGTCTACGGGGTCGGTGGCCGTATCAGAAATCCCGTCAGCTACCTGTACTCGCTCGAGACTCAAACCCAGTTTCCTTACAAAATTGTTACAACCGTAGGATTTGGGGGCAGCCTCGGGCGCCACCTGCCGCGTCTAGTCAATCAGAACTTCCTCTACGACAACACCAAGTCGCCGGTCTACGCCTCCTACTTCGCGCAGACTGACTCCATACAGGCATATAACTCTTTGAATGTCCGCGTATCCCGCCAGCTGCAGCGCGGCTTCCTTATCGAGGGTTTTTACCGCTTCGCGAAGAACATGGACCAGGTCTCAAACGGGGATGGACCGAACTCCAATGGCAACCAGACCAACCCCGCAAACAACAGAACGGAATACGGACCATCCGACTACGACACCCGCAACCTGGTTACGATCTCCGGCCTGTACACCTCACCCCGCGTGCATGCGAGCAACTTCCTGCTCAAAGCAGCCGCAAACGGATGGCAGATTAACGGCATCTTCACTGCACATTCCGGCTTTCCTTACACGCCCGTGACCTACAACCTTCAGACGACGGGCGTCCAGGGCGCTGCCGTGGTCGGCCCGACCCGTCCTCTTGGTATCCTCTCCGCTGCCGGCCCTATCGGCAACAGTTGTTCCAATAGCGCGTTTATCTCCGGCTCCAATTTTTCCAACCGCGGCCCCTTGGGAACAGCAGGAGGATCCAACTACTTCGATACGACAAAGCCGACGTTGGCCCCCGGTCAGAACTACGTTTATGTTCCGGGCATCGGGCGGAATAGCTTCGTGGGGCCTTGCTACAGGGACATCGATATGAGCCTCGCGAAGCAGGTAGAGTTCGAGGCGATGGACCACACCGCAACCCTGCGCTTCCAGGCGAATTTCTTCAATACATTTAATTTTTTAAATCTCCAGCCCATCCAGAACGGGAATGCTGACCCAGCCGCCAACATCCAGAACAAGGACTTCGGCAAAGCTGACAACGCCGACGCCGGGCGACAGATAGAATTCCTCTTGCGATTAAACTTCTGACAAACGCCAATCCGGATTGGGCTGCTTACTCCGCCCGCGATCCTGCGTCACACAAAGAACTTTTCCCGGAGCGTTCCCATGGGTCCCGCCTCACGCCGTCTTTGGTCATTCGGCTTTGCATTACTTGTCGGTTTCTCCCTCGACTCATCTATGCAAGCGCAGCAGCAGATTGCTCCCGCAGCAACAATCCTCACCATAGACACCCACGCCCCCACAACCCCCTTCCCTCATTTCTGGGAGAGCACCTTCGGCTCCGGCCGCGCCATCCTCTCGCTCCGTGAGGACTATCGCGACAGCATGCGCACCGTGAAGTCTGCCACCAACTTCGACGCCGTTCGCTTCCACGGCATCTTCATGGACGAGGTAGGTCTCTACGACCCGGATCGCAAGCCCATCGAATTCGCCCAGATGACGCACACGGACACGAAGTCTCCTCAGCAATCCGACGCCGGCATCTACAACTTCTCCTACATCGACCAGATCTACGACGGCCTTCTCGCCAACCACGTCCGCCCTTTCGTCGAGCTCAGCTTCATGCCCAGGAAGCTCGCCTCCGATCTCGCCGCCCTCCACGCCTTCTGGTACAAGCAGAACGTCTCGCCGCCCCAAAGCTACGTCCAGTGGGACGCCATGATCGCCGCCTTCGCTCAGCACCTCATCGCACGCTACGGCGTCGACGAAGTCTCCCATTGGAACTTTGAAGTATGGAACGAGCCGAACATCGACTTCTGGGCCGGCAACCCCAAACAGCCAACCTACTTCGACCTCTACGACCACACCGTCCTCGCCCTCAAAAAAGTCAGCCCGCACCTTCGCGTCGGCGGCCCCTCCACCGCCCAGGCAGCCTGGGTCGCCGCCTTCCTCGATCATTGCAAGCAGAAAAATATCCCCGTAGACTTCGTCAGCTCTCACGTCTACGCCAACGACACCGCCAAAGACGTCTTCCACACCGGCGAGAACATCCCGCACGACCGCATGGTCTGCCGCTCCGTCCGCAAAGTCCACGACGAGATCGCCGCCTCGCCCTTCCCCCACGCCCCCCTCATCTTCAGCGAGTACAACGCCAGCTACGCCAACGAGCCCGACGTCACCGACACCACCTACATGGGACCCTGGCTTGCCGGCACCGTCAGCCAATGCGACGGCCTCACCGAGTCCATGAGCTATTGGACCTTCTCCGACGTCTTCGAAGAGCAGGGCGTCATCAGAACCCCGTTCTACGGCGGCTTCGGTCTGCTCGCCGAAGACGGCATCCCCAAACCAGCCTTCAACGCCTTCGCCATGCTGCACCACCTCGGCGACCGCCGCATCCCGCTCGACTCCGACGCCGCGCTCGCAACCTTGCGCCAGGACGGCTCGCTCGCCATCGCCCTTTGGAACTACACAGCCCCCTACGGCACCGGAGCAGCCTACACCGCACCTCCACAAACACCCGGTCCTCCCAAAATCTTCCACGTAAAGCTCACCGGCACAGCCCCCGGCGCAAAGGCCCAAATCTGGCGTCTCGATGCCGACCACGGAAACGTCATCAAGACCTACGACGCCATGGGCCGGCCCGCATTTCCCACGCGAAACCAGATCGCCGAGCTTCGCGACGCAGGCAAAGCCTCACCGCCCGAAAGCGCCACCCTCAACCACGGCACACTGCAGATCAGCATTCCCCCACAAGGTCTCGTCCTCGTCGAACTCCCAGCCCCCGCAGGGCAAGTGGTTACGAAGACCTCCCACTGATTGCGGAAATTGCCCGCCTGATGGAATCTGCCCTCGCCGAAACGTACGATATATCTACATGAGTGTTCGCCCAACAGCTTCCAACAGGATCACGCGACGCCATGCGACCAAGCTGCTGGGCGGGACCCTCGTTTCTTCTCTCGTAGCCCCCCCGCACGCACACGCCCAGCAAGCGGCTACAGCCCCAGCCCCCACCTCAGCCCCAGCTCCATACACCCGTCTGCTCAACGACGAAGACCTCAGCTTCCTCGACGAGATGCAGCACGCCGCCTGCCTCTTCTTCATGGAGCAGGCAGACCCCGCCTCCGGTCAGGTCCTCGATCGCGCCGCTAACAAGACCTCCACCGGCGCCCTCGATACCCACTTCGTCTCCAGCATCGCCGCCACCGGCTTCGGCCTCACCGCACTTTGCATCGCCGACCGCCGAGGCTATTTCAAAACCGCCAGCATCCTCCAGCGCGTCCTCGCCACGCTCCAGTTCCACCTCAACCAGATGCCCCACCAGCACGGCTTCTTCTTCCACTTCAACGACGTCAAGACCGGCAAGCCCCTCATCAACAGTGAGGTCTCCTCGATCGATACCGCCATCCTTCTTTGCGGCGTCCTCACCTGCCGCGCCTACTTCAACGACCCCCGCATCACCGATCTCGCCAGCCAGCTCTACAACCGCATCGAGTGGCCCTGGATGCTCAACGGAGGCAAAACCTTCTCCATGGGCTGGCGTCCCGAGAACGGCTTCATCTCCACGCGTTGGGATCACTACTCCGAACTCATGATGCTCTACCTCCTCGCCATCGGCTCCCCCACCCACCCCGTTCGGCCCGAGACGTGGAGCGCCTTCACCCGTCCCCCCATCACCTTCGGCCCCTTCTCCTACATCAGCGGCCACGATCCCCTCTTCATCCACCAGTTCTCTCACGCATGGTTCGACTTCGCCGGCAAGCACGATGCCTACGCCGACTACTTCGTCAACTCGATCACCGCCACACGCGCGCACAAATCTTTTTGCCTCGGCCTCAAGCGCGGCTACACCGACGACTACTGGGGCGTCAGCGCCTCCGACTGGGAGCACGGTTACACCGCCTGGGGAGGGCCGCCACTCATGGGCCCCGTCGACGGCTCCGTCGTACCCTGCGCCACCGCCGGCTCGCTCCCCTTTCTGCCAAGAGACTGCGTTCGCGTCCTCCGCGCCCTCCGCACCAACTTCGGCATCGATGCCTGGGGCCGCTATGGTTTCTGCGACGCCTTCCATCCCGACCTGCACTGGTACGACCCTGACGTCATCGGCATCGATCTCGGCATCGGCCTGCTCATGGCCGAAAACCTGCGCACCGCATTTGTCTGGGAAACCTTCATGCAGAACCCCGAACCTGTCGCCGCCATGAAGGCCTGCGGCTTCCACAGCGACTACCCCGCCCGAGCCAAACACTAGCGACAGAAATGGCCTGCCGGCCGGGCCCAACTTCGCGTGGGGCGGTCACTTCGTGACGGGTATACCCCTTCGGCCGGCGCTCCCGTTGGTCGCGAGCGAAGATCTTCGTTGCCGACCATCGGGAGGCCCATGGCGAAGCCGGTATACCCCCCACGAAGTGGGCGCGCGCGGCAGCGCACGCTTCGGACTACCTTTCCTCCGCCCACGGCATCGAATCTTTAGCTGCATCAGCGGCCTAAACAAGTGTGTCCAGTTCGAGTTCGGCAAGGAGAACGTGCATGAA
>JALYVA010000075.1 GCA_030853485.1 Acidobacteriota bacterium
GCCTGTACCCGCACTCCCGCGCCGCCTGCAAGGTCGCCACAATCTCCGTCGGATGATGCCCATAATCGTCCACCACGGTAATCCCGCGCACCACGCCCTTGATCTGAAACCGGCGGTCCACCCCGCGAAAGCTCTCAAGACCCACGGCAATCTGATCCGGAGCCACCCCAAGCTGCACTCCCACCGCCACCGCCGCCGCCGCATTCAGCACATTATGCCGCCCCGGAACATGCAGCCGAAACGTCCCCAGCATCAACCCCTTATAGTTCACCGCGAACACCGAATGGCACTCCGCCTCCTTCGGCAGCATCTCCACGCGAAAGTCCGCATCCGCATGCTCGCCATACGTGTACACCTTGCGCCGCACCCGGGGCAGCACCGCACGCAGCAGCTCGTTGTCCACACACGCCGTCGTCGCCCCGTAGAACGGCAAACGATCCATGAACTCCACAAACGCGCCTTCCACATCCGCCATATCGCGATAGCAATCCATATGTTCGCGGTCGAGATTGGTCACCACAGCAAGCACCGGCGAAAGCTTCAGAAAGCTCCGGTCGCTCTCATCGGCCTCGGCCACCAGGTACTGCGAATTCCCCAGACGCGCATTCGAACCCAGCGCATTCACCCGCCCGCCCACCACCACCGTAGGGTCGAGCCCCCCACCCGCAAGCACCGCCGCCACCATGCTTGTCGTTGTCGTTTTGCCGTGCATCCCGGCGACAGCAATCCCGTACTTCAGACGCATCAGCTCCGCCAGCATCTCCGCCCGTTGGATCACCGGAATCTTCCGCTCCCGCGCCTCCACCACCTCGGGATTGTCCTTGGCCACCGCAGAGCTCGTCACCACCACATCGCTCGCCGCCGCATTCGCCGCCGCATGTCCTTCGAACACCCGCGCGCCCATTCCCACCAGCCGGTCCGTCACCGCGCTGCGCCGCAGATCGCTGCCCGAGACCGCGTATCCCATGGTCAATAAAATCTCGGCAATCCCGCTCATGCCAATGCCGCCGATGCCGATGAAGTGGATACGCTGTGACGGAGCAAAGAGGAAATGGCCAGGAACGAACATATCGTTCAACTTTAGCAAGCCGCGCTCTTTCGAAGAGCGCAAAGGAGCAAACTCTTCGCCGAACCGCCGGGTAAACCATCCCTTCGTCCCGCCAGCAGCTTCGCCGCCAAGCGAAGAAATCTGCCGTGGCTCTCTTGCTTTCATCCCCGAAGGGGACCCCTGTTGTCCTTGCAGTCGCCTCGCTACCGCAAATTGACCCAGCACAGACTCCAGGTTTCAAGGCCAAAAAGCTTCCGTTTCAAGCTGGCCACCGAATCGCTTTCCGCTTCTTTTATCGTGACTTATCGTGGCCCGCAGCACCGTAACCCTGTCACACGACATTTGCTCCACCAGATGCAATCCCGGAGTTCGACCAACATGAAGAGATTCCCCCTGATCGCCTTTGCATCCTCCTCCCTCGTCCTCGCGCTGTTCGCCCATCCCCGCCCCGCCGTGGCAGACACCTTCAACATCCAGTACTTTGAAGCCACCACCGGCACCGCGGACTTTTACAACGGCAACGCCCCCCTGGGCACCTCGAACAACTTCGTTCGCTCCGGCCTCGGCCCGAATGGCCTTCCTGTCTTCAACCCCGGCTTCACCGCCTCCGGCAACGTCCGCGCCCCGGACGCAAGCTATCTCAACTCGCAAAAGGAGCTCCTCTACTGGACCCCTGGCGCAAACATTAAATCGGATGGCAGCGGCGTCATCTCGCTCTCCGGCACCCCGACCAACATGTTCGCCCCCGGCACCGGAGGAAACGACGCCGCCTACGAAGAGACCGCCATCCTGACCGGCGGCTTCCACCTCGGCTCCACCAGCAACGTCCAGTTCTCGGTCGGTGCGGACGACATGGCCTTCGTCTACGTCGATGGCGGCCTGGTCGAGTCGTTGGGCGGCATTCACGCCGACACCGCGGCTCCGTCGAACTCCATTCAGCTTGGCGCCGGCGACCACAGCGTCGAACTCTTCTACGCCGATCGCGACGTCACCCAGGCCGCGCTCAGCTTCAAGGAAACGGCAAACTCCGCCCCCACCCACGTTAGCGCCGTTCCCGAGCCCCGCACGCTCATCCTCTTCGGCACCGGCCTGGCCTTCCTCGCAGGAGCCTTCCGCCGCCGCTTCGCCCGCTGACCGTTGCGGGTGTAACGACTTCACCAAATTTGTGAAGGATTGATTCACACAAGAAGTTTGATCCTGAGCGGAGGCTCCTCAAGAACGGATTGATCAAAAACGGCGTGTCCTGAGCAGAGCCGTATACAAGACCAATTTACCGAAAAGTACCTTCCTCGCGAACCACTTCAAAGAACCGTGCCATCCCAAACAAGTGTCATCCTGAGCGGCGCCTGTCGCGGTCTCATCGCGGCAGGCGCAGTCGAAGGACCTGCATTTCGCACGCAACCACAACCACCCATACCCCGGGTGCCCATATCTCGAATCTGAGATGTGGGACATCGAGCAAAGCGAGACCGCTTCCCCCCCTTACCCATACCCCGGGTGCCCCATATCTCGATTCTGAGATGTGGGCATCTCGCGAGCGAGACCGTTTTTCCTCTCCGGGTGGGAAGCGAGACCCTTCAGCCCCCACGCCAACACGCAATCAGCCGGCATCCGCCTGAACCAAAACTGCCGGATGCAGGCAGACAAGCAGCGCCCAAAAGGCTTTCCTACTCCCTACCCCTACCCCCTCTCTTGTGCGCTTAATAGACTTGCAACAAATCCCCCCGCTTCGTGTCTAATACAAGTGAGGCAGCTGTACGAACGACCGCGGCGTCCTCAGTCCTTGTCAGTCCGCGAAGTCCAGCATCTCGGGACCAACGAAGGACCGGCAGGAAGGTAGCTCTTATGACGTCCCCCCGTCTCCTTACCAGCTCCGCCGCCCTGGCCGCAGCTCTTCTCCTCTCCCCTGCCCTACTTTCCCCTCTGGTGGCCCAGCCGACCCAGGCCCAGAACGACGTCCAGGCCGGCGAGAACAACGGCCAGTACACCTCTCCCCCGGCCCCACCAGCCAACGCCGACGCCGGTCAGCAGGGCCTCCAGCAGGACGCCAATAGCATGCCGCAGGACGGCTACGGGTCCCAGCAGGACGGCTACGCTCCGCAGCAGAACCAGAACGCCGGCCAGCAGGAGGGCCCCTACGCGGGGCAGAATCCAGCGCAGGGTACCGATCACAGCAACGACCAGAATTACGACCAAAACTACGATCAGGGCGGCCCTCCCCCCACCGCTCCCACCGGCATCAATCAGGCCCCGCCCTCCATTCCCGACTATGAGCAGCCCACCGCTCCCGGCGATGGCTACATCTGGACCCCCGGCTACTGGGCCTGGACCTCCGACGGATACGAGTGGGTCCAGGGTGCGTGGGTCTCCGCCCCCTACACGGGCGCGCTCTGGACCCCCGGCTACTGGGGATACAGTCCCTACGGCTACTTCTGGAACGCCGGATACTGGGGTCCTGAGGTGGGCTACTACGGAGACATCAACTATGGTTTCGGCTACTTCGGCGTAGGCTTCTACGGCGGGTATTGGGGCGGCGGACAGTTCTGGTACAACCGTTCGTACTGCAATCTTGGCTACGGAGACCGCGGCTACCACGTTTACCAACACCCGTATAACGGCTACTCGGGCCGGCCGGGGGGCACAAGCTACGTCCGCGCCAACTTCACCTCACGGGGAGGGGGAGCCTACGCCAACAACTACCATTCCGGCTTCCGAGGCTCCACCATCAACGGCCGCGGCTTCACCCAATCGCCTCTCCACGGCGACGCCGGACAAAATCGTGGCGTATACCACTCCGACATACAATCCAGTGCCGACCGCACCCATAGCTTCGCGCAGCTTGGCAATCAGCCCGGGAGCCACCCCGGCACCCAAACCGCCGCTCAGTCCGGCGCGCCTCGTCAGACCTACACCGCGCCCTCCGGCACCGCACGCCCGGGCAACCTCGGAGGCTGGAACTC
>JALYVA010000098.1 GCA_030853485.1 Acidobacteriota bacterium
CGTACCAGCGCCACGTTAATAAAGTTCAAGCTCACCCACCGAAGTCTGCACAGGAACAGCAACGACGAAAGAACAGTCACAACGGCGTGCCTTCAACCTGATCCCGAGAACGGTCTCCAACGACCGAACGACTTGTAAGGACAGGCACGCAGCGGAACTCATCATGGCCAGGAGAGATATCTCCACCTAAAGGCCGAATACATTGCCGCAGACTTGTCTTCTCGCCCGTAGCTTTTCCCTTGCAGTCCTGCGGCGGACCATACATTCTCAGGACGAGCCGCAGTTCTTGAAGTCTCAACAATCAAGGAACTTTTCCTTCAGGGCAACCGTAACTTCCAATGCGGCCTCATTTGAAGAGCACACGTGTTGCCATGCCAGGATGTCCGATTGCAATGCGCAGGCGCGAGTGGCTGGCCTGATGTACTGGGTCGTGCTCATCACGGATTTAGCAGGGAATGAAACTCCATTCGCCAGTCGGACGCTCTCTGTCGCTTGCCGGGGCGCTGCCCCAATCCGCCTTCGACTAAATTGCATTTTAGAAAATCATCGAGTCTTGGATCAACATACCCAGTTGAAGGAGTTTTATGAAGTCATTCCGGTTTGCACTCCACGGGGTCCTACTAGTCGCAGGTGTTTTAGCCTATGGGCAAACTCCTGATACCAAGCCTAGTGCGAGTTCCGACGCACCGGCGAGCTTAGCTCTGATGAAAGCGCTTGCCGGTACTTGGCAAGGTTCTCTGACCACGGACAGTCCGACGTGGGCCACCGACAAACCCTTGGCACTTACCATTCGCGTTGCTTCTCACGGCAATGCTCTTGTGCACGAATTAGACACGGGTGGACCGGAGGTCACAGTGTTTTTCGTGGAGGGCGACCACCTCGCGCTGGTGCATTACTGCGACTTTGGGAATCGGCCGCACATGATCGCCCGGCCTGCTAAGGAAGGCAAAGTCATTGAGTTCGATCTCGCAGAATCCCCTGGCAGCGATCAGATTGGGCATGTGAGCCATGCAGTCTTTACCATCATCGATCCCGACCACCATTTTGAGGACTGGATCTTCTTGCCCACAGGTCAAAAACCTGTGCACGCGCACTTTGACTTCAAGCGGGTTCAAGCTGGACCGGTGCAGGTGTCTCGATGAACTTTCAGCCAAGATCACCGCGACTGGAGGCACGCGTCACAGGTGTTCTCTACCTGTGCAACATGCTAACCGGCATCGCTGCAATGATTCTGATCAGCCGCAGACTGCAAAGCGCAGGCGACGCGATGAACCTTGCCGCTTCCGTTCTCTACACTGTTGTAACTCTGCTGCTGTGGCATCTTTTTCGACCCGTCAGCTCCTGGATGTCGGCAGTTGCGGCAGCCCTTAGTTTGTTGGGATGTTGGCTGCCACTCTCGCGTTATGAAGCCGCCTTCCCTCCATTGCACATCACCAATTTCGCTTTCTTCGGCCTCTACTGCCTTCTGACCGGTTATCTGATTGTTCGCTCGGCTTTTATGCCGAATTTTGTAGGCGTTCTGATGGCCTGCGCGGGCGTTTGCTGGATGACGACGCTATTGCCCAGCCTGACGCACGTGCTCGGGCCAGTTCCAATGGCCGTCGGGATAATTGGGGAAGGAACACTGATTGTCTATCTCATCTGGGTCGGCTTAAACGAGAGGAGATGGCAGGAACAAGCTCACGGTACGTCGCGAGATGAGTCTGCTGGCAACGTGGACGCTTAGACAATGAACGCTTAGGAGATTAGGAACGCGAAAGCGCTTCTCGGACGAGAAGATTTCACATCGCAGCGAGCACCCGCTGCACTTGGACAGCGCTCCACTCGCCGCCACGCGGAGCATCGACCGCACGAACACCTGGCCGCGCTGCGATTTGCGCGTAGCGTGCAAATTCCTGCCTTCTCCGCTTTGCCGTCTGGACACGCAAGGTCTGCCGTCCAGCTTCCCCAATCTCTCGAAACCGCTCCGCAGAGATACGCCGGCCACCCAGCACCGTGCAGCATTCCTTCGCTGCGGCCAGTGCCGCTTTCGTGCGCTTGCTGATGGCCTCGGCTTCCTGCTCCGCGACGGCTGCCAGAATGTGGACGACGAAGCGGTTCGCACTCGGCATGTCCACAGCCAGAAACTCCACACCTGAACATCAGTCCGGAAATGAAGGCGACGTTGCGAGCCAGTCAATCGAGCTTGGCGATGATCAGGGTGGTTGTGCTTCCGACAGAGCCTCAGGGCATCGGCCAAGGCTGGGCGATCGTTCCGCTTCCCATTCTCCACCTACCTCAAGCACCTTCGACCGGAAGCGCTTATAAAGCGCTCTATCCTTATGGCTCCGTTCCTCGGTCGCTGTTGGTTTCGGATTGTCACTGAAGCCAAACGGAAGAAGAGCCCGCACCCGCGCCTTGAAAATAGCCTTGACTCCTT
The DNA here is from genome assembly GCA_030853485.1 of Acidobacteriota bacterium. GTDB lineage: Bacteria > Acidobacteriota > Terriglobia > Terriglobales > Acidobacteriaceae > Edaphobacter. Next base: position 2,420 of record JALYVA010000098.1, read on the forward strand.
TACGCGTGAAGTGGGTGCCCCATATCTCGAATTTGAGATGTGGGCATCGAGCGCAGCTCGACCGTTTTTCTCGGGTCGCAGCGCCCGCAGGCCAATCGATCCCTTGTATCCATGGGCGTTCTACGGACGGGAAAGTGTGTGGTGATTTCGCGCATACCGACGCAACGGAGACGCCTCTCTTGCCGATGCTTTGATTCTGCTGCCTACGCGAACTCGGAACTCGGCCATGCAAGTTGGCTGGAGGCCGAAGCTATCGTGACTGATCGCCACACCTCTTACCGGCCAGGCGAGCTCCAGTGCGCCATCCTCGCTCATGGTTAAGTCCCGCTTCCCTCACCTACCCCGCCACCCCGCCGCGTCCGTTCCGCTCCGGCAATCCTCAACGACACGCCTTGCTCCCGAAGCCACGCTTTAACTCCCCGCAGAGGCATCTTCAAGCCTCTCTGGACCGCGCTGGATGGCCTCAGACCACCGCCGGCCAGCAGGAGTGGGCGGCACACCCAGCAAACTCCTGCCTCCCGCCCACTCAGCTCCTGCTCAAGCACATCCTGGTTCCCGCCACCCTTTCCCGTCGCCCCTTCCTGCCGGGCGCGGGTCGCGATCCTTTGCTCCCGGTTCGCCGCCCTGGCCAACATCGTCGTCTTCCAGCAACCCGCACCCGTCCCGTCCTTGCTCATGCTGCGTCACATTGCCTGTTTGAACCGGCCCGACAGGGCCGGATACCAAATCCTGCGCTCCAAGGGAGGGTTGGACCGCAAAAAAATGGACCGCGCCAGCCCGGCAACGGTCCAAAGGACACTTCGGAGGAACACCTGTACTTCTAATCTCTAATACGCGGTCTCAGGAACGCCCTGAAGCGTTCGTTCTGCTGGCATGTTCTTCTTCAGCCAGACGTTTGCGCGCCACCGTCCAACAAACGGTGCGACAGCGACAGTCCCGAAAGCAATGGCTAATGCGATATGCATGAAACATCTCCTTTCTCCCTGAAGGCAATCACAAAGTCTTCAGGGTTGAACCGGCAGATCGGTAGTGCAAAAGATTGCATGTTGCTTCTGTTGATTCCAACTATGCCTCGCCCGCATCTCCCTCGATATCCCAC
>JALYVA010000120.1 GCA_030853485.1 Acidobacteriota bacterium
GTTTCGTTGCCGCGAAGCATATCGATGAGGTGAACGCCTTCAGAGGCGGCGTGCTCGGCAGCCAACGCGGTGAGCAGGGTCCCGGGCTTCAGTTCCGCATGAGCGGTGGAGTGGCCGATGTGATAGAAGCACGTGGTGCGGACGGGGTGCGTGGGCGGGTCGGTCAGGGCGTACAGGGCGGCGATGGGGACTGTCTCCGAATTTTCAGTGAGCGTGAGGAGGTAGAAGCGAAGCAGGTTTGCGGCGGCCAGGTGAGGGAGAGCTTCGCGATGCCAGGCGAGGACATTGGGGTCGGCGAGCACCCCGGGCTGGTCGCGGTGCTGCCAGCTTTCGGAGTGGAGACGGACGAGGAGGTCGAACGACGTTTCAGGCTGGGCGAGTTCGAGGTTGAGTTTGCCTCGACCAGAGGCGAAGTTCCGGTGGTAGAGCACGTCGGCGCGAACCTTGCGGGGGAGTTGGGAGATGGGCACAGCGGCGCATTGCGAGCAGCTTTCGCCGTGGGCCTCGGTGGCACTGCCGTGAGCGAGGGCGCGGCTGAGTTTCGAGCCTGGGAGGATCTGCGTGAGGTGGGCTGTGTCCCAGCTTGGATCGTCGCGCAGGGTCTCTAGTGCTTCGAAGATGGTGGATGGAGTGCAGGCGGGAGCGAAGAGGCCGTTGAGGTAGTCGGAGGTGCCGGCGCCGAGGAGGAGCAGATGCTGTTCGTTCCGGATGAGATCGACGTAGAGGTAGAGCGGGAGCAGGCCGATGAGTTCACCCTGGCGGCGGATGGTGAGGGTGCGGAGAGCGGGCTCCGCTGAGGCGTGCTGGCAGAAGACGTGAGACCAGGGAAGAAGCCAGGCGGGATGCTGGAAGGGCTTGGCTTGAGGATCGCGATGCCAGAGTTCGAGCCACTCGGGAGCGAGGGCATCCAGTTCGAGAAGCGTGGTGAGGAGCTGGATCGAAACCATGCCGGTTTGGATGCGAGGGGTGCCGGGTTGGGCTGCGAGCCGGGCTGCGGGCCGGGCACGAGCTTACATGTGCTGCAAGGCTCTCTTGTTGTGAAGCTGCATTTCCCGAAGCGCGCGGCTCCGGTGGACGAGACGCGCGAACGAAGCTGCGCCTGGGCTCGCGAGATCAGCTAAAATCAGCGTGCCGCCAATAGCGCTCCGCTGAGGTACCTGGGTCGTTTCTGCGGGAGACGGCGCGTCCACTTCCTCTCTGTGAAGTGAGAGAGGATAACGTATGCGGACTCGAACTCTGTTCCTCCTGCTTCTCGGGACGGCTCTTACGGCTTGCCTGCAGGCCCAGGCTCCACATTCGGCAGCAACTGAACCGGCAGCGACCGAAACCCCGGCGTCCAAACCTACCCCGGGCAATTTTGTCGATATCACACAGGCGAGCCACATTGGGTTTCGCGGTGTGGCTTCGCATACCTCGAAGAAGTACCTGCTGGAAACGATGGGCTCGGGCGTTGCCCTGTTCGACTTCGACAACGACGGACGCCTCGACATCTTTTTCGCGAACGGCGCGCCTCTGTCTGACCCTACGGCCAAGGGCACCATTCCACAGAAAGCGGGGCCCGGCGATTGGAACCGGCTGTATCACCAGAAGCAGGACGGCACCTTCGAAGACGTGACCGAGAAGTCCGGGTTGAAGGGAACGGGATACGACATGGGCGTCGCGGCGGGGGACTATGACAACGACGGCCATGAGGATCTGTACGTCACCGGGTACGGAGGCAATCGGCTGTACCACAATAATGGCGACGGTACGTTCACCGATGTCACCGTGCAGTCGGGCACCGGGGGAAGCGGGTGGTCGACGTCGGCCACATGGGTCGATCTGGACAACGACGGTCTGCTCGATCTCGTGGTTCTTCGATACGTGAAGTGGGACTTCGATGACGTGTGGTGCGGCGAGCATCGCGAGGGATATCGCTCCTACTGCCACCCCGATATTTTTCAGCCGATCACGCCGCTGGTGTATCACAACGACGGCCACGGACACTTCACCGAGGTGTCGGCCAGGATGGGTTTGGACAAGCCGGGCAAGGGCCTGGGCGTCAGCATTGCAGACTTCGACCGCGACGGTAAGGTCGACGTCGCCGTCGCCAATGATTCCATGCTCGAGTACCTGTATCGCAACAAGGGAGACGGAACGTTTGAGGAGGTGGGTCTTTCGGCGGAAATCGCCGTCGATGGTGACGGCCGGACGTACGCCGGAATGGGAATCGATTTCGAAGATTACGATAACGATGGACTGCCCGATCTGATCCTGACCAACCTGGCCAACCAGAAGTACGCACTCTATCGCAACAACGGCGACGGAAGTTTTTCCTACGACAGCTACATCAGCGGAATCGGCGGAATGACGCTGCTCCACTCCGGCTGGGGCGTTCACTTTCTCGACTACGATAACGACGGGCGCAAAGACCTTCTGTTTGCGCAGGGTCACGATCTGGATACGATCGAATTGAATTTTCCCCAGCTCCACTACAAAGAGCCGATGCTGCTGGCCAATAACACGGGCAAGCACTTTGTAAACGTCTCGGCCGATTCCGGTGCAGTGTTTCAGCAGGCCTGGGTGGGCCGCGGGCTGGCGGTCGGCGACCTTGATAATGATGGACGAGTGGACGCCGTGGTCACGACTAATGGCGGTCCGGCATACGTGTTACACAACGAGACGAAGACGGACAACCATTGGCTTACGCTTTCGCTTGTGGGTCACAAGAGTAATCGTGACGGCATCGGTGCGCAGATCAAGCTTACTACGGCGGCAGGTGCGCAGTATGTGATGGTCACTACCGGTGGAAGCTATCTCTCCTCGAGCGACAAGCGGGCTCACTTCGGGGTGGGGGCAGCGAAACTCGCAACGATCGAGATTCACTGGCCGAGCGGCATGGTGCAGACACTCACCAATGTCCCGGTCGACCAGATCCTCACGGTTGACGAGCCGCTCCACTGACACTGGCTCCCAATCACCCTGCAACGCAAACGCACGGGAGCCGCTCCATTGCTACTTCCTGCTATGCCTCGGGGTAGGAGTGCCCTTGCCTTCGACCACGGTGTAGATGGCGTCGATACCGGGAACGGTGACGCGCTCGCAAAGCCCGCTGGGCCACTCGATGTCGATCGATTCGATCCTGGTTGCGCTACCCAGGCCGAAGTGCAGACGTGGATCGGAGGACGACGCGAAGCTGCCGCCGCTGACCACATCGCTGCGCTGACGAAATCCATTCGCGGTCAGATACACCGTCGCTCCGATGGCATCTCGAGGGCCATGCGGACCGCCGACAAGCTTCAGCCCCACCCAGTGATTCTTGTCCGCCGAGACGTTGCGAAACAGGGATGGCGTCTCGTCGAGATTGTTCACGACAGCGTCGATCTTGCCATCGTTGAACAGATCTCCATAGGCGAGGCCGCGCGCTACGGCCAGCTTTGCCAGACCGGTGCCTTCGACTGCTGGCACCAGTTCGAGCTTGCCCGCGTTACTGTGAAAGAGCAGAGCCCGCTGCCGCCACGTGGTGCCCCAGTCGAGCTTGTCGACCTCGGGGTAGACGTGCCCGTTGACGGATAATAGATCGAGCCAGCCGTCGTTGTCATAGTCGAAGAAGCTTGCTCCCCAGCCAAGGAAAGGAATGGTCGGCTCGGCGATGCCCATGCGATAGCTGATGTCGGTGAAGTATCCGTCCCCGTCATTGCGGTAGAGCGGTTTGTAGTCGTCGGAAAAGGTGGTGTTGAACAGGTCGATCAGACCGTTGTGAGTCAGATCGCCCGCGGCTATTCCCATCGATGCGGTTTCGCGTCCGCTGTCGTTCAGGGCGTATCCCGACGCGAAGCTGGCATCTTCGAAAGTGCCGTCGCCCTTGTTTCGATACAGGTAGTTCGGCGTGGAGTCGTTGGCGACGAGCAGGTCAGGTTTGCCATCGTTGTCCACGTCGACGAACAGCGAAGCCAGCCCGTAGTACGCGGCCTGGTCGGCGACGCCGGCTTTCCGGCTTACGTCGGTGAAGGTGCCGTCGCCGTTGTTGTGGAAGAGGTGATCGGGTTCGCCGCGCAGCCCGCGTGGTCCGCACATCACCTGCACTCCGCGGAACTCGCAGGTCTTGAAGGTGACGCTCTTTGATCCCTGAGCGGGCGGCGCCGCAAGATCGTAGTGCACGTATCCGGGGACGAACAGATCCAGCCTGCCGTCGCCGTCGTAGTCTCCCCAGGTTGCGCCGGTGGACCAGTTGCCCACACCGACACCGGCCTTCTTCGCGACATCGGTAAACGTTCCATCGTGGTTGTTGTGGTACAGGCGATTCTCGCCGAAGTTGCTGACGTAGAGGTCCGGCCAGCCGTCGTTATCGTAGTCCGCAACGGCTGCGCCAAAACCCCAACGATCGTTCTGGACTCCGGCCCTGGCGGCAACGTCGGTAAAGGTCCCATCGTGGTTGTTGTGGAACAACGCGGCGTGCGGCGGAGTTGCTTTGCCGGCAAGAGCATCGTACGTGGATCCGTTGACGAGGTATATATCGAGCCAGCCGTCGTTGTCGTAGTCCAGCAGAGCGACTCCCGAGCCGACGGTCTCGAGGATGTACTGCTTCTGGGGCGTCCCCATCTGGTGGCTCCACTTGGACAACCCCGCTTTTTCAGCGATGTCTTGAAAAACGATAGGCCCGTTCTTTACGAAGCCCCCTGCCGTGATGGGACGGTGCTGATCATCGAGAACAGGCGCATGGGGCGCTCCCGTGTTGACTCCACCCATTCCTGAAGACTGCGAAGCGGGAGCGGGTTTATGCGGGTCGGAGTCCGCGGCCACCTGCGCGAAACTACACGTCGGAGCCATTGCCAGAAGCATGGCAGTGCTCAGAAAAAAGCGAGGCAAAGGCATGCGAAAAATCTTACGCTTCCGCGTGTGCGGTTTGCAGAGTTGCCGACTGCAGCGTTGCCGGTCTGAGGTCTCGAAGGGAATGCTACCTGGGCGGCGGCAAGCTTTCCTGGTGCCCCAGCGAGGCTGCGGTGTCGAGCTCCTGCTGTGACGCTGTCTCCTGGCCCAATCGCTTCAAGGTGAGCCCATACAGGTAGTGTGCCGTCGAAGACTGCGGCGCAACCTGCACGGCGTGCGCGAGCACAGGTTCTGCCTGGGCGAAGTCGTGCTGGCGATAGTATGCATTTCCAAGGCCGGTCAGCGCTCCCGGGTGCTCCGGCGCGCGGAGGAGGACTTTCCGGTACGCCTCGACTGCCTGCGGGTAGCGGGCCGACGTGACGTCCAGGTCGGCGAGTTCGACGTAGCTCTCAGTCTGGGCGGGCGCCAGCTGGATCGACCGTTCGAACTCCGCGCGTGCCTCATCGCTTCGCAACAACATAGCCAGCAGGTGCCCGAGGCCGAAGTGCGCGGTCGCATCCTCCGGGCGCATGGTGAGGTAGAGGCGGAAAAGTTTCTCGCTTTCAGGCATCCGCTGCTGCGCGAGGCGAACACGCGCGAGCGCATACACCGCGCGAGGGTCCGACGGGGCAAGACTGCGCGCAGTTTCCAACGTCTCGGCGGCAAGATCGTACTGCCGCGCATTCATGGCGAGCGCTCCGAGATCGTAGGCGAGCTCCGGATCACTGGGAGCCAGCGTTCTTGCGTGTTCGAGCAAGGTAAGCGCCTGCCCGGTTTGCCCGGACTGCGCCAGCACCAGCGCCTGCTGCTCCGACACCGAAGCCACACCACGTGCGGCCTGCGGTTGAACCGGATCGAGGTGCAACGATTGCTCGTACTCCGAGCGGGCCTCGTCGGGTCTTCCTGTGCTCTCAAGCAGAGAGCCGAGGTTGGCGTGCGCGGACGCGAGTGCGGGATTGTTTTCGATGGCGCTGCGGAATAACGTCTCGGCTCCGACTGCGTCGCCCTGCTCGAACCGGATGACGCCCATCAGCTCCTGAGCGCGCGCTTCCTTGGGATCTTCGGCAAGCACAGCGGCAAGCAGCCTCTGGGCTTCGGAGAGATGGTGCGCCGCTATCTCCTCGCCCGCCTGCCGCAGGAGACTGAGCCTGGAGTGCGGCGCTGCCGGTTGGGCTTGGCCTGTGGCCGTCAGGAGCACAAGGCCAGAGAGCAATGCCGCGACGCCTAATGTGCGAAGCTTGTTCACTCGTTCAGGATAGACAGAAAGGCCCCGCCGAAGCGAGGCCTTTCCGATAGAGATGCCCACGATCAGAATTCCAAACGCAGTTCCGGTTGTATCTGCCGCGGGCCCAGGATCGTGCTGTTGGTCGTACCGAACAGGGCGTCGCCTGGACCGTTGGAGTTGGCCCGGTTGAGGATCTTGCGGTTGAAAGCGTTAAGAAAGTTGACCTTGAAGTCAAGATCGAAGCGCTCATAGAAATGGGTTCGCTTGATGAAGCTGAAATCTTCATCGAGATAAGGACGGGTGCGAACCTCACTGGTCACGCGGGGCAGATTTCCGAAGCCGAAGGCACCACCGCGTGCTGCACGATTCCCAGGGCTGTTGGGATCGTCGAAGGCTGCAGCGTTGAAGATACTATTCTGTGGAAGCCTGGGGTCTCCGTGGCTCTGATTGAAGTTCTGGTTGTAAATTCTCTGAGTCACCACGCGATTGAAGCGGATAGATTCATCGAAGCCCGGAACGCCCGTGCTGCCGTTGTTGCCAAAGGCGTAGGGCTGGCCTGACTCGTATCGTTGTACCCCGCCGAGCGTGATTCCCCCGACGATCTTCGATACCACTTTATTGCTGCTCAAATGGGCTTTTCCCTCGCCGATCGGCAACTCGTACAGATAGCTGACGACGAAGTTGGACGGAAGATCCTGGGTGCTAATGCTCTTCTCACCCTTCTTGTTCTCCGGATTCTGCGGCGACCCGGGACTGGTATCGAGAGTCGCGAAGAACGGCAGGGCGCTGTCGGCGTCGGTCAGCGTCTTCGAAAAGGTGTAGGAGGCGAGAAGGTTCAGGCCATTGTGGAAGCGGCGTTTGAGTTGGACCTCAAGAGCGTTGAAACTCGCGACGCCTTCATTCTCGAGGCAGCAATCTGTATTGATGCGGAAGTATTGAGGAAATGGGCGAAGGGTTTGCGCAAAATTATTCTTGAGGCTAAAGCCGGCATAAGGAAGTGTGACGCCAGGGATATTGCCGACCTGCTGATTCAGCTTGTCGCCTAGCGCGAAGTCGCTGACCGGAAGATTATTCGTCTCGGAGAAGGAGGAATGAAGAAACGTAGAGTGCTGGCCAACGTATCCGATATCGAGCACCAGGTCGGTCGCAAGCTGCTGCTCCACCTGCAGGCTCCAGTTACTGACCATCGAAGGCCGGCCGTTGGAGCGCTTGATGTAGTTGATGCCCGCATTGTTGTCCTGGGTCGGGTCAAGGTTCGGGGGCAGCGTGTAGGAAGGGAAGCCGTTGTCGATGTTGAACGCTGCATCATATCCGTTCTGCGACTGATCGTTGGGCGATGCCGCGAAACCATCGCGCAGGCTGCCTCCGAAGTCGGCATAGGTAAGGCCGCCGTAGTAGATGCCATACCCTCCACGAAATACGGTTTTGCCCTGGTACATATCGGGGGTCCAGGCAAAGCCGACACGCGGGGCGAAATCTTTTTTCCAGGTATTGGCCCAGCGCTCGTCTACGTTGCCATTGCGTCCCGTTCCTTTGCCCGCGAAGACGAGCGCGCCCGGGAGTCCGCCCGCACCAGGGTTGGGAGCTGTGGGATCGAAGTTCGAGGTGTTGCCACTGCGCTCGCGACGGGGCAGGTCCACATCCCATCGGAGGCCAAGATTCAACGTAAGCGTCGGCGAGACCTTCCAATCGTCCTCCGCGTACACAGCCCCGTAACTGTAGATCCAGAGCGGCTGGCCGGCGGAGGTGTTGATCAATCCTGCAGAGTCGGCCTGACCGAGAAGGAAACTGGCGAACGCGGTTCCGGTCTGCCCTTGGAAACCCTGCGCGAACGAGGTCTGATTGCGGCTGAAGTTGAAGCCTCCGGTTTGATTGTCTTTCGAAATGTGGAAGAACTTCTGATAGCGGAAGTCGCCTCCAATGGTCGCTGTATGCTTTCCGAGCGACTTGGTGACGCTGTCGTTCAGACGATAGCCATTGTCGATCGTGTCGTTATTTGTACTGGAACCGATGTTGGTGATGTTAGTCACACCATCTCCAAAATTGATGTTCGGAAAGGTGTTGCCCGTCACATTGCCGATACCGATTTGCGCGGGGTATGGAATGCCGCCCAACGCTCCCGGACCGAAGTTGACGCTGTTGGTGCGGTTGTAGCCGACGTTCAGGTGGTTGAGCAGCGTGGGCGAAAACGTATGGTCGAATCCAGCCCGGATGTAGTGGGTGATAAAGTCCTGCGCGTTCTGCGTATCGATCGGAGACGGAAAAATCGCATTCACGGGCGGCGTGTTTTCACGCGAACTGTAGGAAAAATACACCTTGTTGTTCTGACCGAAGTTCTGGTCGATACGCACGGTGGTCATCGTATTCGCATTCGAAGCCGAGGAAGCAAAGGTGAAGTTGTTGGTCAACGCGGGGGTCGACGGCGTGGGCAGCAGCTTCAACACGTTCTTCGCCACGTTGCTGAAGCGAGTCGTCGGAACGATATTCCCGGGAAAGGGCGACCGGCAGACCACACCACCTACCGTTTGTTCGGTGTTCGGATCGAAGATCTGGTTGGTTAGAACAGGCTGCCCGGTGCAGGGATTGATGAGCGGAATAACGTTGCCGTTCGCATCCTTGGTGGTGAGCGGCGCGCCAAGATATGCCGAAAAGTCTCCATTCTGCGTGATCGCCGCGGTGGGAATTGTGCTGGTGTTGATCGCGCCGTGCTTCAAACGGTAGGCTTCCCAGGAGAAGAAGAAGAAGGTACGGTCACGTCCGTTGTAGAGGTGCGGAATCGAAACCGGACCACTGAGTGACCCGCCGTAATCGTTCTGCCGGTCGTTCGGCCGCGCGAACTGCCTCGGATTCGGCTTGCCTTCCCTCAGGTCGATGTTGTTGAACAGGGTGTTCGCGTCCAGCGCCTCGTTGCGATAGATCTCAAAGGCTGAACCATGGTACTGGTTGCCGCCCTGATGCGTGGAGAAGACCTCGATACCTCCCGTGGTCCGTCCGTATTCGGCCGGCAGTGTCGAGGTGAGAACTTTGAATTCGCCGATCGCCTCGACCGAGGGAGAAGTCTCGTCGAAGGTGGATCCGTTCTCTGAGCGATAGGTGCTGGCGCCATCGAGGATGACTTCGGTCGCGAAATTCTGGCCGCCGGAAGTTTTCGAAAAGAACGACGGGCCTGCATTGCCGCTTCCCGAGCCGTAGGCGACTGTGCCGGGGGTAAGAAACACGA
>JALYVA010000145.1 GCA_030853485.1 Acidobacteriota bacterium
CAAAGATCATCGATGCGGTAGTCTCTATCCCGAGTTTGTGCGCGGCGCGGTGGACAGCGATCCAGTCTGTGGCTCTACGCGAAGCGCTCCCTTGTACCGCATCATCGAGAATACCCGCGTCGTCGCCTGGGATTGAGTCCAGGCCGGCGTCGCGAAGCCGAGCGAGTGTGGAGTCCAGCGAAAGGTCAGACTGACGGGAGAGGGTAAGGATTTCCGACGCAGACAGGCAGTGCAGCCAAAGGTCCGGGGTGCGGCGCTTGATGTTGTGGAAGAGGTCTTCGAACCAGGCAAGCGTGTGTTGCGGGGTGGGTTGGCCGTGCAGGATGAGCGAGGTTGCGCCCGCGTCCAAGAGATGTGCGATCTGCTGGTCGAAGTCTGTTTGTTTTGTGTCTGTTTGTTTTGTGTAGTCCAGGCGGCCTTCGAGGGCGTAGGTGACGACGCCTTCCGGGTGCAGGCGGCGGCGGACGGCGGCGGCTTCCATGCCGATGCCGATCAGATCGTCGCTGGCAAAGCAGTCGAGGGCTTGGTTTTGGGTGATTCCCATGCTTTTATTTTACGGGCCGGTGGAGGGCGGAATTTGGCGGAAAAGCCGGCTTTTGAGGGGGGGCGGTGCGTAAAACGGTGTTTTTCGACGTCATTTTGGTGCTGTTTTGTACGGTATTGTGCACGAAAATGTGCGTTTTGGAGCGCGCTTTTCTGCACTCAGAAAGTACGCCATTGTTTTGCGATTTATTTTCGCTCGGAGCCTTGAGGGTGCGGTTACCGGGCGTGCTGAAGCTGGAGGAGGAGGAAAATGACGGCCGCGAGGAGGATGACGGCAAGCGACAGGCCGAGCTTGATCCAGAGGCCGATCGAGGCGATGCTCCCCTCGAGACTTTGCATTCTGTGTTCATGTTGGTCGAGCGAGAGGCGGGCGCGGTTGACCTCTTCGGAGACGTGGGCGATCTGGGCGCTCTGGTTCTGGAGTTGGCGGTAGAGTCCGGCATGGGCGGCGGTGACCTGGCCGAGGTCTCCGCGAACCCCTTCGGCCATTGCGGCGAGGGCGGCTTCGTTGGCTTTTTCGGAGGCGGCCTTGGAGGTGAAGAACTTGTCGGCCATAGGCAGAAGGCGCGACACGTGGGGCAGGAGTTCAAACAGTTGCGCGATTACCTTGGGCCACATAGGGTTTCAGTCTATCGCTGATTGTGGGTTGGCGGGATGCCGCGATGCACGGGCGCTCTGCGCTGAGCGGAGTTTACTTGCGGATGGTATGGGCTTGGCGTGAGTCAAGATGCTTGTGGCGGTGGGGTGAAATGCAGGTCCTTCGACTGCGCCTCTCGCGGTGAGGCTGCGAGAGGCTTCGCTCAGGATGACACCCTTTTTTGTGATCCAGTCTTTTCCACTCGGCCTTTTGGTTCATAGAACCAAGACTATTTCGATCTGCAGGAGGGGTAATTCTTGCGGAGTCGAAGGTGCCTGGAGGGTTGTGGCCGTGTGTGAAATGCAGGTCCTTCGGCTGCGCCTCTCGCGGTGAGGCTGCGAGAGGCTTCGCTCAGGATGACACTCTTTTTAAGCCAGTCTTTTCTACTGGCCTTTTTGGAATCCAGGCATCTCTGCTTGCCTTTTTATGATTCAGTCGTTTTTATTCGGCCTTTGTCATACGGTCATTTTTACTCGGCCATTCGTTCGTAGAGCTTAGTTAACGAAGCGGCGCATGCGGATGTTCATGACGATGCCCAATGCGAGGAAGGTGAAGAGCACGGAGGAGCCTCCGTAGCTGAGCAGGGGCAGGGGGATTCCGGTGACAGGCATCAGGCCGACGACCATGCCGACGTTGACCGCAATCTGGAAGGTGACGACGGCGACGACGCCCATGATGATGAAGGAGCCCGGGAGGTCGGAGGCGGTCTGGGCGTTCTGGATCAGGCGCATGAGGACGAGGAAGTAGAGCAGAAGGACGCCTATGGCACCGACGAAGCCGTGCTCTTCGCAGAAGGCGGCGAAGATGAAGTCGGTGTAGGGGATGGGGAGGAAGTCGCCCTGGGTCTGGGTTCCCTTGTTGGCGCCTTTGCCCCAGACGCCGCCCGAGCCGACGGCGATCAGCGACTGGCGGATCTGGTATCCGGAGCCGCGGGGGTCGGAGTCGGGGTCGAGAAAGGCGTTGATGCGCGCCTGCTGGTAGGGCTTGAGGTGCTTGCCGGATTTGTAGACGCCGAGACCGAGAACGGCGACGACCAGAAGAATGATGCCGGCCTGGCGGAAGCGGATGCCGCCGAGGAAGAGGCCGCAGAGCAGGATAGGCACGTAGGTGAGGGCGGTGCCGAGGTCGGGCTGCTTGAGCACGAAGGCCATGGGGATGCCGACCATGGCGAAGGCCTTGCCGATGTCGCCCCAGGTGAGGTCTCGTCCGGCGAGGGTCCAGAAGAAGCGTGCCATGGCGATGATCAGGACGAGCTTGATCCATTCCGACGGCTGAAAGTGCGCGCCGTGAAAGCTGATCCAGCGCTTGCCGCCGAGGACCTTTGTGCCGACCGCCGCGACTGCGACGAGCGAGAGGACGCCGATTCCGTAGGCCCAGTGTGCGACGTCGATCAGGCGATGGTAGTCGATCAGCGAGATCAGGAACATGAGGACGATGCCTACGGCGAGGAAGCCGACCTGTTTGTGATCGAAGCCGTGGAACTTGGTGTGGAGGGTGGCGGACTTGATTTCGAGTACGGAGATGAAGGACAGCAGAAGGACGAAGCCGAGGAGCACCCAGTCGAAGTCGCGGTAGGAGGAGAGGCGGGGCATCGGGGAACGGATCTCCTATTCGGCGCTGGGGACGGTTGGGTTGCGGGGCGTGGAGGCGACGGGCCGGGCTGCGGGTTCGGGAGTGGAAGGCGAAGCGGCTGGCGATGCGGGGGGCGCGGGCGTTTCGGCGATGCGGAGGTTGTTGTCGCGTTTGCGCTGCTTGTTGACGTAGGCGTCGATGATCTGGGCGGCGAGCTTGGCGGAGTTGTTGCCCCAGTTGCCGTGTTCCCAAAGGACGGCGACGACGATGTCGGGATTGCGGCGGGGAGCCATGCCGACGAACCATGCGTTGGGCACAGTGTCGTGGCCTTTGCCGCTGCGTCCGAGGGCGTCGTGTCCGATGACCTGCGCGGTGCCGGTTTTGCCGGCGAAGTCGACGCCTTCGAGATGCGCGGCGTAGGCGGTGCCGATGGGGCTGCTGGTGACGTTGGCCATGGCGTCGGTGATGATCTGCCAGTTGGCGGTGGTGAGTGGAATGCTGGACTCGCCGGAGCCGGGAAAGCTCTCGTGAATGGCCTGCAGCATCTCGGGCGGAACTTCATCTGGAAATACGACGTGGGGGCGGCGGAAGACTCCTCCTGAGGCGATGCCGCCGAGCGCGCGTGCGAGCTGCAGGGGAGTGACGGTGACGGCGCCCTGGCCGATGCCGACGGAGATGGTTTCGCCGGCAAACCATTTTTCGTGCTGGCTCTTGAGCTTCCACATGGTGGACGGCATGATGCCGACAGCTTCGTCGGGCAGGTCGATGCCAGTCTTCTGGCCGATGCCGACCGAGGTGGCGTACCTGGCGATGGTGTCGATGCCGAGGCGGTTGGCGAGGGTGTAGTAGAAGGTATCGCAGGAGTAGGGAATGGCGTTGTAAATGTCGACCGCGCCGTGATGCTTGTCGCAGGCGTAGAAGTGGCCGTAGAAGCTGGCTCCGCCGGCGCATCCGACGTGCATGGTCTGGGCCACGTTCTCCTCAAGGCCCGCGACCGACATGATGATTTTGAAGGTGCTGCCCGGGGCAAGCTGCGCCTGGATGGTTTTGTTCAGAAGCGGATGGTCGGGGTTGGTGAGGATCTCGTTCCAATAGCTGCGGGTGAGGCGAACGGCAAACTGGTTGGGGTCGTAGGTGGGGCGCGAGGCCATGGCAAGGATTTCGCCGGTGTGCGGGTCCATGGCGACGATGGCGCCGATCTTGCCTTCGAGCGCTTTCTCGGCGGCCATCTGGACGTCGAGATCGATGGTGAGCTTGAGGTCTTTGCCGGGGGTGGCGAGCTCCTGGCCGAGGTGTCCGAGCTCTTTGCCGTGGCTGTTGACGATGATGTCGCGGCTGCCGTCGACGCCGCGCAGGAGCGAGTCGTAGGTCTGCTCGACGCCGGAGCGTCCGACCACATCGCCGGGCGAGTAGAAGGCATAGCGTGGATCGTCGAGCATTTGCTCCGACACCTCGCCGACGTATCCGATGAGGTGGGCAGCGAACCCGCCGGAGGGATAGAGGCGGCGCTGCTCGTCGAGGGTTTCGAGTTCGGGAAGCTCGTCGCGATGGGCGGCGATGAAGGCCTGCTCGTCGGGCGTAATGTCCTGCTTGAGGGGGATGGGCTGGTACTTGGGCGCGATCTGGAAGCGGCGGATGGTGGCCTGAATCTGCTCGACGGGAATGTGGAGGCCGGCGGAGATCAGAGGCAGGTCGGCATCGAGATCCTTTACCTGCTCGCGCAGCAGATAGCAGGAGACAGAAGGATAGTTGTCGACGAGGAGGCGGCCTTCGCGATCGAAGAGGCGGCCGCGTGGAGCGAGGATGGGGACCTTGCGGATGCGGTTGGCTTCGGCAAGCGCGCGGAAGTTGTCGGCGCCGAGAACCTCGAGCCGCCAGAGGCCGGTGATGAGCACGGCAAGCACAAGCGCGACGAGATATTGCGCGGCGTGCAGCTTGCCTGCGGGTAGCTTCTCGACCTTGCCGGTCGGTCCGAGGTCCTGCAGGTCGGGATGTCGCGCTTGTTCCATGCTTGCTCTCAGTTTACGGCTGGTTCCGGGGTATTGCGGTCTACCACTTTCCGGTGATGGGCCTGGCGATTAGACGGATGGATACAGCTTTTACACGCGGCGCTTGGCGTTATCGAGTGCGAAGAAGATGGGAAGGGCGACGACGGTGTTGATGGCGGCGCGAAGGAGTTCATGCACCCAAAGGATATGGAAGCTGGTGAGGCCGAGCAGGCGGCGGTTGATAAGGAAGAGCAGGAAGCTGTTGATGAGGAAGAAGCCGAAGTTCATCAGCACACGTGTGGTTAGATTTTCTACATCGATCTGCACGCCGATGCTGGCGGCAATGTAGCCGATGACGGATTTGGCCATGCCGTTGACGCCGATGGGCTGATTGGTGAGGGCATCCTGGAGCAGGCCAATGGCCGCGCCGGTGAGCGCTCCCGCGGCCGGACTGCGACGCGAGACGGCGAAGAAGATGGTGACGATCAGGGGAAGATCGAGAATGGCCAGACGAGGAAACGGACGCGGCAGAAGCGCCTGCAGGATGATGGCGGCGAGCGGCACAAGAATGGCGACGGCAGGGGAGAAGCTGTGCTCTTCAAGCTCTCGACGGGATGTGTAACTGCGTGTGGCCATAGATGTCAGACAGGCGTGCTGGGGTTAGATCACTGCGGTTGGGGGCTGGGCG
>JALYVA010000169.1 GCA_030853485.1 Acidobacteriota bacterium
ACTTCAATCTGACGCAGCAAGTTCACTACCTGCTCAGCTGTGTGCTTCTTCCTTCGTGCCATGTCCAACTCCCTGAGACAAAGTCTCTCTCATAAAAGCTGGTTCAAAAAATGCCGGGCACTCCACCTCCCGCGAAGGTGTATGTACGTGTCGTCGTTGCAGGCGCAATATTGGTATCGATGAAGTTGGGCAGATTTTTGCCAAAGGACCCCAGGTAGGCAACGCCAAGCACGGTATTCCAACCTAGGGCCTGTTGGACACTGACGTCTACCTCGTCTGAAACGGGATTCTGGAACGCGGGCGCGAAAGCCTGGATATTGGAAACTGCGGGCGCTGTTCCGGTGGGAAGAATGAAGGGATACTGCGGCGCATTTGCCGCTGACGAAGATGTTTGAATGTTGAACTGGGCCGAAGGTGCTGCTGTCGTCGCCAAAGCTCTGAATATGGAACCGTTCTGAATGCGACCGTAGTAGAGTCCGAAGCCTGCATGGACGAGCGTCTTACCGGTTCCGAAAGCGTCCCATGCGAGGCCAAAGCGAGGAGCGATGTTGTTCTTATCACTCGGCATGTAGGCGGTCTGCGAAAGCGTTGAATTGGGATTGGGAATCTTGGCATTTGGCAGCGCCTCGTAGTCGTAACGTAAGCCAAGATTAAGCACCAACCTCTTTGTAACCCTCCAATCGTCCTGAAGGTAGGCCCCATATTCATTCGTGTGAAACACAAATTGTGGACGACCGAAGGATTGCTGGAGCGTCGTGTAGCAAGGAAGTATTCCGGGACCGCTGTCTCGCGCAGCATCGCAACCTGCAGAACCACCGTTTGCTCTGGCGAAGTCTGTAAAGAAATCGGCCACCTGCGCGTAGGTAAACCGCCCATGCAAGAAGTCGATAGCGTTGACGTTGTCTTGCACCCAGTGATAGTTTAGGCCTGCGTTCAAGGTGTGGTGGCCGAGCGCTGCAGTGACGTTGTCAGATAACTCGATAACGCGCTCGTCGGGGTAAGAGGCGCGCGGGGTATAAGTGGGCGAACCAAGGGAGAAGCCTGAGTTGGTGGAAATGATGACGCCGGGAGGCAACCCTCCCGACGTGGTCGTCGGTTCATTAGGTAGCGGAGTGTCGCCTGTCTGTATATCAAATTCCCGAGCGTAGCCGGCACGAAATTCGTTCGAAACGCGAGAGCTGATGAGGCTTGTTGCCTTGCCTATTACCGAATCTACTTTGTCACGGTCGTTACCTAAAGACGTGATGCCGTTGCGTGCGATGGGATTGGTTAGAATGCCGTTGAGAGAGTCCCATCGCATCCTGTTGTATAGGAGTGAGAAGCTCTGGCGATCGTTCAGGTGATAGTCGAGTTTGCCAAAGTTCACGATCTGATTGCCGAAACGAGGCGCAATACCGCTTTGCCCTGCGATGTACGATTGGGCTGCCGAAATCTGCGCTTGACTCACCCCGCGATTCAGCGCGCAGGTGACGGCATCCACCGCAGCTCCCCCCGCAGCATTTTTGCAGTTGTTCAAAGCCGCATTTGAGTACGACAAGAATTGCGGCGTTGGCACCGCCACGACCGGGAAGTTGCGACGCTGTTGGTCGAATGCGTACAAGAAAAAAGTCTGTCGTGGACGATCGGCCCGCTGAAGCTACCGCCATACTGATGGCGCTTATCTTTGGGCTTTACATATACGGTCGTCGGTATCGTTTGCAGAATGTTGAACGGGTTGGTTGCTCCAAAATCATTATCGCGGTAGTACTCGAAGGCATCTCCGTGAAAGTCGTTCCCACCGGACCGCGTGACTGCATTCACCCCGCCACCCTCCGCGCGACCGTACTGGGCTGAGGAGTTTGACGTGAGCACCTGAAATTCAAGGATCGAGTCCGGAGCCGTTGAATATCCGACTCGGCTGTATCCGCGTTCCACGGACTGGAACGCGTCATTGTCGTCGACGCCATCTACCAAGAAGTTATTTTGGAGAGGGCTCTGACCCCGGAAACTAACGATTCCAAAAGAACTGTTGCCCAATGACACCCCCGGACTCACAGCGCGAAGCTCGTCCAGTGACGGCCGTTGATCGGGAGGGTACTAAGGGCAACCGGGTCAAACTGGGTGGAGAATTCAGAGCTCTCGGCGTTCATTACCGGATTCTCCCCGGAAACCTCGACCGTTGAAGTCGTACCTGCGGCTCCCAAGCTAGGGGCGATATCCGTCAACTTGCCGACTTCGATTGCTACGTTCTCTGCCGTGTAGTTGGCAAAACCGTCATGCGAAGCAGTAACGCGGTAAACCCCAGGCACGAGTCGCGTAACCCTGAAGTATCCCCCGTAGTCGCTTATGCTTTTGACATCTGCGCCCGTGGAACTGTTGTGAAGAACGACAATCGCTCCTGGGAGTGCCGCCCCTGTGCTGTCCACCACGGTCCCAGCGGCCGCCCCGTCGACTGCACTTTGAGCACGCGCTGCGGCGGTCGATGCGAGGAAGGCGACAAATAAAGCGAAGGAAAAGTAACGAACCGTCCAGCGGATTGAGCCGTTCATGCGTATGCCTCGAAGTGGAACTGCAGGGAACAACTGCAGCTTCGGACCTTCACTGAAGGGGGTACAAGTAGCGAAACGACGTAACGTGGCCCTAATCTGCGTTTCAACAGGTGTAACAGAGGCTAAGTTATTGAGTGCAAACACCTAAAAGGCATGGGTATTGAGTGTCAATACTGGATGAATAAACGGCGTGTTGTGGCATTTCAGACCTGTCGCGGGTGCAACTGCAGGAGGATGGATTCCACATCCTGTTAGGCTGGAACTGCTCGCAATGTCACGCGATTCCCTCATTTCGAGGCCGCCACTCAAGGAGGGGCAGCTTGTGATTGCGCCGTCGATGCAGACGACGCAACTCGAATCAGCGGATTCCGATCGAGTCCAGGATTTGCCGGCTTGCTATCGGCTTGTTCTCAACAGCCCAGAACTCATGCGGTCTGGACGACTCCGTGTGTTGCTTGCGCATACGCTCCGCGTCGTCGAGAGCGGCACAGTCGACACCTTGACCGAGCGAAGGATCGGGATAGATGTCTTTAAGCGCAATCAGGATTGGGATCCTACAATCGACCCATGCGTCCGGGTCGCATTCGGCCGGCTCCGGCTCAAGCTCAAGACCTATTACGAAAATTTTGGACAAAGCGACCCGACCAAAATCACTTTTGCAAAGGGCAGCTATGCGCCTCAGGTAGCTCATGCTGCACTTCCAGTACACGACTCCCTGGGCGCTTCCGCTACGACAGTCATTCCAGTCCCAGCCCTCGACTCTGCGGCAGTTGTTCGACCTCGAATGCAGATCAGCCGTTACTTGTTTCCTGCCGCCGGGCTTCTTTTGCTCTTGATCGTGACGGCATGGCTGTGGTCATACCACCTTAATCGGCGCGCACCTGAGCGATTTCAAATCGTTCCTTTTTCGACCGAGGCAGGAGCTCAATTCAGTCCATCGATTTCTCCCGACGGAAGCAGAATCGCTTACGTTTGGGACAGAAATAATGCGAATTTCCATATTTACGTACGTCCGCTAGACGGCGGTCCAGCGGTGCTTGTTCCCGGCGGAACAGGTAGGGACTTTTATCCTTCCTGGTCTCCAGACGGATCACATCTTGCCTTCTTGCGTACAGACGCGTGGGAAGGCAAGCTAATAGACGTATCTATGGCGAGTGGATCCCAGCAGGTAGTCGGGTCTGTGACTGCGGCGCATGGACGCTGGACTGAGGACAGTGGTCCTTTGCTTGGAGATCCCGGCCCAGTCTGGTCGGCTGATGGTCGCGAACTGATCGCGCTCGATCAGGGTCACTTCGGAATTTATGCGGTCTCCATCGCGACTGGGCAGCGGCGTCAATTGACTTTTGACACCGAAACAACGCGCGACTTTTACCCTCGTGTTTCGCGTGATGGGCAATGGCTGAGCACGTGTCCCGAAAGGTCTCAGACGCTGGCTGGGGGAAAGGAACAGTGCAGGAACTATCCATCTGGCTCCTAACGAAGGCTCCCGAAGCGAAAGGGTTCTCCGCTTCCAACCTTTGGCGAATGAAGCAGTTCTACGAGGTCTACCGAGATGACTCAAATCTCGTACCACTGGTGCGAGAACTGCCCTGGTCGCACAACCTGCTCATCATGAGCCAGTCTAAACGGCCTGAGGAACGTGAGTTCTACCTCAGACTGGCTGTGAAGGCGCACTGGAGTAAACGCGAACTGGAAAGGCAACTTAGGAGTGCCGCTTTTGAACGGACGGTCCTCTCCGACCTAAAACTCGCACCAGCGGTGCGAGTTTTGCCTCAGGACGCGACCGGCGTTTTCAAGGACAGCTATCTGGTCGATTTCCTAGACTTGCCCGACAAGCACAGCGAGGCCGACCTCCAAACCGGGCTCCTGCGAAACCTTCGCAGGTTTCTTATGGAATTGGGCGACGGCTTCGCCTTCGTAGGAGAGAAAGTTCGTGTGCAGGTTGGCAATCAGGACTTTGAGTTGGACTTGCTCTTTTACCATCGTGACCTGCAATGCCTCGTTGCGTTTGAGCTGAAGACAGGCCGCTTCGAGCCGGAGCATATGGGCAAGCTGGCGTTTTACCTGGAGGCTCTTGACCGCGACCGCAAGCGCCCACACGAAAACCCCAGCATCGGCGTTCTGCTTTGCCGCACGAAGGATGACGAGGTCGTGGAATACGCCATGAGCCGCCATCTCTCGCCCGCGCTCGTTGCTCAGTATTAGACCCAGATGATTCCGAAGACCGTGCTCCAGCAGAAGCTGCATGAGTGGAGCCAGATGCTCCAGGCTCCCGCGTCCGCCGACGAGGATCAGCTATGAGCTTTCCACGCTACGAGCGGTACAAAAACAGTGGGGTGGAGTGGCTCGGTGAGGTGCCGGAGCATTGGGATGTTGTCCCGCTGAAACGCTCCTTCACTATTGTCGGAGGTTCGACTCCAAGTTCGGAGGTAGAGACATATTGGGGTGGGGGCGACGTTTGGGTTACTCCTGCTGATTTAAGCAAGATCACCGACCGCTATATTTCGAAGTCCGAGCGGACCATTACGAAGCAGGGCCTTGAATCATGCTCTTCGTCTTTGGTTCCAGCAGGCAGCATTGTCATCTCAACTCGCGCACCTATCGGATCACTTGCAATAGCTGGTGTCGAACTATGTACGAATCAGGGTTGCAAGTCGCTGGTGCCTATGCCAGGAAGTGTCTCCAATTGTTATGCCTACTTGCTGAACATACTGACCGAAGAACTCCGCATACGCGGAAAAGGCACCACATTCCTTGAGCTTTCGGCCGATGCTTTAGGTTCAGTCGAAATTCCCCGGCCTCCGACAGAAGAACAGCAAAGTATCGGAAAATTTCTTGATCAAGAGACGGCGAAGATTGATGCGCTGATTGAGGAGCAGCGGCGACTGATCGAGTTGCTGAAGGAGAAGCGTCAGGCGGTCATCTCGCACGCCGTCACAAAGGGACTCAACTCTAACAGCCCGCTGACGGACTCTGGAGTTGAATGGTTGGGTACGACACCGGAGCATTGGAGGAGACTGCGAATCGGCGCAATCTTTCGAGAAGTCAATGAATCCGGATGCGATGGTCTACCCATCCTTAGCGTTTCGATTCATTATGGCGTTTCCGATAAACAGCTAGACGACTGGAGTGCCCGGCATTTTTTGAACCAGCTTTTATGAGAGAGACTTTGTCTCAGGGAGTTGGACATGGCACGAAGGAAGAAGCACACAGCTGAGCAGGTAGTGAACTTGCTGCGTCAGATTGAAGTG
>JALYVA010000171.1 GCA_030853485.1 Acidobacteriota bacterium
CACTTCAATCTGACGCAGCAAGTTCACTACCTGCTCAGCTGTGTGCTTCTTCCTTCGTGCCATGTCCAACTCCCTGAGACAAAGTCTCTCTCATAAAAGCTGGTTCAAAAAATGCCGGGCACTCCACTACGAAAGCATTCGTTCTCTCTTTCACACGCGGTCTTCAGGCCGAGCATGCGGACAGCACGGTGAAGATTCAGCTTGTCGCTCCCGCAGGAACGGCAACAGAGGGATGGGACAGCTCGAACGTTGATTCATCAATCATCATGTCTGCCGAAGACTGCGTAGCAGCATCGCTCAAGAGCCTGGACATGGGCGAAGAGGTTGCGCTTCCTTCCGTGGAAAATCTTGCTCTGCTCGCAAGTTACATCGAGGCCAGCACAATGCTGATGGGCTCCGCCCAGACAGGTACGCCAGCGTCCCGCTACCGCGGCTAAGTGATCAGGCGGTATAACGTCCGTTTCAAGAGAGCAGGAAGAAGTCTTTGCGTACGGACAGCGCCTATACCCGAAGACGTTCAAGAATAACCACGAGGGACTGATTGGTCATCACAAGCGTCCGCTTCGCTAGATTTGATAAATCCCTTTGAGGGATACGAGGGAGTCACGGGGGGCGGTGGCACGAGGAGGATGAGTTTGATTGATTCACTGCAGCACAAGGTCAAGCGTAAGGTGGCGACTTATGAAGGTTAGGTGCCCGCCTGCGCGCCACACTTGACTGGGATGAAATTCGTCTCAGGACGTTTCGTTTACAGGGCAGGAATGTCGCCATTGCCGCTCTCGCTACGTGCGCAGAAGCACATTCTGTATCTGGGTCAGTTGCCTCTTGAACAGTGAAAGTGACAAACAGTAGCAGAACAGCTTGGAGATGACCGCTTGCCCTACCCCTATACCACTTGGCCCCACCCTATCAAAGGGACCATCTCACAACAACGCTTAGCTCAACATGATTCCGTTTCTTTGCCTAAACATCGCATCATCAAGTCCAAACGTGCGGATCGAAGCCGGCTTTCTGCTTATGCCCTCTCGCTCTTGTTAGCCTTTGATGGCAGAGCACACGCAGAACCCGTGAACAGTGCCCTCTCGCAAACTGGTGCAAGTAAACCTGCACGGGTCTCTCCTGAGGTCAGCAGGTTCGTCGATATCGATGCACACAGAGGCTCGGTTCGCCTGATTCATGCAAGAGTGATTGATGGCACGGGGGCAGCACCGCTAGAGAATCAGACAATCGAAATCGCAGATGGAAAGATCACAGCACTCGGTCCAACCGTACGTACCGATGTGGCAGATGGGAAGACCGTCTTTGATATGACAGGGCGTACTCTGCTCCCCGGAATCGTAGGGATGCACGATCATTTCTTCTATGTAGCCCGGCCGGATGACAATGCCGAGCACCAGACGAATTATCCCGCTCTGTTGCCGCAGATGACCTACACATCTCCACGTCTCTATCTGGCGAACGGCGTCACCACGCTCCGAACTACCGGATCGGTTGAACCCTACGCCGAACTGAATCTGAAACGCGAGATTGAGGAAAACCGTATCCCCGGTCCACACATGGATGTCACTGGCCCCTATCTTCAGGGATCTCCCAATCTCTTCCTGCAGATGCACACGCTCACCGGTCCAGAGGATGCTCGTGCGACCGTGGAGTTCTGGGCGGCACAAGGTGCGACGAGCTTCAAGGCCTACGACCATATCACGCGTGCCGAGCTGAAGGCGGCGATCGAGGCGGCCCATGCAAAGGGGCTCAAGATCACAGGTCATCTTTGCTCGATTACCTATCCAGAAGCGGCAGATTTAGGCATCGACAATCTCGAGCACGGCTTCTTCGTCAATACCCAGCTCGATCCCGGTAAAGAGGCTGACGTATGCCCCTCCACGTCTGGTGGCCCTACGCTGAAGGCGATGGACCCGGATGGGCCAGCGGCGAAAGCACTGATCGCCTTGCTGGTATCCAAGCATGTCGCCGTCACGAGTACGCTTCCTGTATTTGAAGAAGATGGAGACATGAATCCGCCTTTGCAACAACGTGCTCTCGACGTGATGACGCCTCAAGCAAGGGAGACTTACCTTTATGAAAGAAATGCCGATACGACCAAGAGTCGGGATGGCTACCAGCGTTATCACGAAGTTGGCTTCAAGCGTGGACAGCAGTTGGAGCGTCGTTTCGTGGCATCTGGTGGCTTGTTGCTCGCGGGACCGGACCCCACCGGTGATGGACATATTCTGCCCGGCTTCGGAGATCAGCGTGAGATCGAACTCCTTGTGGACAGCGGATTCACACCTGTCGAGGCGATCAAGATTGCCACACTCAACGGCGCCATTTATCTCGGCCAGGCGGATCATATCGGTTCAATTGCCGTTGGCAAGAATGCTGATCTCGTTGTGGTCAAGGGGAATCCAAGCAGCCATGTCAACGATATAGAGAATGTCGAGTTAGTCTTCCGCGATGGTCTTGGCTTCAACTCCGCAAGACTGTTGGAATCTGTAAAGGGACGTTACGGCCTCTACTAAGTCGGCCCCTCAAGCACCTAGGCTCCCCCTTATTTCTGGGCTCAACCGCGAAAGGTAAATTATGTCTGTGTTGTTGGCTATGCTGCTCTATGGCACGCCCTCGCCGTCGTTCACTCTCCGAACAGATGAGTCGGTTTCAGTCGTGCGGCACCAGACGCCGACCGGCGGAGCGAGTCAGAAGGGGAAGAAACTTGAGGCATCTTCCCTACAGAACAGGCTTGATCGGCAGAATCTGCTGTTCAAAGAGCAAGCAGCTTCGGACGCAGCTCCTACGTCAGGAAAGAAGAAGTACCTACTCGGCGATTTTTCGCTCGCAGGACGCGCACGTCAGAACGCGATAAACCGCGGCTTCCGCTCCCGGCTCGCCACCATCTCTTCAGATGGATTTCCCGAACAGGATCGGATCTCGCACGAGTTGATGCTGCGGGAGTTGGATCAACGGATGACCGACTATTCTCTGAAGACCTATGAGATGCCGCTCACGCAATTCAGAGGCATTCACACCGATCTCGCGGACCTGCCCCGGTCGCTGCCATTCCACTCGGTGAAAGACTATGAGGATTACATCACGCAACTGCACGAGATGCCGCTGGCGTTGGAGCAGACGGTAGAAGTCTTAAAGCAGGGAGAAAAGGACGGGTTGATGCCGGTGCGCTTCCTGCTTGAGCAAATCACCGCTCAGTGCCAGGGGATTGTTGCTGAAGATCCTTTTCTCTTGCCGACGACGAAGTTCCCATCGTCCGTTTCTGCGGCAGATCAGAAGCGTCTAACCGAAGAGATTGTCGCTGCGGCGAACAATGAGGTCTTGCCCGCATACAAGCGTTTTGCTGCCTATGTTGCGGACGACTACGCGCCGCATGGCCGCACCGCAATTGGCCTGAGCAGCCTTCCTGACGGAGCGCTGCGCTACCAGAACGCCATCCACGAAGAGACCACGACGAATATGACCCCAGCTGAGATTCGTGCGCTCGGGCTCCGAGAAATTGCTCGCATCAATGGACTGCTCACCGACCTTGCTCACAAAGCGGGATATACGGATTTGAAAAGCTTTCGCGCCGCGATTAACAGCGACCCCAAGTACATCCCAACGTCATCGGAACAAATCGTTGAAGACTATAGGCATTACGTCAGCCAAATGGAACCTCGACTGCCTGAGCTATTTCTTGACTACCCTAAAGCTA
>JALYVA010000126.1 GCA_030853485.1 Acidobacteriota bacterium
CCGAGGTCTCCTCCACCAAAGATATGCATGGCCCAGCCTTCGATGAAGTAGGAGCCCGGCATGTTGATGTCGATGATGTCGCGGTAGGGAGCCATACCGTGGGCCATCAGGAAATTGACGTAATGCATGATGGACGTATCCCACATCACTTGCCAATGGAGCGACTTGTAGATGAAGAACGCGGCAGAGGCGCAGAGGATGGAGCTGAAGAGCAGACGGAGAGCGAGGAGGTAGCGCTCGAAGCCGTTCGGTTGGGTCAACGTCGTCACAGGTCACTCGTCCTTGGGCACAGTTTTCTGCAGCCGGTCACGGTAGTTGAAGCAAGAAGCGATGCGCGGAACAGGACGGTGAACAGCAGACACTTTCCTGTCCACGCCATCGACGCATGGATGTTAGAGCATGAGCAGATTGTACGTTCGGTCGGGTAATTACCAGTGGCTGAGGGGGGCAATCGGAGTCAGTGAGCGCCCGCCGGGGCTTTGCCGGGTTTTACTTTTTTGAAGAGCCAGACTATGCCAACGCAGAAGAAGCAGAGAAGCGAGAGCCAGCGGAAGACGTCGACGAAGGCCCAGTTGGCCGCCTGGCGTCCAAGCTGCTGGTAGAGCGTGGCCTGGGCAGGAGCAAGGGTGTTGGCGCGGCCGAAGTAGCCGCTGAGGGTTTGCTGGGAGGCGGCGAGGCTGTTCTGGAACTGCTGTCCGCTGAGGGGGACGGAGTTGATGATCTCGTTCTGATGGGCGTCGGTGCGGCGGGTGAGCAGGGTTTGCGCGATGGAGATGCCGATGCTGCCGCCGACGTTGCGGAAGAGGTTGAAAAGCCCGCTCGCGTTTCCGATTTGTTTGTTGTCGAGTGTTCCGTAGGCGGCGGTGGAGATGGGAACGAAGACGAAGCTGAGTCCGAAGCCGGTGATCAGGATTGGAAGCAGAAGCGTGGTGGGGGAGATGTCGAGCGTGACATTGCCGAAGTAGAGGGTGGTGAGGCCGAAGGTGAGGAAGCCGAAGGTGAGCAGATAGCGCGGGTCGACCTTGTTGGAGAGCCAACCGATGACGGGCATACCCATGATGGCGCCGATGCCGCGCGGGGCGACAACCAGGCCGGCAGTGAATGCGGTGTAGCCGAGGAGTTCCTGATAGAAGAGCGGAAGCACGGTGATGGTGGAGTAGATGCCGACGCCGAAGAAGAAGATCAGGGTGGTGCCGATGGCGAAATTGCGATCTTTGAAGACCTTGAGGTCGACGAGGGTGTCTTTGTGCTTCCAGGAGTGCCAGACGAAGTAGACGAAGGAGACGATGAGGAAGAAGACGGCCCAGCGGATCCAGACGGCTCCGAACCAGTCGTCCTCCTGTCCCTTGTCGAGGACGATTTGCAGGCAGCCGGTCCAGATGACTAGGGCGGCGAAACCGTAGCGGTCGAAGGCCGGGACCTTGGCTTTGCTAATGTAGGGAGGATCAATGATGAAGCGATTGATCATAATCAGCGCGAGGATGCCGATGGGGATGTTGATGTAGAAGGCATAGCGCCAGGAGTACGTATCAGTGAGCCAGCCTCCGAGGGTGGGGCCGAGGACGGGGGCGACGACGACTCCGAAGGCGAAGACGGCCATGGCGGCCCCGCGTTTGGCGGGTGGGAAGGACTCGAGGAGGATGGCCTGGGAGAGCGGTTGGAGAGCGCCTCCGCCGGCTCCCTGGATGACGCGGGCGATGAGCATGAAGGCGAGGGTGGGTGCGGCTCCGCAGGCGAACGAGGACACGGTGAAGATGGCCACGCACGACATCAGGAAGCGCTTTCGTCCGAAGCGGAGGGAGCACCAGTTGCTTGCCGGCAGGACGATGGCATTAGCGACGAGATAGCTGGTGAGAACCCAGGTGGCTTCGTCGTTCGAGGCGGAGAGGGATCCGGCGATGTAGGGCAGGGCGACCGAGGCGATGGCGGTGTCGAGCACCTCCATGAAGGTGGCGAGCATGACCGAGGCAGCGATCAGCCAGGGATTGACGCCTTTAGTGGCTTCCGCGGATTGATCGGGCGGCGCAGTTGTGGCTGAAGCCATAGGTGCTGTGTTCCCCGATATAGTTTCTCTTTATCAGCGATTGGCTTACCTATAAATAGAGTGGGTAAAGGGAGTGTAGGATGCTCTATTCGTAGCATTTGCTTCGTGTAGCGATGGGGCGGCGTCCGTCAATCGCCGATAAGTCCATCCAGTTCATCTTTGGAAGCCTCAATCACAGCAGCAGACAGTGTAGTCGCCCAGTGATGAGGCAGCGCTTGCCGAGAGTAGCCGTTGTGGAATTAGTGTGGGCCGCTTCCATCGATGTACAGATATTCAAATTCGTCGGAGTCTGGATTGATACCAAGAGTCCACCCTGCTATTTCACGGCTGACCAGGTTGAATCCGTGCCCTTCCACGCCGAAGTTGTCAGCGGTAAGGACAGCATTCTTGTTGTGATTGATATGTAGAAAATATCCTCTGGTGATCCTGGCGATCTGTTGAATGTATAAGCGAATCGTTGCTGGAGACATCTCCGCGAGGCTATACGAATTGAACGATACGTCTATGGACTTGGCGGGCATCTTCATGATTTCGAAGCTGGGCAGCATGAATATGCCCGGACGGGTGAAGGACGCATCCGTGAGGTCGCCTTCACCGTAGAGAGTGATTGAGTGATCTGGCAATGCTTTCATCAAGTAGTACGAAGCGAGGGCGATAGCTTCCGGTAGATCGAAGTCGATGTAAGTTATGCCGGGAATGTCGCGTCCCAGAAAGTACGCCAGTCCACCGAAGCCTCCTCCGAGTTCGACGACGGTCTTAGAGGATTTCGGCTCTACCAGATGTTTGATTGCATGAGAGTAATAGTGATGGTAGTCTCCCCCGGATCGTACGAAAACCCCATCCATGCTGTAGCCAAAGGGATTACCTACGAGCGGTGAGGCAAGGACGGTCGTCGGGTATGCGTTGCGCGTTCTCTTTTTCCACAATTCGTACCTATGGAGGACGTCGGCGAGAGCATATTTTTTGTACTTCGTGCTGATTCGGCCTCTAAAGAAATTCTTCTGCATATCGACGGGAAGACCGACAAGCCCGAAGCTGCATGGATCACGGAAGAAGTTCTGATACATGCGCTGCAAGTCACCGATGTTTTCAGAGAGAAGGGCATTCATTACAGCACCGAGACGCCGCTCGTATATCGGGAGCCATTCATTGCTGACGTTGAAGGCCTCGGCGGCCGAATGCTGGTCAATCTTAGATTTCTTATATGCGGCAATGATGCGCTTAAGGATTACGGAGTCATCCTGCTGGACTCCGGGGCGGGGAGCGAAGCCTTCCTGAACTAGGTCCAGCCGGTAATTTGGATCGGAGGCAAATCTTTGTTCCGAAAACTTGATGGCCTGTCTTATGCCAGCCTTGTGGGTCAGCTTGTTCCGCAGTGACGCGGCAAGTTTGCGCGGCTTCCAAAGCAACGTGTAGTTCAATCGGCCCCATTCGCTCTTCCAGAGTATGGAATAGATTACTACGGAAGTGAGCGAGGGCGGTCTCTTCCGTCTGTGCGGCAGAGCCTGCTAGGAGCGAGTTCGGTATACAGGCATCAGTTGGGGATGGCTGGAAGGGACGGAACCATATTCGAGGCGGCGGGTTGAGGGTGGGTGGCGGAGGGAGGGTATTCGATGGGCGTCGAGACTTTCGCTGAGGGGTGAGAGGTTGTCGGTGGAGGCGGAGGAAAAGCCAGAGCTGCGGAGGGAGGAGTTTGCGGCGACGGTGTTGTGTTGGGTGCATCCGGTGAGGAGTCCGGCGAGGAGACCGGCGAGTCCGAGGGAGGCGATTTTCAGCAGGCGGCGGGCGGTGCGAGAGGCTGGCAGAGAGGACATGAGCGGGGCTCCAGGCGATGCAGACTGAAGGAAGCGTATGGCGGGGCATCCAGAACGACAATGCCACCTTCGGGGGATTCTTCCACCGGGATGTGGTGTTTATCGGGTAGAGGCGGGAGGGGATGAGTTTTACGAATTTTCCTGCAGGGATGCGTCAGGCCGTTGGCGATCGCGACGCTGGTTTGCCGAATGGGGTGAACCGGCCGGGAACGGGGAGGTACAACAGCAGATCCCCTTCGGGGATGACAACCAGAAGGCAAGCGCAACGGCATCGGGGAGGTGGAGAGGCAGCGGCAGAGGCGAAGCCGGGAGGGGAAGCAAAGTACGATGGTGCCGGCCGGGGAGTGCGATGGGGGTGGGTCAGGGAATAAATGGATCTTGATAGAGGCAATGTGCATCAGAATACTTGACAGTAAGTGACTCAAGTGAGATTCTTGAATAGACGCGAAATGCTGGTGGGCTGTGCGCCCGGAAATGGGGATTGAGATGGCGAAGATTATTGGAATCGACCTGGGAACGACGAACTCGTGCGTGGCGGTGATGGAAGGCGGCGAGCCCAAGGTGATTCCCAACGAAGAGGGTGGGCGGACGACGCCTTCGGTGGTGGCCTTTACCAAGAGCGGGGAGCGTCTGGTGGGCCAGGTGGCCAAGCGTCAGGCGATTACGAACCCGGAGAATACGATTTATTCGATCAAGCGGTTCATGGGTCGTCGTCTGAACGAAGTGGGCGATGAGCTGAAGATGGTGCCGTACAAGGTGGTGGCCAAGGGCGACAATATCGTTGTCGTGGCGCAGGGCAAGGACTACACGCCGCCTGAGATCTCGGCGATGATTCTGCAGAAGTTGAAGAAGGCGGCCGAGGATTATCTTGGGACTTCCGTGACCGAGGCTGTGATTACGGTTCCGGCGTACTTCAACGATGCGCAGCGGCAGGCGACCAAGGATGCAGGCAAGATTGCCGGGCTTGAGGTGAAGCGCATTGTGAACGAGCCGACGGCGGCTGCGCTGGCCTATGGGCTGGACAAAAAGAAGGACGAGACGATTGCGGTCTACGACTTCGGCGGCGGTACGTTCGATATCTCGATTCTAGAGGTCGGCGAAGGTGTAATCGAGGTGAAGTCGACCAACGGCGATACGCACCTGGGCGGCGACAATCTGGACCAGCGCATCGTGGATTGGCTGATTGGGGAGTTCAAGTCGGACACTGGTCTGGACCTGCATGCGAAGGGCAATGAGATGGCGTTGCAGCGGCTGAAGGATGCGGCCGAGAAGGCGAAGATCGAGCTGTCGACGGCGCAGGAGTCGGAGATCAACCTGCCGTTTATAACGGCCGACGCGAGCGGACCGAAGCACCTGGTTCGCAACCTGACACGCGCCAAGCTGGAGTCGCTGGTCGATGACCTGCTGCAGCGTTCGATCGGGCCGTCGAAGCAGGCGATGAAGGATGCCGGTGTGGATGCGTCGAAGATCGACGAGGTCGTGCTGGTTGGCGGTCAGACGCGTATGCCGAAGATCCAGCAGCTGGTGAAGGACCTGTTCGGCAAGGAGCCGCACAAGGGCGTGAACCCGGATGAGGTGGTGGCGATTGGAGCGGCGGTACAGGCTGGCGTGCTGGCGGGCGAGGTGAAGGACCTGCTTCTGCTCGACGTGACTCCGCTGACCTTGTCGATTGAGACGATGGGCGGTGTGGCGACGGCGATGATCAACCGGAATACGACGATTCCGACCAAGAAGACGGAGACGTTTTCGACGGCGGCGGACTCGCAGACCGAGGTTGAGGTGCATGTGCTGCAAGGCGAGAGGCCGATGGCGGCGCAGAACCGGACGCTGGGCAAGTTCAAGCTTTCGGGGATTCCTCCGGCTCCACGCGGCGTGCCGCAGATCGAGGTGACCTTCGATATCGACGCGAACGGCATTCTGAATGTGACGGCCAAGGACAACGCTACGGGCAAAGATCAGAAGATTACGATTACCAGCTCGTCGGGCCTGAGCAAGGAAGAAGTGGAGCGGATGGCGAAGGATGCCGAGGCGCATGCGTCGGAAGATAAAGAGCAGCGCGATGCGGTTGAGGCGCGCAATGGGCTGGATTCGCTGGTCTACAACATCGAAAAGATGTTGAAAGATGCGGGCGACAAGGTGCAGGGCTCGGACAAGGCTGAGGTCGAGACGGCGTTGACCGAGGCGAAGACAACGTTGGCGGGAAGTCCGAGTGCGTCTGAGCTGAATGCAGCTAAGGATCGTCTGACCACCGTGAGCCACAAGCTGGCGGAGGCGATGTACAAAGCTGCGGCGGCGAATGCACATGCCGATGGCGCGACGGCGGCCGAAGGTACTACGGAGGAGCCGAAGAAAGATGAAGGCGTGATTGATGCCGAGTACGTGGACGTCGATGAAAAGAAGTAAGTGTAATCCGGGCGCATAGAACGAACGTAAGAAAGATGAGGGGTGATCCTGTTCGGGTGCCCCCTCATTTTTAACGAAGGTGCTTTGAGGCGATGGCGTGTAGAGTGCGTCTATTCCCTGGGGAAGGTGTTGCAGTGACCAGAGGCAAAAGGACAGAAGGGGAAGATCAGTACGCGGACGTGATTTGGATAGACCACCTGGAACTCAGACCACCTGGAACTCAGACCACCTGGAACTCAATCGACTGCCTGGAGGAAATACCATGACCGAGACGATGTGGAGATGTGACCAGGTTCGCGCGGGCCGGCTGTATAACCGGATGATGTTCGACACGCGAGAAGAGGCGGTGCAGTTCATGCAGCGCATGCAGCAGATGGAGCCGGATCAGATGTTTTCGATCGAGCCGATCGAAGCGCGGCAGGTATGGAATTGAGCGGTCAGACTGCGCGGGTTCGGATGAACTCGAAGCGCTTTTTGTAGCGGAGAATGGGCGCTTCGAAGAAGCGGTAAGAGAGCGAAGCAAGCAGGACGGTGAGGACGAAGGCGAGTGCGAGTTCGAGTGCATTCGCCGTCGTCCTTGCGATTTGGTGGCCACGGAGAAGAAACGGCAGGATGTGGACCGCGGCGCGCAACATAGCCCAGTGGAAGACGTAGAGACCGAAAGAGATTTTCCCGAGATACACCAGAGGTCGCAGATTTCCCAGCCGGGCCTCTCCGAGGAAGCTGAGAAGCAGGAGAATGCAGCCAAAATTTGCGATCAGGTAGGCGGGTGCGACGAGGTGAAACCTGCCGATGGCGGCTTCGTCCTTGATCTGGAAGAACTGCTGAGCGGCACCCAGCAAGCCGAGTCCGATGAAGAAAAGAAGTAGGCGCAGTAATGGGTGGAGCTTCGGGATTCGGCCGCGCAGGGTGAGTGCAAGCAAGGCTCCGCTGCTGAAGAATTGGAATTGTACGAAGCTGTTAGCCCAGATTGCGGTCGAGACACGAGCGCCGGTGCGACAGAGGTAAGCCAGGGCGACATAGGAGGCGGCAAACATGGCAAGCGAGAAGAGGATGGCGCCGGAGCGATGAAGATATTTTCGGGCAGAGGGCCAGAGGATATAGAACTGCTCCTCCACGGGAATGCTCCAGAGCACCATGGAGAAAGTGTTGATGAACCCGTAACGTGCGTCGTACCAGTTGCCGGCGGCAAAGAGAAAGGCGAGCAGGCGTGAGGTGGTGAAGGTGCCGGGATGCAGGTGCCGCTGCAGGAGATAGTCAAAGACCAGAACGGTGAGGTAGAGGGGCCAGATGCGGAGTCCACGCCGGATGTAGAAGGCCTTGAGGTGAATGGCTCCGGACTGTCTCTTCTCTCGTTCCAGCAGCTCGGTAATGAGGTAGGAACTGAGCAGAAAAAAAAGGCAGACACCGAGGGCGCCCGCGATTCGAAAGGTATCAAGAGGTCCGCTGGCGGTGTGGACGCCGTGAAAAAAGAAAACCAGGAGAAAGGCGAGGAAGCGGAGGACGTCGAGTTCAGGCCGATAAAATCCAGCAGCGGTTCCAGCCACGCATTTCCCTCAATAGAAGTGGATTCCGCAACAGGAATCATGGCTTTACTTAGGGAGGATAGCATGGGAGGTGTGGATGTTTGGAGAACGGGAAAGAGCCTGGAACCGGTTGAGTTGCCTGAGGAGCCAGACACGAGAACGAGGTTGAAGGACGATGCCTGAAGGCAATGAGATCCATCGTTGGGAGCTGCGGCATACGGCTGCGTTTGTGGGCAAGCGGGTGCGGGTGGATGGGCCGCAGGGTCGATTTACGGATTCGGATGTGATCGATGGACGCAAGCTGCAGCGTGTGATGGCGGTGGGTAAGCATCTGGGCTACGACTTTGGAAGAGACCGGATACTGCATGTGCATCTGGGACTGCAAGGAGATTTTACGGAGGGGTCGGGACCGCTGGCGGAGGTGCGCGGGGCGCTCCGGCTGCGGATGTGGAACGAGGCTGCGGTGAAGAGGCCGGCGGCTCCGGGTGTGAGTAAGCGGCATGCGTGGTATTCGGATGACGATGGAGCGGGGCATATCGCGGCGGAGAAGGTGGCGTGGGTGGAGCTGCGCGGGCCGACGGACTGCTCGATCTACACGCAGGAGAAGTGGGACAAGCTGTTGCAGCGGCTGGGACCGGATCCGCTGAAGGGGGACGGGCCGGAGAAGATGATTGCGAGAGTGAGAAAGAGCAGGAAGGCAATTGGACTGTTGCTGATGGAGCAGGATGTGGTGGCTGGGATCGGGAATATTTATCGCGCGGAGCTGCTGTTTCGGGCACGGCTGAGTCCGTTTACTCCGGGCTGTGAGGTAGAGGAGAGCACGCTGCGGTCGATATGGAAGGAAGCGGTGGTTCTGATGAAGGCGGGCATGGTGGACCGGCGCATTGTGACCACCAGGGCTGCGGACCGTCCGCATAAGGGCGGTAAGGTGTTGAAGGAAGAGGCGCACTATGTGTATCGGCGGCAGGGAAGGCCGTGCCTGGCGTGCTGCGGGAAGGTGATGACGAAGGTGATGGCGGGGAGGAATCTGTTCTGGTGTCCCGAGTGCCAGGCCGGCTGAACGGGAGGCGTATAACGTTGAACGTGATACGCTGAAAGCATGATTGAAAGCTTCGCGGATGGTGAAGCAGAGAAGATATTCCATCGGCAGCCAAGCCGCCTGTACGGATCGCTGCAAAAAGCAATTTCCAGGAAGTTGCTGATGCTTCATGGAGCTCGTCTCCTCTCCGATTTGACTCATCCACCGGGCAACCGGTTGGAAGCGTTGCGAGGCGATCGCAAAGGACAACATAGCATGCGCATTAATGATCAATATCGAGTGTGTTTTATCTGGGAGGAGCCTTATGCTCACGAGATCGAAATCGCGGATTAACACTAAGACGGAAAACGGAGGTCGCGCTCGGAAGAGCATTCCGCGAACTCCCCAGTATCGATTGCCTCCCATTCATCCGGGAGAGCTGCTGCGGGAAGAATTTCTTGTGCCGATGGGACTTAGCGCGAATGCGCTGGCGCTGGCTATTCGAGTTCCGGTGACGAGGATCTCTGAGATTGTGAACGAGCGTCGTGGAATTTCGGCGGATACAGCGCTGCGGCTGGCGAGGTATTTTCGGATGACGCCGGAGTTTTGGATGAATATTCAGAGTCATTATGATCTCGAGGCCGCACGGGACGCCAAAGATCGCATCATCCGTGAAAGCGTGAAGCCGGCCCCACAAGATAAAAAGACGGGTGCTTTGAAGGCAATTGCGGCGGCGTAGAGGACAGGTATGGCGACACAGACGAAAGACTATTACGGCACGCTGGGCGTGAAGAAGGCGGCGACTGCGGAGGAGATTCGCAAGGCGTTTCGCAAGGCCGCGCGCAAGTATCATCCTGACGTGAATCCGAATGACAAGAAGGCTGAGGAGAAGTTCAAGGAGATCTCGGAAGCCAACGATGTGCTGAGCGATGAGAAGAAGCGGAAGATCTACGACCAGCTTGGGTTCTACTCGGACAACATCGACCCGGCGGCGGCTGAGGCTGCTGCGCGCGGGGGGTATGGCGGCGGTGCGCCTGACGCTGGCGCGGGGCAGGCGAGGCCGCGCGGGGGGCAGGAGGTGCCGTTCGACTTTGGGGGATTCGATTTTTCGGATTTCCAGGCAGGGCGTGGCGGGGCACATCAGCAGCAGGAGGAAGCCGGAGGGTTTGGCGGGAGTTTTCGCGACATCTTCAGCGGGATGTTCACCGGCGGGCAGAAGGGGGGCGCGCGTGGGCCACAGCCGGGGACCGATCTTGAGTACCAGGTGAGTGTGGACTTCTGGACGGCGGTGCGCGGAGGGGTGACGCGGCTGGAGATTCAGCGGCAGGAGATCTGTCCGACGTGCAAGGGCAAATCGACCACGGGCGGCAGCCGGGAGTGCCCGGAGTGCCATGGGACGGGGCAGGTGACGCAGATGGGCGGGCGGATGAAGTTCAACATCCAATGCCCGCGGTGCGGCGGCACAGGCAAGGTGCAAAACGCGTGCCCAACCTGCGATGGGGAAGGGTTGGTGACCAAACGCGAGCAGCTGGAGTTTCGCATCAAGCCGGGGACGCGGGACGGGCAAAGGATTCGGCTGGCAGGGAAGGGAAATGCGGGGATGCACGGGGGGGCTGCAGGCGATCTCTTCCTGATTATCAAGGCGGGAACGCATGCGGCGTTTACGCGCACGGGCGATGATATCTATGTCACGGTGCCGGTGACGATGACCGAAGCGGCGCTGGGGGCGAAGATCGAGGTGCCTACGATCGACACGCATGAAGGCGGAGGGCGGACTCAGTTGAAGATTCCGCCGGGGACGCAGACAGGTCAGAAGCTCCGGCTGCGGGAGAAGGGCGTAGCTTCGGCGGCGAAGGAAGGCACGCGGGGCGATCAGATTGTGGAGGTGAAGATCGTGGTGCCAAAGGTGCAGGATGAGCGCTCGAAGGAGATTTTGCGGGAGCTGGCGAAGCTGAATCCGGAGGATCCGCGGGACGGGCTGTTCTCGGCGGTGTAGTGTTGGGGATTGCAGTACGCGGAATCCTCTGTCTAGGCTCGGGCGTGCCTGGAGGGGCTTCCGAAGACTACAAGCGCAAACAACACAGCGAACAGGCAATACAGGAATGCGACGACGAATACAGCAGCTTCATGGTGACCTGCAATGACTGTCTTGATGATGGTGATCGCAACCATAAAGAAATGGACGAGATTTCCCAAGGCAACCGGACGACTGTAGATTCCTCCGATGAGGTTGTCCTTGGCCATCCAGTTCAGCATCGCAAAACCGAGGTACAAGGCGCCGGCGGCCTGAACAATTACCAAGGTTAATGGCTGAGCGGTACTGCCGGTATATGAGAGCAGTTCGCGGGGAGCGAAGGTCAAAGAAATGCCAAATACAAACATCGCGATTGCACTACAAGTCATCAGGGCCTTCGTTTGCATCCGGCCAGTGTCTCATCTCGCGTGCCGATGTGCGATGGATACCGCTTGGGGGAGTCCTTTCCATCGCTCCTGCCAGGATGACGCGTGAAATAGACAATCGCAAGAGCGATCTGTGCCAGATGACATCAACTTTTGGCTTGGCGACAACAAGTGCCGAAGACAACAGCAGATCCCCTATGCAGATCTCTTCTGGGAATTTCCTATTGGGATGATAGGAAGAAAGCCAACTGCGACTGGAACGGCCGTGATTATGCGGGGTGCGGGGTATCGGGTGGAGCGGTGGGGTCAATGGGAGTGTGCGCCGGAGCGGGAAAAGGGAAGTCGAGCTGGAGGTCGAGAGCGGGTGCGGGGAGCAGGAAATGGTTGACCAGGCTGGAGACGTACTGCGTGGTTTCGGGGGCGAGACCGGCGATGCGTGCGGCGAGCCAGGCTTGTGGGGTGATGGTGATCTCGGCGCGGCCAGCGGCGACTGCGTGGTAGATGCGGTTGGCGGCGTGGGAGGCGGAGGCGGCAAGGATCGGAGTTTTGGCGGAGAGGTTGAACCAGCGCTGCTCTTTTTTAACCTGGCCCGTAAAGTGGGCGTGGTTTTCACCTCCGGTGCGCATCAGGCCCGGGCAGACGGTGGTGACGCGGATGCCTTTGTGGCGGAGTTCGGCGTGGAGCCCCTGGGAGAAGCCGACGAGCGCGAACTTGCTGGCGACGTAAGGGAGCAGGTGGGGCACGGCGAACTTGCCTCCGATGCTGGCGATGTTGACGATGGCTGCGTCGCCTCGATTGCGCCTGTGGTGGAGCAGGTGCGGGAGGGCGGCGTGGGTGGTGTGGAGCGCGGCGAAGAAGTTGGTGTCCATGGCGCGGCGGTAGGCGGCGGAGGGCTGGTTTTCGACGGGGCCGACCTCAATGATGCCGGCGTTGTTGATGAGGATGTCGATGTGGCCGAAGTGGCTGATGGCGTGTTCGATGAGGGAGGTGGCCTGGGCGGCGTCGGTGAGGTCGGCGGGGAGGAGCAGGACGTCTTCGGGTGACTGGATGGCGCCGCGGGAGAGGAGGGTCTCACGGGCGTGGGAGAGTTCGTCTGGATTGCGTGCGGCGAGGATGAGGAGGGCGCCGGAGCGGGCGTAGCGTTCGGCGAGCGAGAAACCGAGGCCGCGGGAACCGCCTGTGATGAGGACGACCTTGCGCGGGCGAGGCTTTGCGGGTCGGTGCTTGACGGCGTAGACGGCAGCGGCGGCGACGAGGCCGGTGGCGATCTGTGCGGCGTGGCGGGAAACTTTGAGCTTGTTCATGGTGCTCTTTAGGATGCAGAGATGGGTAGCAGCGTATTTATCCAAAGGCTATTCTGTGTGGAACGTGTGTTGGGCAGGAGAACGGGCGCGAGAGCAGGATGAAATGGGTACGCGGCCCGCGGCATGATGTGTTCCTGCTGGGTGGTTTGTTGTTCGAATGGGATTCTGAAAA
>JALYVA010000048.1 GCA_030853485.1 Acidobacteriota bacterium
CTCTGGAACACTGCGACATGGTCGCGGCTACGCTCTGCGGTATCACCGACCCCGCGGATGTACCCCGCAGCATCTGCGCCATGGGCCACAAGTGGATGTGGAACCAGCGCTGGGGCGGCCTCCCTCCAGAGGAATTCCTTGTCAGCATCGATCCGCTGCTAGCCGGTGTGCGCGAGAAGCTTGGCGGCCGCTATGCCACCTCCGACGCTATCGCCGGCCACCTCACCCGCGAGTGGGCTGGCAAGCTTGGCTTCGCCCCCGGCATCCCCATCCCCGTAGGCGCCTTCGACGCCCACTGGGACGCGGTCGGCGCCAATATCCGCCTCGGCGACGTCGTCAATGTCATCGGCACCTCCACCTGCATCATCGGCATCACTGACAAGCAGAACCTCATCCCCGGCGTATGCGGCGTGGTCCCGGGCTCCGTGTACCCCGATCAGGTGGGCGTTGAGGCCGGGCTCTCTGCCGTCGGCGACATCTTCAGCGCCATCGCCACACGCGCCAGGTCCTCAGTCGCCGATCTCTCCAAGGCCACAGAGCACTACCTCGCCGGCCAGTCTGGCTTGCTGCGCCTCACCTGGGACAACGGCGACCGCACCGTCCTCGTCAACGCTGCGCTCGGCGGCGTCACCTTCGGCTGGAACCTCACCCACACCGCCGCGGACGAGTTCTTCTCCGCCGTCGAAGGCACCGCCATGCACACCCGCATCATCCTCGAACGCATGGAGGCCAACGGCACCCAGATCCACCGCGTCATCAATGGAGGCGGCATTCCCAAGCGCAGCGCCACACTCAACCAGGTCTACGCGAACGTCTTGAACAAACCTGTCCTGGTAACCACCGGCGACGTCACCAGCCTAGGCTCGGTCATCTTCGCCTTCCTCGCCGCCGGAGACTTCGCCACCGTCGAAGACGCGCAGAACGCACTCTGTCCGCCCTTCGTCACCTTTGAGCCCCAACCCACCGAAGTCGCCCGCGTAGAAAAGCTCTACCAACTCTTCCGCAACGCCTACTTCTCCCTCGGCACGCCTGACGCCATCCCCACCGCCCTCGGCGACCTGCTCCCCACCCTCCGAACCATCCGCCGGGAAGCCCTCGCGCAACATCGCTCCACTTCAAGCTAATTACCTGTAGGTGTCTAGCGAGGCTTAGGCATCGACGCCGTTTTCTCTCGATGAAAACGGCTCTGCACAAGTGCATCGACTCCACAGCAACGGGTAATTTGCTTTAGGGAAGGTCTGATCAAGGCCTTCATTTTGCGGGTTGTGCCGTGGTTTTGCTTTTTGGGGGTTGTGTTGGGCTTCTTTGGCTCTGAATAAGGGGGTTTTTCGTCTTGAAGACACACTACTGCCCGGCCGGTGCGAGGTGTTTCTGCGCTGTGACGAGATTGACCAGCGCGAAGCTGACC
Source organism: Acidobacteriota bacterium (assembly GCA_030853485.1). GTDB lineage: Bacteria > Acidobacteriota > Terriglobia > Terriglobales > Acidobacteriaceae > Edaphobacter. Next base: position 1,409 of record JALYVA010000048.1, read on the forward strand.
TGGAGCCGGTGCAGGTTCTTGGCCAGTCCGCGATAGCGCACCTTCGCGAAGCCGAAGCGCAGCTTCAGTATGCCGAACACATGCTCCACCCGCGAGCGCACCTTGCTGTAGAGCCGGTTTCGTTCGCGCTGCTCGGGCCACACCTGCAGCTTCGACCGCCAGCGCCGGCAGATGCGGTCCTCGGCCTCGGGAGCATGCTCGGCGAGCACCGCCGCCTGGCCCTGGTAGGCCTGGTCGCCCCACACCGCGGTCTCCTCGCCATGCAGCAACTCGCTCAGCATCTTGGGGTCGGCCACGTTGGCCGCCGTTGCCGCTACCGTGTGCACCAGCTTCGTGTCCGCGTCCACGCCCACGTGCGCCTTCATGCCGAAGTGCCACTCGTTGCCCTTGCGCGTTTGGTGCATCTCCGGGTCGCGCTGGCCGCTCTTGTTCTTGGTCGAGCTCGGTGCCGCCAGAATCGTCGCGTCCACGATCGTGCCCGTGCCGATCTTCAGCCCATGCCGATCCAGATACCCGTTCACGCGCGCGAAAATCCTCGCGCCCAGCCCGTGCCGCTCCAGCAGATGGCGGAACTTGCACACCGTCGTCTCATCCGGAACCGGCTCCCGGCCCAGATCGATGCCCACGAACGCACGCATGCTCAGCGACTCATACAGCGCCTCTTCCACAGCCGGATCGGACAGGTTGAACCAGGCCTGCAGAAAATACATCCGCAGCATCCGTTCAAGACCCACAGGCGGACGACCGTTGCCCGCCTTCGGGTAGAACGGCTCGATCTCCTCAACCAGATCGCGCCATGGAACGACAATATCCATCTGCAAAAGAAACTCCGCCCGCCGCGTACGCTTCTGGTGCTTCTCGAACCCCGCCGCCATCGCAAACGTCGCCTGATGAACCATCGCTCCACCTCGATGAAGGCAAACCTAAAACATCAGACGGTGGAAAGGAAGAACTTAATCAGAGTCTCCCTAAAGGTAATTTGGGCTAAGCGCGGCGGCGGTACCGGATGGAGAAGTCGTAGCCGGGGTTGGGGGGGAAGAGGCGGGCCATGAGGCGGAGGCGGTCGGCGAGGGCGGAGGGTGCGAGGAGGGGGTACTCGCGTTCGCGGAGCTCGGAGTAGTCGAAGTCGACGGCGAGGGAGAGCTGGTAGATGGCGAGGGCGTCGGCGAAGGCGCTCTCGACGAAGTCGTTGCGGTGCTTGTCGTCGGAGGGTGGGGCAGGGCCGGCCTTGGCGGGGTCCGGCCTGGCGGGATCCGGCCGGGCTGGATCTGGCCGGGCTGGATCTGGCCGGGTTGGATCTGGCCGGGCTGGATC
>JALYVA010000083.1 GCA_030853485.1 Acidobacteriota bacterium
GCAAAGGCAAAGTCGAAAGACAAATGCAGGTCCTTCGACTGCGCCTCTCGCGATGAAACTGCGAGAGGCTTCGCTCAGGATGACACTTTTTTGTCCTGGGGATGGCGATGTTGGGGGGACAGGATGAGCAAAGACATACGCAGATCCCCTGCGGGGATGACAACTAAAAAGGCAAGGCAAAGACAAATGCAGGTCCTTCGACTGCGCCTCTCGCGATGAGACTGCGAGAGACTTCGCTCAGGATGACACCTTTTTGTCTTGGGGATGGCGATGATGGGGGGACAGGATGAGCAAAGACAGACGCAGATCCCCTGCGGGGAGGACAACCAAAAAGGCGTAACCTGCAGGTCAGGGAACAAGGGGTTAGGGAACGTGGACTGTGTCCGGGGTCGGAAGGTCTGGCATTTTGGAGATGCCGGTTTTCGGGGCTATGATCTTGAGCACGTCGTTTGCGTCTAAATATGGCAGGCGGTCCGGCCTGTTATTACCTGCTGGACGTGAACGGGATGGGCTGCGGGTGTGCAACATGATGCGGAGAAGGGGTTGCGGGAACGCTCGAGGGTTTGGGGGCAGGCTGCCGCTGTTTGCGGTGGCGGTGATGCTTTGCGGGATGTGGGCAGGCGGGTCATGCGGGGCGCAGGAGAACCCTTTGGGGCAGGTGCATACGCAGGCTCCACCGCCGCCGCCTAAGACGCCCGAACAGTTGAAGCCTGTGATTGTGGGTGCGGACAAGGCGGCCGATCTGGGGGCGGCGCACCGGCGGGACTCGCGCATTCGGGTGGATGTGAACCTGGTGCTGGTTCCGGCGACGGTGACCGACCCGATGAACCGCCTGGTGACGGGGCTCGATCGCGAGAACTTCCAGGTGTTCGATAACAATGTGGGGCAGGTGATCAAAAGTTTTTCGACGCAGGATGCGCCGATCACGATTGGGATTATCTTCGACCTGAGCGGGAGCATGTCGTCGAAGTTTATGAAGGCGCGCAAGGCGCTGAGCGAGTTTTTGCGGACGTCGAACCCGCAGGATGAATTCTTTGTGGTGGGTTTCAACGATCGGCCGGCGGTGATTGTGGACTACACGTCGGAGGTGGATGACGTGGAGGCCCGGATGGTGATGTTGAAGCCGCAGAACCGGACGGCGCTGATCGATGCGATTTACCTGGGAGTGAACAAGCTGAAGGAAGGCAAGTACGACCGCAAGGCGCTGCTGATCATTTCGGATGGCGGAGACAACCGGAGCCGTTATACGGAAGGCGAACTGCGGCGCGTAGTGCGGGAAAGCGATCTGCAGATTTATTCGATCGGGATCTTCGACCAGTACGCGCCGACGGCCGAGGAGCAGCTGGGGCCTATGCTTTTGACCGATGTGTGTGAGATGACGGGAGGCAGAATGTTTCGGGTGTCGGATGTGGGGGACCTGGGGGACATTGCGGCGCGGATCAGCGCGGAGTTGCGTAATGAATATGTGATCGGGTATCGGCCGTCGGAGGTGAAGCAGGATGGAAACTGGCGTAAATTGAAGATACGATTGGTGCCTCCGCCGGGCCTGCCTGCGCTGACGGTACACAATCGCCAGGGGTACTATGCACCTTCGCAGTAGAGCGTTTTGGCCGTGTACGGCGGTGGCTGGGTGGATGCTGATGGCGGTGGCGGGCGCGGCGAGCGGAGGGGCTCAGCAGCCTGCGACTCCGTCCTCCGCAGAGCGCCACGCAGGACAAGCACAGCAGCAGCCTTCGTTGACGGTGGACCGCGATCCGGTCGCTTCGCCCGATGTGGATGCTCCGGCGGCGAGTGAGACGGGAACGCCGCAGGGGGTGGGGCAGCAGCCGAACATCTCAAAGGAAAACGGAAAATATACGCTGCGCGAGCAGGCCTTTGAGGTGCGGCTGAACGCGACGGTGCTCGACGGCAGCGGAAGGGCGATACAGACGCTGGGGAAAGAAGATTTTCATGTGTATGAGGATGGCGTACCGCAGACGATTGCGGGATTCCGGCATGAGGACCTGCCGGTTTCGCTTGGGTTGTTGATCGACAGCTCGGGTTCGATGTATGACAAGCGGGAGGCGGTGGATAAGGCTTCGGTGGACTTTGTGAAGTTGTCGAACCCGGAGGATGAAGAGTTCCTGGTGGACTTTTCGTGGGAGGCGTTTATCGACCAGGACTTTACCAACAGCATCGACAAGCTGCAGCAGGGGCTGGGGTATGTGAAGTCGAGCGGCGGGACGGCGTTGTACGATGCGCTGGTGGCTTCGGCGGACTACCTGAACAAGAATGCGAAGCGTCCGAAGCAGGTGCTGCTGGTGATTACGGATGGAGAGGATAATGCTTCGACGGCGACGCTGGAGCAGACGATTCGCCGGATCCAGGACTTGGATGGGCCGGTGATTTATTGTGTTGGGCTGCTGTTTGGGCAGGATACGGATAAGCGCGAGTCGCGGCATGCACGGCGTGTGCTGGAGACGCTGGCGGAGGAGACGGGAGGTGCGGCTTATTTTCCGCGATCGTTGAACGAGGTGGATGCGATTGCGGGGGAGGTGGCCGAGGATATCCGGACGCAGTACACGATTGCGTATCACTCGACCAAGTCGCCGGCGCTGGGTGGGTATCGGCAGGTGCATGTGGAGGCGAAGGGGAAAGGATTTGGAAGGCTTTCGGTGCGCACGCGGACGGGGTACTTCCCGAAGGTGAGTGGAGCGGCGGAGCAGGGGATTGTGCAAAGTGCAGGCAGACCGGGTAAGCAGTAGGCGGCAGTGTGAGCGATGAGAGAGGCTGGATGTGATGCGGGTAGCCGAAAGTATTCTGGATCTGGTGGGGCAGACGCCGATGCTGCGATTGCGGCGGCTGGAGCGGGCGAATGAGGCGGAAGGTGGGGCTGAGGGCTCGGCTGGCGGCTCGGTGGGCGGGTCGGCTGAGATTTGGGCGAAGCTGGAGTATTTGAATCCGGGTGGAAGTGTGAAGGACCGGGCGGCGCTGGGTATGGTGCTCGACGCGGAACGGCGTGGGGTGCTGAAGCCGGGGGACACGATTGTAGAGGCGACGGCAGGCAATACGGGCGTGGGGCTGGCGCTGATCGGGGTGAATCGCGGGTACAAGGTGATGCTGTATGTGCCGGAGCAGTTCGCCGAAGAAAAGTGCAAGCTGATGCGGGGGCTGGGCGCGACGGTGGTGCGGACGCCGGAAGGGGAAGGGATGGCGGGGGCGATTCGCCGGACGCTGCAGTTTGAGAAGGAGACGCCGGGGGCGTTTGCGGCGCTGCAGTTTGAGAACCCGGCGAATCCGGACTTTCATGAAGAGACGACAGCGGTGGAGATCTGGGAGCAGATGGGAGGACGGGTGGATGCGATCGTGTTGGGGGTGGGGTCGGCGGGAACGTTTACGGGGCTGGCGCGATTTTTCAAGAAGAAGGGGACGGGGACGCTGACGGTGGCGGTGGAGCCGCAGGGGAGTGTGCTCGAAGGGGGCGAGCCTGGACCTCGGCAGGTGGAAGGGATTGGGGTTTCGTTTATTCCGGCGACGTTCGACCGGACGGTGTGCGACCGCGTGATCAAGGTGACCGATGAGCCGGCGATGGGGATGGTGAAACGCCTGGCGGCGGAGGAGGGCGTGTTTGCGGGATCGAGTGCGGGGGCGATGGTGTGCGCGGCGATGCAGGTGGCGCGGGAGCTTGGGCCGGGAAAGCGGGTGGTGACGATTATTCCGGACTCGGCGGAGCGGTATTTGTCGAAGGGGCTGCTGGATTAGAGGCGGGGACGAGAAAGCGGAGGAGTGTTGTGGCTGACGGGAAGAAGATGGGATTTGCGACGCGGGCGATTCATGATGGGCAGGCTTCCGATGCGCTGACGGGAGCGGTGAATGTGCCGATTTATCTGACCTCGACGTATCAGCAGGAGGAGATTGGGAAGAACAAGGGGCATGAATATGCTCGGCTGACCAATCCGACCAGAGATGCGCTGGAGGAGAGCTTGTGTTCGCTGGAAGGAGGGACGAGCGCGCATGTGTTCGCGAGCGGGATGGCGGCGATTACGGCGCTGTGCACGATGATGAAGACGGGCGATCATGTGGTGTGCTCGGACAATGTGTATGGGGGGACGGGGCGGCTGTTCGATAAAGTGCTGACGAACTATGGGCTGACGTTTACCTATGTCGATACGAGTAAGGCGGAGAATGTGGCGGCGGCGATTCGGCCGGAGACGCGGCTGGTGCATATCGAGACGCCGACCAATCCGATGATGTCGCTGACCGATATTGCCGCGGTGGCGAAAATCGCTCATGCGAAGGGTGTGGAGTTGAGTGTGGACAATACGTTTCTGTCGCCGTATCTGCAGCAGCCGATTGGGCTGGGCGCGGACATTGTGATGCATTCGACGACGAAGTTTTTGAATGGGCACTCGGATGGGCTGGGCGGGGTGCTGGTGTGTACGAAGCCGGAGCATGCGGAGAGGTTCCGATT
>JALYVA010000095.1 GCA_030853485.1 Acidobacteriota bacterium
ACCGGGTGCCACCGTAACCGTCTTGAACGTCAACACGGGTGTCTCGAAAGATCTCACGACCAACGACTCCGGCGTGTACGACACGTCTTCCATCGTTGCCGGAACTTACAAACTAACTTTCTCGAGAGCCGGGTTTTCCAGCCTCGTTCGCCCCGCGCTCACCATCAACGTGGGTAACACAACCGTTAACGCGGTGTTGAACATTGGCGCTGTGACCGAGCAAGTCGTCGTCAACACGGACGTCCCGCTGCTGAAAACAGAAAACGGCGAACAGACCACCATTCTCACGGCGGAAACGCTCCAGGAGCTTCCCCAGGTAGGCCAGGACTGGTCGAGTTTCGACATTCTGATCCCCGGAGCATCTGGTGCTCCTATGGGCGCGCAGGGCTCGTTGGGCACAGGTACCTCCAACGGCACGATGCTCTCGGTCAACGGCAACCTCCCGTTCAGCACGGTGCTTTCGGATGGGGCGGAGACGACGCTACCTGCCAGCGCGAACTCTGACATTCTCACTCAGGAAACAGTCCAGGAGGTTCAGGTCAGCGCCTCGGCTTTTTCTGCGCAGTATGGCGTCGGCGGCATTCTCTTCAACCAAATCAGCAAGGGGGGCACCGACAGCTTCCACGGTGCTGCATACGAATATTTTCAGAATGATGCGTTGAATGCATATGCCTATAACTTCAACGGTGGAGCTGCGCAGAAACCGCGTCTGCGCTACAACAACTTTGGGGGCTCGATTGGCGGTCCAATCCTCAAACAGAAGCTTTTTTTCTACTTCAACTACGATCAAACGATTCAGCATGGTGGTACGCAGCCCGGCTACTATTCGGTTCCCACGACCGCCTTTCTGAACGGAGACTTCTCGGGCTTACCTACGATCTATGACCCCGCCACGACGACTGTCGTGGGTGGTGTGGTCCACCGCACTGCTTTCCAGGACGAGTATCCCGGTAACGGGAACAAGATTCCCACGGGGCGGATTGATCCAGTCGCCAAAAACCTTCAGGCACTTTTCCCTGCAGCCAACTCCCCCGGCGGCCAGCCTGTCAATGGAGTCGTACCTAACAATTACGTCTACACCTCGCCCTCGTCCAATCCGTTCAGAAAATATTTTGGGCGAGCCGATTATCAGGTGACGCCAAGCAATCGGATCACTATGTCGGATAGCGAAGGAGACAATCCCGGCCAGAGTTTTGGCTCCGGCATCTGCCCCATTGGCTGCCAAAGCAATGACGTCAGCAAAAATAACGCTCAAATCACGGATGTTTGGACCATCAATCCCCGCATGACCAACGAACTCAGGTTGGGATACACCAATCAGCTGAACTTCTTTGTTCCCCTGACACTGGGCGGAGGCTATCCCGCGAAACTGGGATGGCAGTTTGCAAAATACGATAACTTTCCGGATATTCAGATCAACGGCTTCAACCAGGGTTGCAATGGCAGCACAGTACTCTGCTCTCAATCGAACGCTGTCTATAAAGAACATGCCTTCGACCCATCCGATGTTGTTACTCTCATCGTCGGGAAGCACATCCTGCACTTCGGCGGGGAGTTCCTCATCTACCAGAACAATTCCACTGCTTGGGGTAATTTGAATGCCGGCCAGATGAGCTATACCGGTATCTACACTCAATCGACCCAGGGGGACAGTTCTTCCGGTTCGGCCTATGCAGACTTCCTGCTGGGACAATCCCAGAGTTGGCAAGCAAACGAGACGCCTGAGTACGGTGGTCGCTTGAAGCTTCCTCAGGTCTTTGTGCAGGACGACTACAAAATCCGTCCAAATCTCACGCTGAATCTGGGCCTCCGGTATCAAATCCAGACCGGCTGGAGCGAGGTTAAGGGTAACGAACTCTCCTTCGATCCAACTATAGAAAATACGGCGACTAACACACCGGGCGCTATCTGGTATGGGACAACTAAAGCGAACGGTCGTTCACGCCTTCAAAACAGCGTTTACAGCACTGTTCTACCAAGGATTGGGTTCGCCTATCTTCTTGACCCCAACACGACGATACGCGGTGGGTTCGGACTGTACGCGTACAACTGGAGCAACGACACCTACAACGGCGGCGTCATGGGCGCAGCATTCGGGTCGAAAGGAAACGTAACCGACTCGACGAATGGTGTTACGCCGGTCGTGGTTCTCTCATCATCGGGCGCAAACCTTCCCTACGTCGGAGCTTCTACCGATCCAACCGCATACAACGGGCAAAATACGAGCTATGCTCAGTACCATCAGCCAGTCGGAGGTTCCTACCAATGGAACCTTCAAGCACAACGCCAGCTAAATGCAAACCTGGTTGCGTCGCTCGCTTATGTGGCCAGCCATGGTCATGATCTGCCCTTCCCGGTGGACCTGAATCAAGTGCCTCAAGCTAAGCTCGCACCTAGTGATCAACAATCGCGGCCTTATCCACAGTTCCAGTCGATCGGCGTATCGGGGACGGCACCTGGAGAGAATGCGATCTCCAACTACCATTCGTTGCAAGCTACTCTCCAGCAGCGACTTTCACACGGTTTGAACTATAGCTTCAGCTACACGTGGGCTCATTTCCTCGATGATCTGGATACGGCTGGCTGGGGAAGTCACTCCGGCGACACGTTCTACCAAAATGCCTACAACCCCGCGGCAAACTACGGCAGTTCTAACTTCGATGTTAGAAATGCATTCAAAGGCAGCATTGTCTATCAGCTTCCCTTCGGTCACGGAAGACAGTTTCTGAATAACAACATGCTGCTTGATGGTGTTATCGGTGGCTGGCAACTTTCCAGCACGATGGTGATTCAGAGCGGGCAGCCCTATACCCCCGTCCTGAAAACGGATAACTCGTACTCCCAGTCCAACGGCAATTTCAGGTGGTTCCCAAACCTGAATGGTAATCCGAGGCTCTCAGGGCGAGGCATCCATCAATGGTTCAATGAGGCAGCCTTCTCCCAGCCAACGGCCGGAACTTTTGGCGACGCTAGGCGCAACCAACTGAATGGGCCCGGGCTTATTACGGACAACTTGTCTCTTGGCAAGACGTTTGCCATCTGGGAACAGGTTCGTCTGCAGATTCGTGCCGATGCGGACAATGTGTTCAACCATGCTAGCTTTGGTTTGCCAGCTAACCAACTCACCCTTTGTCCTTCGGCAGCACCAGCGGGCGGCGGGGCACCTCCAGCTGGTTGCTCAGCGTTCAACGGTGCCATTCAAACCGGCACCTCCACCATCAACAGCGTCACAGTGCCCTCGCGCACGATGCAGCTAAGTGGGCGTATCACTTTCTGATAAACTGCACCCGGGGATGGCAGGGAACTATCCTGCCATCCCCCATTTTTTTTCCTTAGAATCGGCCCTAAAGGTCGGGTGGTTTGATGAAGGCATGTCTCGTTCTTGTGGTGCTGGGTCTGGCCGGGTTTGGTTCGATCGCGGCCCAGTCGAACGGTGGCTCGAAAACTCAGCAGGTGCAGATGCATGAGCAACGAGCACATGAATTTCTGACCGAGAAGAGACCGGAGCTCGCGGCCAAAGAGTTCGCCGCCATCCTCGCCATCGATCCGAAAAATCTGAATGCCCAGGGAAATCTTGGTGTCCTCCTGTACTTCCAGAACGACTATGCCGGGGCCGAGCCGCACCTGCGCAACGCTGTCGATCAACAGCCTGCTCTCACGAAAATTCGTACCTTGTTGGCCATGTGCGAAAGGCATCTCGGCAAGACGGATGCCGCCCGGACCGACCTTGAAGCTGTGGTTACGCAGCTCAAAGATCCCAAGCTGCGGCTCGAAGCGGGATTGGAACTGATTGAGCTTTACTCAGCCAGCGACGACCTCGCCCAGGCAGCCAGGATTGTCGCCATCCTGCGCGAGGGTGCGCCAACCGACGCTCGCATCCTCTATGTCGCGTACCGCATCTACTCCGACCTCGCGGCAGAGGCGCTGTTAGATATGTCCATTGCAGCTCCGAACTCCGGCCAGATGCACCAGGCCATGGCACATGAGCTGGGCCGGGCGGGAGACCTTACTGGCGCGATCGCCGACTACCGCATTGCGCTTGCCACCGATCCTCGGCTTCCCGGCATTCACTTCGAACTGGCGGAGGCGCTGCACAACTCCCCCGAGAAGAAGGTCAAGGACGGGGCAGAGCAGGAATACCGACTGGCCGTGGAGTCGAATCCCCTCGATGAAAAAGCGCTCTCTCGTCTGGGAGATGTCGTCGCCGAAAAAGGGAATCTCGATGAGGCGGAAAAGGACTACCGGCAGGCACTGGTCATCGCACCGGGCGATGTCGATGCGAAGGTGGGTTTGGCTTTCGTCGCAAGTCAAAAGAACGATCCTGCCGCTGCCCTTCCCCTGCTTGAAAGTGTGGTCGCCGCCGATCCTGGAAGTATCCTGGCTCACTATCGATTGAGCATGGTTTACCGTTCGCTGCATCGGCCCGAAGAGGCAAAGCGTCAGATCGAGGAATATAAAAAGTACAAAGATCTGAAAGAAAAGTTGCGGACCGTCTATAAAGACATGAAGGTCGATACTCCTCCGGCAGCATCGGACCAATAAGGAACAAGGGCAGTGCACGAGCTCCAAGATGTTTCGTTCAAGGCGAACCGGCGTAGACTTTTGTCGCGCCTTTGCTGCCTGGGCATACTGCTCTCCTGTGGCGTGGTTTGTCGTGGCGAGTCCGCGATTTCGCCTGCGCCCCAGATGGGAAGCGCACCAACGCAAGCTGCGCCTGAACATCCACCCGCGGCTCCGACCGCGCTTCCTGGCAAGGTGCCGCAGCTGGTCGATATCACGGCAGCAACCGGCATCAGCTTCCAGCACCTGTCGAGCCCGGAACAGAAGTACATCGTCGAGTCGATGGGCGGGGGAGTCGCTCTGATCGACTACGATGGCGATGGCTGGCCCGACATCTACTTTACGAACGCGCCCAGTGTGTCCATGACCCTGGCCGGCAAGAAGGCCAAAAGTGCGCTCTACCATAACAATCATGATGGCACCTTCACCGATGTCACCGACAAAGCTGGCGTTGGGTATCCCTGCTGGGCGATGGGCGCAGCGGTAGGCGACTATAACAACGATGGCCGCCCGGACCTGATCGTAAGCTGCTTTGGCGGCGTCGTCCTCTACCGCAATAACGGTGACGGGACCTTTACCGATGTGACCAAGGCTGCCGGTCTGGATAAAGACACCGGCTGGGCGACAGGCGTTGCGTTCGGCGACTATGACGGAGACGGCAACTCCGATCTGTTCGTCGCCCACTATGTCGATCTTGATTTAAATGATCTGCCTTCGTTCGGCTCACGCAAGACCTGCGAGTATCTGGGGATCGCCGTTCAGTGCGGCCCCCGTGGGCTGAAAGGTTCGCCCGACACGCTGTATCGCAATCGCGGAGACGGCACATTTACTGAGGTCGCCAAGCAATCGGGAGTCGATGATGCAAATCGGTTCTTCGGCTTGACGGCGGTCTGGTCCGACTTCGATAACGATGGCAAGCTGGACCTGATAGTCGCGAATGACGGCGGACCGAACTATCTCTATCGCAACCTCGGCAATGGCCACTTTCAGGATGTTGCACTTGATGGCGGCGTCGCAGTAAGTGAAGAAGGTTCGGAACAGGCCAATATGGGCATTGCTGTCGGCGACTACCTGAACACCGGCCGCATGAGCATCCTGATCTCACACTTCAGCAATGAGTATGCAACGTTATACCGCAATGATGGAGCCATGAGCTTCACCGACGTATCGCATGCTGCTGGCATCGCTCATGCCACGGAATCTTATGTGGGATGGGGCGACGCATTTCTCGACCTCGATAACTCAGGCTGGCTGGATATCGTGCTGGTGAACGGACACGTGTATCCGCAAGTAGATGACACAAAGGCGGGGCTTTCCTATCGGGAACCGAAGCTGGTCTTCCAGAACCGGCGTGATGGGACATTTATCAATGTAAGTGCACAGGCGGGACCTGCGGTTTCTGTGCCTCAGGTAAGTCGCGGACTGGCTGTCGGCGATTTGTTCAACAAGGGCCGCCTCAATGTCGTCGTCGAGAACCTGACCGGCGCGCCAATGATTCTTGAGACAAAGAGCAATCCCGCTCACCATTGGGTCAGCTTTGCACTCGAGGGTAGCCCGGCCAATCGATTGGCGTTGAATGCGCGCATTCGCATCACGACTGGCAAGCTGCAACAGCTTGGCGAGGTTCGGAGCGGCGGAAGTTATCTATCGCAGAACGATCTGCGGCTGCACTTTGGATTGGGAGACGCTGCGACCATCGACAAGGTCGAGGTCTCCTGGCCGAACGGTGCCACTCAGGTTTTTCAGAATCTCACAGCGGATCGCTTTTACCATCTGAAACAAGGCGGCGCTCCCACGGTAGCTCCCTAGATCACTCCGCTACCGCTGCAGGTCGCTGCTGTGAAAAAGCGCGCACAAAGGCGGCTCTGATGCAGTCGATTCAACCCATGGTGAGTCGTCGATAGCCCGCCCCGCGCCTATACTGCAACACAGCCATGCCTGAACTTCCTGAAGTCGAAACGGTAGCTAATGGCGTTCACACGCGCATTCACGGCCAGACCATTCGCTCGGTGTGGACCAGCAACAAGCCCCAGACGTTCAAGTCCCCGCCGGAGCAGATTGCCGAAACACTCACCGGCAGCCGCATCGAACGCGTCCACCGCGTCGGTAAGACCATCGTGGTTGACCTCAGCCGTAATCGGAAGCCTGCGCAGTTCCTCGTTCATCTCGGCATGACCGGCCGCCTGCTGATCTCGACGCCCGATACACCGATTCCGCCGCACACCCATGCCATCCTGAGCCTGAGCAGCGGCAAGGAACTACGCTTCGTGGACGCTCGCCGTTTCGGACGCCTCTCTGTGGTCGTTCTCTCGGGCGCGGAGGAACGCTATGCCGGCCCCGGTGTCGAGCCTTTGACTATCAGCCTGGAAGAATTCACCGCGCTCTTTCGCGGACGCAAAACTCCGATCAAGGCGGCGCTGCTCAACCAGTCGTTACTGCACGGGGTGGGCAACATCTACGCGGATGAGGGCCTTTTCCACGCCGGAATCCGCCCGGCACGCCACGCAGGCCGTCTCACCCGTGCCGAACTCGCGCGTCTTCGCATCGCCCTCATCAAGGTGCTTACCGAAGCTATCCAGCTGGGAGGCTCCTCGGTCTCCGACTACGTGGACGCCGACGGAGTCGCCGGGTTCTTCCAGCTGCGCCACCATGTGTACACCCGAACCGGCCAGCCGTGCCGGGTGTGTTCGACACCGATCAAGCGCATCGTGGTCGGCGGCCGCAGTACCCATTTTTGCCCTGCATGCCAGAGGTGAAGGCGCGTTCTGCCGAACAGGTCTGGTCGTATCTTGCCGCGTAAATCACGGGCCAGATCTCTTTCTTTATCGCCAGGCTGCCTGTTCCGCCGACACAGCCGAACCGATGACGCGAAGCTCCGGCGTATCCTCGACAATTTCGAGCGAGTAGCTTTGCAGCGGACTCATCTTGACCATCTGCTGCATGTAGTCCTTCAGCATGGGAAGATCGACGAAGCGCACGTTGAACCCTGACAGGAAGATCTTGCCCGGGCCGGACATGTGGATGGTCGTGGTCGAAGCCGCAGCCAGCGCCCGGTGCCACAGGTGTTTGAACTCCAGGCAGCGCGGGTCGCCATTTTTTGCCGCTTCGAAAACCTCTTCTGGCTCCATATCGAGAAAGCGCAGACGCATGGCGCGATGGCCCATAATGCCTTCCATGTGGCCGCGGCCGCCGCATCCGCAATAGCGCTCTTTGTCGTCGAGGGTCACGACCGTGTGGCCGCCCTCCCACACTCCCGGAGCAAACGGATAACGTCCGTAGCCGATGCCCACGCCCAGGGTCCAGACCCGGATCATGCGGTCCAGCTTGCCGTGTATCGAGGCGAGCCCCGCAGCCATGCCGTCGGCATCGTTCAGCACGGAGACCTGAGCCTCCAGGCCGTGACTGCGCAGCTGCGTGGTGAGGAGTTCCTCGATGCGCGCGCCTTTCAACTGCGGCAGATTTGGCGCCTCTTCGACGACACCTTGCTTCACGAGCCCAGGCAGCGCCACCCCTACCGCTGCAATATCCGTCGCTCCGCCCGCAACGTTGATGACCTGTTGGCAGATCGCCTCGACCAGCGCATCGGTATGCAGCTCCACCAGCGCGTCGTCTTCTTCACGGTTCTCCGGAAAATGCAGCACCCTGCCGATCAGCTGATGGTCCACCACCAGCCCAGCCGAGATTCGATCCGATAAATTGACCCCAATAGCCTTTGCCATGACCTGCTCTGCCTTATCCCGGAAGCTGACTCGCTGTTATTCGAACTTACTCACGCGGTTCAATCCGTTGAAAGCCGCAACTTTATAACATTCCGCGAGGGTTGGATAGTTGAATACCGTATCCACGAAATAATCCAGCTTTCCCCCCAGTGCCATCACGGCCTGACCGATGTGCAGCAGCTCGCTGGCGCCTTCGCCGATAATGTGGACACCGAGAATGGCATGCGTCATGCGATGGAAGATAATCTTGAGACGCCCTGTGGTGTCGCCGCGGATCTGGCCTCGCGCGATCTCGCGATAGTAGGCGACGCCGACCTCGTAGGGCACATCTTCTTCGGTCAACTGCTCTTCGGTCTTGCCGATAAAACTGATCTCGGGAATCGTATAGATGCCGTAGGGGTACAGCCCGGGATTGGAAAGAATCTTCTCGTCTCCAAAGGCTCTTGCCGCGGCCACGCGTCCTTGCTCCATCGACACCGAGGCCAGCGATGGGAAGCCGATGACGTCGCCTACTGCGAAGATCGTAGGCACCTTGGTTCGAAAGTCCTTGTCTACCGGGATGCGCCCGCGTGAATCGGACTCGACACCCACCGCCGCAAGGTTCAGCTCGTCGACATTGCCCTGGCGTCCTACGGCGTAAAGAAGCGCGTCACCCTGAACTTTTTTCTTGCTTTCAAGATTCGCGACCACGGTGCCGTCCGGCATCTCTTCCACCGACTCGACCTCTTCATTGAGCCGCATGGTTACTCTCGAGTCGCGCAGATGATAGCTGAGTGCCTCGATAATCTCCTGGTCGGCGAACTCCAGCAGACGAGGCCTGCGTTCGATCAGCGTCACCCGCACGCCGAGCGCGGCGAACATGCAGGTGTACTCGACGCCGATGACGCCGCCGCCGACCACGATCATCGTCTTGGGCAGGTTCACCAGTTCCAGAACGAGGTCTGAGTTGATGATGCTGCGCCCATTAATGGGCACCTTCGACGACGCGGCCGGCTTGGTCCCGGTGGCGATCAGGATATTTTTGGCTTCGTAGACGGTCGAACCGCGCGAGTTGGTCACCTTCACGTGCGTCGTATCTTCAAAGCTCGCCACGCCGACCAGCATCTCGATGTTGTTGCGCGAGAGCTGTGCTTCGGTGACGTCGATCTCGGTCTTGATCACGTGCTGGACGCGGAAAGCCAGGTCCGCCATCGTGATCCGTTCCTTGACGCGGTAGTTCATACCGTAAATAGATTTGTAGTTGTAGCCGGAAAGATGCAGCACGGCCTCGCGCATGGTCTTGGACGGAATGGTGCCGGTGCTGATGCAGGCACCGCCGACGACCTCGCGCATCTCGACCAGGGCGACCTTTTTGCCGAGCTTTGAGGCATATATGGCGGCCCGCTGACCGGCCGGTCCGGAACCAATGACGATCAGATCGTAAACACTACTCATAGTGAGGCATACTCATGGACATCTCCCAGGCTTTGCTGGTTCTTGTCCCGTTATCGGCCCCGGGGAGAGGTTCGGAGAGGGGGCCAGTGGCTTTTTTGTGGCATTGCTGCTGCCTTGAAACTATCACAGAGCCCCCCACGGCTTGTGCTCCGAAGGGGTGGGGCGCATACATCGAAAGCGGTACGCTACGCCGGCCCCAGCGTGAGACTCGGGTGGCCACACCATACACTGACACCAGCATGCTGCGCTATGCCATTACAAGCCGAAACATCGTCTCCGGAAGCGCCAATACGAACGCCGAACTGCTCGCCCGGACCGCCGGATGGATAAAAAACGGCATCGAGCTGATCCAGCTTCGGGAGCCCGATCTTCCTGCGGCCACGCTGGTCATGCTGGCCCGAACCATCGTGGAACAGATCGGAATCTGCGCAAGCCCCACGAAGCTTCTGCTAAACTCCCGTGCCGACATTGCTCTTGCGGCCGGAGCCCACGGCGTTCACCTTACCGCCGCACCGGGAGAACTCACGCCGGAGCAGGTGCGCACGGTTTATGCCGCAGCAAACCGGCCCCCGCCGATCGTCACCGTCTCCTGCCATACTCTCCCGGAGGTGCTTCGCGCCCGCGAGTACCGGGTCGATGCCGTTCTGTTCGCCCCTGTGTTCGAGAAGCCTTTACCCGGACAGCTGCCTCGCGCGGGACAGGGTCTCGAGCGCCTGCACGAGGCGTCCCTGGCTGCGGCCCCGGTTCCGGTCTACGCGCTCGGCGGCGTCACCGAGGAAAACTCTGTCTCGTGTCTTCAGGCCGGGGCCGCTGGAGTCGCGGGAATACGCCTGTTCCACGAATAACCCTGTGCTAAGCTACGCCAGAGGACGCCTGTGATGGTAGAGTCTGGTTCGCTTTGGAAAGGCAAGAGGCGGCTCGGCATCTTGGCGCTGGCAGCGAGTTTACTGCTTGGCTTTTTCGGCCGGGTCCACGGATACGCGATCCACTTCGTCCGCGGACTCCTTCTCGGAATGGCCCTCATGCTTATGATCTCAAACCTCTATCAACGAAAGCGCCTTTGGCGCTGATCAACACAGAGAGACCAAGGCTGAACACCGGCATCTCCGTGCGGCCGGCTAAGGTGTGCGATGCTCACGCCATTGCCCGTATCCACGTCGCTGCATGGAAGAGCACGTACCAAGGCATCGTTCCTCAACCTGTGCTCGATTCGCTCGACGTAAGTTCGCGCGCCGACGACTGGACGAGCTGGCTCGATGCCGACGGGGTCAAAACATTCGTCGCGGAAAAAGACGACGAACTTTGCGGCTTTGCCAGCGGGAGCGCGATCAGGGAAGCGTTGAGTTATGTCGACGGCGACATCCGTACGGTTTTGGACGCCGAGGTTTACGCAATATACCTACTACCTTCAGCAAAGGGACAAGGTACCGGCAAGCTATTGATGCACCACCTTGCCAAATCGCTTCGCGTTCAAGGCTTCCAAAGCTTAGCGGTATGGGTGCTTGCCGAAAATCCCTCGTGCGGCTTTTACGAGCATCTCGGCGGCACCCGGATCTCCAGGAAAACGCTCCGAATCGGCGATTCCGATCTCCCGGAGATCGCATACGCCTGGAGCGACATTCGCGTCCTGGCTGATTGGGCCTGAGCCGGACCGGAGCGCGAAACCATGCAATAATTTCTCCAGCCGATGCCCCTCACGCTGTTCACCTCTCTGGTCTTCGCCGGCTCTCTTCTTGCGGGTCTGCTCGGCGCACTCACAGGGCTTGGCGGCGGCGTTGTCCTCGTTCCTCTCCTCACGCTGGTCTTCCACGTCGATATCCGGTACGCGATTGGCGCCTCGCTTATCTCAGTGATTGCCACCTCGTCCGGAGCGGCCGCAGCCTACGTGCGGGAGGGGTTTTCCAGCATTCGAATCGGCATGTTTCTTGAGGTTGCGACCACTGTGGGCGCAGTCTTCGGGGCATACCTTGCCACTCGCGTTCCCACACGCGCGCTCGCTGTGATCTTCGGCATCGTCCTGCTCTACTCCGCCTTTCTCTCGTGGCAGCAGGCCCGGCACCCCGACGTGCCCGCCACCGAACGTGACCCCTGGTCTGACCGTCTGCGCATGTCCGGCTCCTACCCGGATGGTCACGGAGGCGAGTTGACCTACACCGTTACCCGCATCCCCGCCGGTTTCGCCGCCATGTTCGGCGCCGGAACCCTCTCCGGGCTGCTGGGCATCGGCTCGGGAGCCGTCAAGGTGCTTGCCATGGACCGCATCATGCGCATCCCTTTCAAGGTCTCCACGACCACAAGCAACTTCATGATCGGCGTCACAGCGGCAGCCAGTGCGGGCATCTATCTCAAACGCGGATACATCAACCCAGGTCTCGCGTTTCCGGTGATGCTCGGCGTGCTGGCCGGCTCGCTGCTGGGTGCGCGGTATCTGGTCAAGGCGCGGGTTTCGCTGTTGCGTACTATTTTCACTTTGGTGATCCTCGCGCTCGGGGTCGAGATGATCGCGAACGGAATGCTGGGAAGGTAGGGGCGCCGCCGCGCGGGCCCACTGCGCGTGGGGCGCCCACTTCGTGGGGGGGATACCGCTTCGCGTGGGCCTCCGTTTGGTCGGCGTAAGAATTCTTTCCATCGACCAACGGGAGCCGCGACCCACGGGGTGTACATGGCACAAAGTGCCCGCGCGCCGTGCAGCCGGCCCCTTCGGCAGGACGCGATATGATAGAGACTGTACCCCCATCCTGGAGAACACATCCGACGTGAATCAACGCAAATCAGCGGTTATTTTGGGCGCCCAATGGGGCGATGAAGGCAAAGGCAAGATCGTCGACGTGCTCTCGGAGAAGTTCTCCATCGTCGCCCGGTACGCAGGCGGCCACAATGCCGGACACACCGTCATCATCAAAGGCAGGAAGTTTGTTCTGCAACTGATCCCCTGCGGCGTCCTGCGGCCAGAGTGCAAAGGTGTGATCGGCAACGGCGTCGTGCTGGACCCCATGGCCTTCCTCAGCGAAGTCAAAAAGCTGAAAGACGCCGGGCTTCCGGTCACCGGCCAGCTCTTCGTCTCCAATCGCGCCCAGGTAATCCTCCCCTACCACCGCATGATCGAACTTGCCGCCGAGAATGCCCCCGGACGCACCAAGATCGGAACCACCAGCCGAGGCATCGGTCCTGCCTACGAAGACAAGATGCACCGCAGCGGCCTGCGCGTGGTCGATCTGCTGAACTCCGCGCTTCTGCGCACGCACATCGAAAATGCCTGCCATGAGAAGAACACCATCGCCCATGCGCTCTTCGGCACCGAACCGCTCGACCCCAAGTCCATGTACGAGGAGTATTCCCGCGCCGCCGAGCAGATCGCCCCCTTTGTCACCGACACCGCGGTCATGCTGAACCAGGCTATCGAGCACGGCGAAAAAGTCATGTTCGAAGGTGCCCAGGGTGCGCTTCTGGACATCGACCATGGGACTTACCCGTTCGTCACCTCCTCCTCTTCAACCGCAGGCGGAGCCGTCACAGGCACCGGCGTCGGGCCCACCCGCATCGGCACCGTGATCGGTGTCACCAAAGCCTACGTCACACGTGTCGGGGAGGGTCCCTTTCCTACCGAGATCCACGACTCCACCAGCGACCTGCTTCGCGCCCGTGGGCAGGAGTACGGCGCTGTCACCGGCCGCCCACGCCGTTGCGGATGGCTCGATCTGCCCCTGCTGCGCTACAGCAACATGATCAACGGGACGGAGTGGCTCGTGGTCACCAAGATGGACGTGATGGACGAGTGTGATGAGATCCCGGTCTGCACCGGATACAAAATCAACGGCAAGCTCACCGACACTATCCCCGCTGACATGCCCGGATACAACGCGATCGTTCCGGTTTACACCAGGCTCAAAGGCTGGAACAGTTCGACCGAAGGCATCACCGAATTTGACCGGCTGCCACAGCTTGCCCAGGACTACCTCCGCTTCATCGAAAAGGAATCGGGCGCGAAGATCGGCATGGTTTCTACCGGACCCGACCGCGACCAGACCATGACCCTGCCCGCGTTCGAAGACGCGCTTACCGCATAGAAAAGGTTTCCCATGTTAAGTTTCACCGTACGAATGACGTTCGACCAGGAGGAGCATGAAGCCGTCTCCGAGATGCTCTGCAAGCTGAGCGAAGCCTCCCGCAAAGAGCCTGGATGCGTCAGCTACATCCCGCATTTCGTTGAAGGCGAAGGTTCTACGGTGGTCATCTATGAACAGTTCGCCAATGAGGCCGCGCTCGAATTTCACCGAAGCTCACCCCATTTTCATCAATATGCGATCGGCGGCCTGTATCAAAAGATGAAGAAACGCGAGATGGAAAACCTTACGGCAGTCTGCTGAAAGCGAAGTCGCAATGGACCTTTCCGGCTCACGTTGCGTCCTAATAGACAGCATGTCCTATGCGCATCGCAGCAGACGTGCATACGACTAAAGTGGCTTTGACTCGCCGCAGCAAATCGATCTACCATCCGGTACGCTCATGGTTTTCTGCAGTCCACCAACTCGCACCTCCCGTCAGGGTTCCTTTCGCGGATGCCTGCTCGCCTCCGCCGTCATCGCGGCCTCCGTTGCTGGCCTCTTTGTGCCATCCGCCCGCGCCCTTCAGGGACAGGCTTTGCATGAACGCAAACACGATGCAAAACGCCAGGTAGAAGCTCTCGAAGAACAGTGGCGTAAGGCCGAGCTCGACGACGATGCCGACACCATGGACAAGCTGCTCTCGGACGACTACATCGGCATCTCTATGACTGGCCAGGTCAACACCAAGGCCCAGCAGCTCGACCGCATGAAGGCTCATAAGCTCATGCTGACCCGCATCGATCTGGGGGAAATGCAGGTAAAGCTCGTAGGATCGATCGCCATCGTGACCTCGCGCGCTGAGGTCGAGGGCACCATCGAAGGCGAACCCATGAAAGGCATATTCCGCTATACTCGCGTCTACCAGCGCCGCCCGACAGGCGTGTGGAAGATCACCAGCTTCGAGGCCACCCGAGTCCCTGGGCTCGGCGACCGTGGCCGCCACATTCGCAGTGACGATTCCAAGGCAGCCGCCAGTCTCCCCTCTTCCGGGCCCTCCTGAAAAGCCCCTGCACTGCGCCACAGTACACGCTGCCCAGCCGAACCGCCGCCCTACCGTCCCCTCCAAAAACGAAAGACCCAGCCCGCAGGCCAGGTCTAGTCCATCTCTCAAATAAAAAGCACTCAGGCGATACGCGCACCCGCTAGGGCACTCCGGGAGCCGGAGATCTCATGCGCCATCTGCGAAGAAACTTCCATGCGCGCGTCTGGGCGAGGCAGATTCAAAGCCAGCAGCCGGCGATACAGAGACCGAGTGGCCCCGGTCAGACGCGCATCTTCAGACTCGTGGGGGAACAACGCAAGTTGCTTTCGCGCCTGGGTTACAGGCTTGCGAGCGGCCGGGGTGACAAGGTAAGGACGCCGGTCAGTCGCCACGACGCCGCGAGGTTCGCGGACGTTCAGGGAATCTGCACGGAGAGAGGCTGGTAAGCTTTGCTTAATAGTCGCCATAGAAGCCCTCGTAGACGAAGCGGGAGAGTTACCGACTTTCCTCTATACAGGTTACGATGGGGTCCGGCGTCATTCGGTTGTATTAATTTTCAGGGCATCCCGAAGTTTTTTCCAGGTTACTTCCAGCGCCTCAGGCAAAATGCGCGTCTCCGCGGTTACCGTCATAAAGTTGGTATCGCCAATCCAGCGCGGCAGGGCGTGCAGGTGGATGTGATCGGCAATGCCCGCCCCCGCAGCCTCGCCGAGGTTCAGCCCCATGTTGATTCCGCCTGGCCGGTAGATCGTACGCAGCGCCGTCTCGCTCCTCCTCGCCCAACCCATCAGCTCATGCGCTGCTCCAATCGGCAGGCTGGCCAGCGAATCCGTATGTTCGTAGGGAACCAGCAGCACATGCCCGGTCGAATAGGGGTAGGCGTTCAGGCAGGCGAAGCAGTTCGGCCCCCGCCCGACGATCAGCGTGTGGCGCTCAGCCTCTTCACTCGGCATCCCGTGCGCAATCGCATACTCCACCGCAGCAATCATGTTGCAGAAGACACAATGCCGGTCTTCCGACTCCGACGGCGGCCACGCGCTCAGCGCCGCCGGAACCCCCGCATGGGCGCGAGGCTCCGCACCTGTGATGTAGTTGTAGCGCCACGGCGTCCACAGGCGATCCATTGGCCGAGTATAGCTTGCAGCCCGGGGCCGAAACCGAATCGACGCAACTATAAAGGGTGCAGGAAATCCGGCCTCAGGACCATGCGGATTTCCTTTGCTCTCTCGCCAGCTCTCCAGACAGCTCTCTAGCCCAACACACCACCGCCTCTTCTACATCTCCCGCCGTACCTCCATTTCAGTCATACAACCGCATGCAGGAGTTCCGGATTGACAGGCAGAGTATCGTCCCGTACGTTTAGCAACTGGACTAGACGGGGAACTCTCGATCGCGCTTGATCTCTCCACTTGATCTCTCCAGGAGACCATCGATGACCATCAAGAATCTCGTCCTTCTCGCCCCTCTCCTGCTAAGCGTCACACTCGCCCACGCCACGCCCATCACGTACATCGAGACCTCATACGCCACAGGTGTGCTTAGCGATTACTCGCCAGGGTCGATGACCAACTTCACGAATCAGCTGGTGACGGTCTCCTTTACTACGGACACCTCGGCCGTTCGTTCCTTTACAAATGGAACTCTCTACGCCGGCGCAAACCCCGGGGCGACAACAGTCACGATCGGTGGTCTCGGTACGTTTATCGATTCCACTCAATATCCTCACTTCACACGAACCCTCGGTCAATTCCCCACAGCGTACATCGATTCCGTCACCTACCGCCAGAACGATCAACCTTACTTTTTCCTGACTCCCGATGCTGCGTTGGCCACGTGGGATGGGATTTCGGCGCTTGGCCCGCTCGCCCTAACCAGCGCTGCCAATACTCAAAGCGGCTGCATTCCTACAAGCGGCGGCTGCATGCATTTTTATTCCGGAGCTTCCACGGGAACTTTTGAGGCTGTGCTTGGCTCGACCGCTCCGGTGCCCGAGCCCGGCAGCTTCCTGCTCCTCGGAACGGGAGCTTTCGGCATCCTAAGGGCCTTTCGACGCAGAATCGTCCACAATGCCGCCTAAACGCATCTAATCCTCGCGATCATTTCGGAAACAGGCTCGCAGACGTGACACGGCAATGAATATGCCGGAATTCCGTGGTGTTTTGTTGACGGACGGTTTTCAAAGTTCTATGCTTTATCAGTGAGCTGTTGCGTGTGGGACCCAAGTGCAACAGATCCTCGTACGACCCGATTCCTTCCATCCTGCCGAAGCTCTCGCGGGGAATAAGCAAAGCAATCGAGCCATCCCCCTCCCGGATCGCCGAATGCTCCCACCGCGAAAGTCGCTGACAGACCAGGAATCCTTGGATCCCGGAGTCCGCATTCACCATGGTAGAAACCCATAATCCTGACCACAACGAGAGCAAACCCCTGACCACCGAAACGGAAGTCCTAGCGCCCGAAGCGACAGCGGCTCACACCGACCTGTCTTCTGAATCCACCTCAACCCAACAGCATGAGACGACCCCCGAAACGTCGAGTGCATCGGAAACACCGGCCCCCGCCAGTGCAACCGCGCACGACACTGTAACGCATGGCCACGTAGCAACGACGGTCAGCGCAGCAGCCGACGAACCCGAAGATGACTTGAACTACGACGCAGCCGACTTTGCCGCAGCCCTCGCGAACTTCGATCGCGAACAGGCCGCCGAGTCTGCCAAAGCTCAGGACATGACCGCAGAAGAGGTCATCGTTACGGGCACCGTCGTCAAGGTCACCGACAAGCATGTTGTTGTCGACATCGGGCTCAAATCGGAAGGCCTCATTCCGCTTGAACAGGTTCTGGACATCAACGGTGTCTCGAAGTTCCAGGCCGGCGATACGGTTGAAGTTGTGGTCGAGCGCGAGGAAGCCGAAGGCGGCTACCTGGTCAGCTACGAAAAGGCGCTTCGTCACAAAGTGTGGGACAAGCTCGAGCAGGCCGCAAACGACAAGACCCCCGTCAAAGGCATGGTCCTAAGCCGCGTCAAAGGCGGTCTTACCGTCGACATCGGCATCAAGGCCTTCCTGCCCGGCTCGCAGGTTGAAGTCCGTCCCGTCCGCAATCTCGACGGCTACATCGGCACGGAGATCGAAGTCCGCGTCATCAAGCTCAACAAGAAGCGCGGCAACGTCGTCATCAGCCGCAAAGAGCTCCTTGAAGAGGACCAGAACGCCAAGAAGGCCGTCACCCTTTCCACGCTCGAAGAGGGCAGCATCCTCACCGGCACGGTCAAAAACCTCACCGACTACGGCGCATTCGTCGATATGGGCGGCCTCGATGGCCTGCTTCATATCACCGATATGAGCTGGGGCCGTCTCACCCATCCCCGCGACCTCGTCAATGTAGGCGACGAGATCCAGGTCAAGGTGCTGAAGTTCGACAAGGATAAGCACCGCGTCTCGCTCGGCTTCAAGCAGCTCACACCGGACCCCTGGCTCGACGCCACGGAGCGCTACCCCATCGGTGCCCAGGTGCGCGGCCGCGTGCTTTCGGTCACCGACTACGGCGCGTTCGTCGAACTCGAACAGGGAATCGAAGGTCTCGTCCATGTTTCCGAGATGACCTGGTCCAAGCGCATGAAGCATCCTTCGAAGATGGTCAAGCCCGGCGACGAGGTCGACACCATCATCCTGAGTGTGAACCCGAACGACCGCCGCATCTCGCTCGGCATGAAGCAGCTCCAGGACAATCCCTGGGAGCAGCTCGAAGACAAGTACCCGACCGGCGCCATCATCGAAGGCCGCGTACGCAACCTCACCGACTTCGGCGCCTTTATCGAAATCGAAGACGGCATCGATGGCCTCGTCCACGTCTCCAACCTGAGCTGGACCAAGCGCATCAAGCACCCGTCCGAGGTCCTCAAGAAGGGCGAAAAAGTTCGCGCCATTGTGCTCGGCGTGGAACCGGAAAACCGTCGCCTCTCGCTTGGCGTCAAGCAGCTTCAGCCAGACGTCTGGGACACCTTCTTCGCACAGCACCGCGTCGGCGATGTCATCAAAGGCAAGATCCTGCGTACCGCCCAGTTCGGCGCGTTCGTTGAAATCGCCGAAGGTGTCGAAGGCCTTTGCCATGTCTCTGAAGCGGTCGACCCGGAAGGCAAGCCAGTCTCGATGGATGTGGACTCCGAACACGAGTTCAAGATCGTCAAGATGAACCAGGAAGAGAAAAAGGTGGGTCTCAGCATCCGCGCTGTCGGCGAAGAAGCCAGCCGTGCCGAAGTCGAGAGCTACAAGGAACGCGAAAAGTCGTCGCCCAAAGGCAACAACAACTCCGGTTCTTCTAACTCTTCTTCCTCCTCTTCTTCTTCGAGCAGCAGCACCACGCTGGGCGATCTCATCAACTGGAAGCGCTCCGAGTCCGAAAAAGACTAAGCGCACCATCAGCTCCACCGCAAGGGCCGCCTTCACCCGAGGGCGGCCCTTCTCTTCGCCCCCAAGGAAAGCAGGGCTTGGCTGGATGGGACACGGCCTGCCACGCGGGGCCAGGCGAGCGAAGTGCGATCACTTCGCAGCGGTTATACCCGAATATTGGTCGTCCCATTGGTCTCGACCAGGGTATCCGCGCTCCTTCTGAAATAAGGACAACCTGGCCTTGGACTCACATCGGACGTGGGCGCAAGGGGGGCTGCCCGTGGCTTTGCAGTACAGTACCAACAGCAACAACACACGCCATGTGGATTAAGATCTGCGCCAGCACGAACCTCGAGGACGCCCAGCTAGCCGCCCAGCTAGGGGCCGACGCTGTAGGTTTCGTCTTCGCGCCAAGCTCACGCCGCGTCACCCCGGCACAGGTCGCCCGCATCACGCAGCACCTTCCCAAAGCCGTCGAGCGCGTGGGCGTCTTTGCGGCAGTCGAACCCGATCAGATTGCCCTTGCCGCCCGCACCGCCCGGCTGGACACGGTACAACTGCACGGCCTGCTCAACCTCGATCTGCTACGCCGTCTGCGCACCCTTCTTCCCCGGCGCATCAAGCTCATCCAGGCGCTCCACTGGACCGTTGACGCAAACGGAAGCAGCGCCATCGAGATCGCTCACCAGCTTCGCACCCTGGCCGCGTCGAATCTTGCCGCTCGCATCCTCATCGACTCGAAGCTCGGCGAATCCTCCGGCGGCACCGGCATCCCCTTCGACTGGGCCGCCGCACGAACCATCTTCTCCGAAGCATCCGCAGCATCTGCGGACACGAAGCTCATCCTCGCCGGTGGCCTGCGGCCTCAGAACGTCGCCCAGGCCATCCAGGGGCTTGCCCCCTGGGGCGTCGACGTCGCGACCGGCGTCGAATCCTCCCCGGGCCGCAAAAGCCCGGAAAAACTCGCGGCCTTCATCGCCGCCGCACGGAAAACGCAGCCCGCAACCTCCGAAGCCTAAGGATTGCACTTCAGCGCGCAAGATCCTCCCTCGCAACCAACGGGAGCGCCAACCGAAGGGGTATACCCGTCACGAAGTGACCGCGGCCCGCGCAGGGCGCCCGTCCGGCAGGACGAGTCCTTTATTGATCCCGACCAAGCAGCGCAGCCAATCCCACCCCAGGATCCGGCTCACGCATCAACGCCTCCCCAACCAGAAATGCATGATACCCAAAACCACGCAACCGGCCGATATCCTCCGCCGTGCGAATGCCGCTTTCCGCAACCATCACCGCATCCTTCGGCATCCACGCCGCAAGCTCTTCCAGCACTTCCGTACGGACGGAAAACGTGCGCAGATCACGGCTATTGACGCCGATCAAACTGAACCCGAGGCCAACCGCCCGCTCCATCTCTTCCCGGTCATGCGTCTCACACAACGCGTCGAGCCCCATCCGGTCCGCCGCATCGCGCAGGGAAGTAAGGTCGTTGTCCGTATGGGCAGAAACGATCAGCAGAATAGCGTCAGCCCCGAAAGCGCGAGCTTCGAGAATCTGAAACGAATCCAGAATAAAATCCTTCCGCAGACACGGTATCCGAACCTCGCGCGAAGCATGCTCGAGATAAGCCAGCGAACCCTGAAAGAACTCCTCATCGGTCAGCACCGACAACGCAGCCGCCCCGGCGAGCTCAAAGCCACGCGCCAGCGCAGCCGGATCGAAGTCGCTCCGGATCAACCCGCGGGACGGAGACGCTTTCTTGATCTCGGCAATAACCGCCGGACCGGTCTGCGCCTTCTCGCGCAAATGCCGCGTAAACCCGCGTGGCGTGTGCTGCTCCGCCTTGCGTTCCAGCAACGCAATATCAGCCGCAGTTTTACGTGCGTTTACCTGCTGCCGCGTGTGGGCCAGAATGGTGTCAAGCTGCGTAGGCATAGCTCCTTGAGGGGACCGCGTTACCGATCAAGTCGAACAAGAAAAGCCCAGACCGTTGCCGACCCAGGCTCTGCCGTCCTCGGCGATGGTCGCCGGACAATGCATTCAGCCGGTAGATCCCGAGCTGAAGAAATTTTGGTGCCGAAGGGGGGACTCGAACCCCCACACCCTTGCGAGTACATGGACCTGAACCATGCGCGTCTGCCAATTCCGCCACTACGGCACGGTGTCATGCGCCTCCCCCATGTTGGCCGAAGCACGCGAACCGCGAGTCCCTAGTGTTACAAAGCCATGGCGCGCTGTCAATTTCAGCCCACCCGCAGCCCAAAACGAGCCCCCAAAACTCCACGTCAATTCCTCAGTTGCTCGCGCCGGGCAACCAAGCGCACCCTCGCAAGCATCGCACTTTGACGCTCCAGCATCGCTCCACATACTACCCTTGCGTCTAAAACTGATGAGTGTCCGTATCCACTACCATGACTGAAAACACGTTAGACCCCTCCCAGTCCACATCCGCAGCCGAAGTGATTCCGGAAGGCATCTCGGTCGAAATGCGAAGGATCGCGCATGATCTTAGCAACGCGCTCGAGATCATCGTTCAGACCAGCTATCTGCTGAGTACAGCGGAGCTCAAAGAGCCTGCTTCAGATTGGCTCCGCATGCTCGATACCGGCGTCCAGAAGGCCATGAACCTCAATCTCGCGCTCCGCACCTTCATCAAGGACAATACCGCGGAGTAGCCGTTCGGCTCGTTACTTCTTCGCAGCGGAACGCTTGCCTGCAGATGCCTTCTCCGTCGCGGGCCTGCCGCCCTTGGGGGCCTTCTTCGCAACAGCCTTTTTAGCAACAGCCTTCTTCGGCGATTTCTTCCCGGCGGAAGCCTTTGTCGCCGTCTTTTTTTTCGCCGCCGGACGCTTAGCCGCAGTCTTCTTACCCGGACCCTTCTTGGCCGCAGCCTTCTTGGCAGAATTTTGCTCCCTCCCAGGTGCCGCCCCGATCCCAAGTTTCGCCAGTTTCCGTTCATGGGAAGCAATCAGTTCTTCGATCTGCTGCAGCAGAATGCGCGTGTGCATCGGCTTCACCAGAAGCTGATCGGCACCCATCTCCTGCCAGTCTTCCTCCGCCACAGGAAATGCCGTCAGCAGCGCAATGGCGGGATGATACGCCGCCGCCCGTGCAGCCTTGATCACCTCGACACCGGCCGCATCGCTCTCCATGCGCATATCTGTGATCAACATCTGATACTCGCGCGTGTGCAGCTTCGAGACACCTTCCCGCGCAGACGCCGCGGTATCCACATCGAACCCGCTGATTTCGAGAACAGCCTTCAGCGTAAGCAGCACAGCAACTTCATCATCCACCAACAGAATGCGGCGTTTCATGCGATCCCTCTCGATTGGTCTTCCGAGCAAACATACATGATTTCGACGGCGAATCCAAAGCCTTGCTTTCCAAATGACAAAGGTATCCTCCATCGACCGGACGCCTTGCACGGGCGTGCGGTCACTTCATGCCGGGTATACCGCCTCCCCCAGGCCCTCAAAGTCGGCGATAAACTTTTCTTCGCGTACCACGGAAGTCCCAACGCAACGCGTAAGCACATCACAAAGTGACCGCAGCCTGCGCGGCAGCAAGCAAGCTATTTACAAACAAAGTGTTATACTTCGTATTCCGGGTGCACCACGCTACAAGAGCTGCATCTAATCCTGAACAACGCATGGCGAGGCCGAAAACCCGCTGTGGAGGCGACTTATTCCACCGATTGATAAACGTTCCGCGAAGTCCTTTATCCGCACCAACGAACGCATCCGCGCTCGCGAGATCCGCGTCATTGATGAAAACGGCGAACAGCTTGGAGTCATGCCGCCGTTTGACGCACTGAAAATGGCCCGCGAACGCTCGCTCGATCTGGTCGAAATTTCGCCCAACGCCGTACCGCCAGTCTGCAAAATTCAGGACTACGGTAAATTTCTCTACGAAAAAGACAAGAGCGACCGTGCCGCACGCAAAAAGCAAAAGGTCATCGTCATCAAGGAAGTCAAGTTCTCGGTCACCGTCGATGAACACGACTATCAGACCAAGAAGAACCAGGCCGTTCGCTTTCTCGGCGAAGGCGACAAAGTAAAGGCCTCCTTGCGCTTCAAAGGCCGGCAGATGGCGCACCGCGATCTCGGCTACAAGATCATCAATCGTCTGATCCTCGACATCGGTGAGGCTGGCCTGGTCGAGTTTATGCCCCGCATGGAAGGAACCACACTCCACGCCATCCTTGCTCCCTCCAAAAAGGCCGAACCACCCGCGCCCAAGAAGGCCCCAGCCGCTCCGTCGACCCCCCAGGCCGATCAGACCGCCGCTACTGCCCTTGTTTAGCGAACTCTAGCCGCCAACAAATCTAAGCACCTATGGCACTGCTGTCACCGGCCAGACCTTCGTGCCGCACCGGCTTCCGACGCCTGCCGCGGAGAAGATAGGCCTTGTGCGATCGGGCTTCTGGTGAGCCTTCGTGTGCTTCGGCTGGACGAAGGCACTCCATCGCGCACGCCGCACCAACGCGAACAGCATTGGTTGCCTGGGGAAGTGCCTTGCCAGCGCCAACCCGCTTACGACGTACAAATTTCATCACTTACGAGCAATACCGGGACGTGCAGGATCTTGCGTGCCGTTCGGCTCTACGGGAACACTCCCGACTTGCCCTTCCCATCGCAGCTACCCCCGTACACCGTCGGTGCTGTCGCTAAGTGCGCGCCCATACTGACGAGCTCCACCGTTACTGACGGCAGTTCAGGACATACGGCACACCGCTGGATCGTTGCGCCACTCTATTCCGCCCAGACGCTGCCTTTCCGGGCTGAAAAGCCTTCTCAGTGAAACGGAAAGTTTCTTCTACTTACACCAATCCATCCCGCAATAGTTTGCGTATATACCTAAAATACCATTACTTTAGTAATGTAGGATGTTTAATATGGCAGTATATAACTGATTCCATTGGACTTAGCAGAATTTCCATTTTATGGTTAATGAGTCGCAGATGTCCAGCCAAATCTTTTCCGTAAATACAACTTTAGGAGTACACCATGAAAAACATTGTTCGCGCCTTCGTCGTCGTCCTCGCCCTCACCGGTTTCGCCGC
>JALYVA010000104.1 GCA_030853485.1 Acidobacteriota bacterium
CTCCTTTCTCCCTGAAGGCAATCACAAAGTCTTCAGGGTTGAACCGGCAGATCGGTAGTGCAAAAGATTGCATGTTGCTTCTGTTGATTCCAACTATGCCTCGCCCGCATCTCCCTCGATATCCCACCTTCGTGGTATTCGGCAACGCGTCCGTGGTATCGACGCCCGCAACTGCTCCCGTCCTCAACGAACAAGATCCTTCTCCAGCTCGAATCAGCGATTCTGTGACAACTTTTCTCCCTTGTCCAAGGCCAATAGTTTTGTCGGATCGTGTGTGACAGGATGGGCGGACTTGACAGAATCGTGCCAGTATCGGCAGGGTTTTCCTCTGGGCCGCGCCATCGAAAGTCGCCAGGCAGCTCTAAGCCCATACGCTGCACGAATTTGCGGCTAAGTTCTTTGTTTGGACGAATTTGCGGGCGCATGTGCCGCGCAAGTCACTGAAAGAAAAGGAGTTGCGCGCGGGCAATAGGGGGGGGGGGGAGGGGGGTCTACCATCCAGGTCCGGAACCAACCACACGGGCTCCCCGCCGCCCGCCATGCCACCGTCGTCCGAAAGGGTTGCCCAGAGCAAAAGGGCCTCGCCTAAAATAGCCTCATGTCTTACTCCGCAGCGGTCGACCACCTTTACGCGCTCGGCCAGGAACTCGCACCCCCCGCCCCGGGGGCGCCCCGCCGCAAATTCGACCTCGCCCACATGCGCACCCTCTCGGGTGCGCTCGGCAATCCACAGCTGCGTTTTCCTTCCGTCCTCATCGCCGGAACCAACGGCAAGGGCTCGACCGCAGCCACCCTCGCCAGTATCCTGCACGCAGCAGGCTATCGCACAGCCCTCTACACCTCGCCGCATCTCTCGCGCGTCAACGAACGCATCCAGATCAATAGCATCCTTATCTCTGACGAAGATTTCGCCCGCCTCTACTTTCAGGTAGACGAGGCGGCCCGTCATCTGGTCGAATCCGCCGACCTCCCCCACCCCCCAAGTTTCTTCGAGGTGCTTACTGCGCTCGCCTTCCTCTACTTCGCGGAAAAGAAGGTCGAGATCGCCATCCTTGAAGTGGGCCTGGGTGGCCGGCTCGACGCAACCAATATCGTCGACCCACTCCTTTCGATCCTCACCGACGTCTCACTCGACCATCAGAACTATCTCGGAAACACAATCGCCGAGATCACACGCGAAAAAGCCGGCATCCTTCGCGCCCGCGGCACGCTCATCACCCTGCCGCAGCATCCCGAAGCAAATCAGGCCATAGGCGAAGCTGCGGCCGCGCTTGAATTGCACGCCATCAGCGCCGCTGACTTCATTCCGCCACAAACCCCGCGCACCCCTGTCCTGGTCGCACCACAAGCCGGCCTGTCCACGCGAATTCCAGGCAACAACTATACCGTCACGCTGCAAGGCCGACCCCTCGAAATCCACTCGCCACTCCCCGGCCATCACCAGCAGCGCAACATTGCTCTCGCCATCGCTGCAGCCGTAGAGTTACGTAACAAAGAAAGTCACATATTCGACACGGCAAGCAACAGTCATAGTTACAACATCACGAACGCCGCGATAGAAGCAGGTATTCGCGACAGCCGATGGCCCGGGCGCCTCGAATTCTTTACATTTTTAGACTCGCCCGGCGTGCTGCTTGATGTCGCTCACAACCCCGCCGGGGCCTGGACTCTTCGCGCGGCCATCGCCCAGCTTTCAGACGCGCAGCCCCGCACCTTGATCTTCAGTTGCCTGAGCGACAAGAATCTGCGTGAGATGGCGCAAATTCTGTTTCCTCTCTTCGACTCCAGCTCCGAACGCCCTCACGATCACATCATCTTCGCTCCAATGGAAAACCCGCGCGCCGCCAAACTGCAGGATCTCCTCGACGCGGCGCACGCGCTCGACATTCCCGCCCATGCGGCTCCTCACGTTGCCGCCGCGCTCTCCCAGGCGCGAACCGTTACCCCAGCCAACGGCGTTATCATCGCCACCGGCTCGGTCTATCTTGTAGGCGAAATTCGTACCCTGCTCCAAGCTTCATCTCCAATCAAGGCGGTGCGCTCGTGACAAGTGAGCCGTCCTCCCCAACGCTTCCGGAAGCAGCCACCGCACCAGCTTCTCCTCTGCCGGGTCCAGCCACCGCGCCGCCGCACCAATCACCGCAGCCTCAGTTCGCACTGCGCTGGCTTTCCTATCTCCTCCTGATCCCGTTGATTGCTCTCTTTACGGCTGGCTTCGGATGCATCTCGTTATTATGCGGGCTGTGGGACAGGAGCGGACGTCAGCAGCATGTGATCGCCCATCTATGGGCACGCACCCTGCTGCTCATCAGCCTCTCTCCGGTCAGCATCGTGGGGGGCGAAAAGCTGCACGAGCACGAGACTGCCGTCTACGCCTCGAACCACCTCAGTTATATGGATACACCGGTGCTCTTTGCCCGGCTTCCTTTCCAGTTCCGCATTCTCGCGAAACAAGCACTCTGGAAAATCCCATTTATCGGCTGGTATCTGAATCGCTCCGGGCAGGTGCCTGTCGATACCAAAAGTCCTCGTTCATTGATCTCCAGCCTCAACCGTGGCGTGGCGACCTTGAAAGGAGGCCTTCCGCTGGTCCTTTTTCCGGAGGGTGGCCGAGCGGCAACTGGCCAGCTCCAGACCATGATGTCAGGCTGTGCTTACATGGCGATTAAGGCGCAAGTTCCGCTTATCCCTTTGACCCTAATCGGCACCTACGAGCTCCTGCCCATCCACGTCTATGCGCTAAATCCAAGGCCGCTGCGCATCATCGTGGGCGACCCGATACCCACCGTCGGCTTGACCACACGAGATGCGGATGCGCTGACGAAGCAGCTCTATGACGCCATCTCAACCACCTACCTTGAGGGAGCGCACCCGCGATGAAGCCTCGTATTGCTATTCCCGTCCCTACCAGCAACGATGCTGAGTATAACCGGCGTTCCTGGGTTCAGTATGCCCTCGCGGTCGAACGGAGTGGCGGGGAACCGAAAGAGATTCCGCTGCAAGCCTCACCTTCGGACATCGCTAACCTCATCAACATGTGCCAGGCCGTGCTGCTGCCGGGCAGTCCTGCGGATGTGAACCCGCACAAGTTTGGGCAGGAGCGCGCTCCGGAGTGCGCGGCTGCCGATCACCCTCGGGAGAATGTGGACGAATTACTGATTCAGGACGCACACAATCTCTACAAGCCCGTTTTGGGGGTCTGCTTCGGAATGCAGGCGCTAAACGTGTGGCGCGGCGGGACACTTGTGCAGGATCTCGGGATTATGCCGGTAAATCATGCTGCGGGTCCTAGTGTTGCGATTGCACATGCTGCCGCAGTTGCGGAGGATTCGGTTCTGGGCAGACTTCTAACGGTGCAGGAAGCGCCAGAGAATCAGGGGTATTTGCGTCTGCCGATCAACTCCAGTCACCACCAGGCGATCGGGATTCCGGGGGATGGGCTTCGCGTGGTGGCGCGCTGCCCTCAGGATGGGGTGGTGGAAGCTGTCGAGGGGGGACAGGCCACCGTGGGAGGGGGAGATGTTCATTTCGTGCTTGGGGTGCAATGGCATCCGGAGCGGAGTTACAAGATTAGTGCGGCTTCGCGGGCTATTTTTGCTCGTTTTGTTGCCGAGGCGGCTGCGTGGATTCCACGTGTTGTGCACACTTCTGTCGTGCTTTAATTTGGCTAACTGCAACGAAACAGGTGGATTGGGCCGTTTTGCTGCAATTAAAATAGTCTGACTTGGTCGCGGCATGTTCCACGTGGAACATGCCATACTTCTTCCATGTCTACGCTTTCGGACCTTGACATTGCCCAGCTCCTCGCTCCTTACCTGCCTCAAGCCCCGATGGGTTTGTGCCGGAAGCTGTCCGTCTACCTCGATGTGCTGGTTAAGTGGAATGCTTTCACTAACTTAACGGCGATTCGAGACCCAGGGGAGATCGTGCAGAGGCACTTTGGCGAGAGCTTGTTTGCTGCGCGGCACCTCGACCGCAAGACCCTGACCTTGCTCGATTTCGGTAGTGGGGCGGGGTTTCCTGGCCTTCCCATGGCTTTGCTGCGTCCTGATATTGCCGTCACACTGGCTGAATCGCAGAATAAGAAGAGCGCGTTCCTGCGGGAAGCCGTTCGAAGCCTCGAATTAAGCACCGAAATATGGCCAAATAGGGTCGAAAACATGCCTTTAATGCGCAAATTCGACACCATTGCGCTGCGTGCTGTCGACCATATGGACGAGGCGATTGGAGCCGCGCTTCCCCGGGCCGCGTCCGGCATTTTGCTGCTTGCGGGGTCCGCACCGGAGTTGCCTGCGGAGTTCGAAAGCCCGACGACGATACCGGTGCCGAATACAAGGTCTTCTGTCCTGGTGCTTGCACGTCGCATTTCCTAGTGGATGTGTGGCTCGGGCTGTGCGAGGGAGAACTGGCGAAGATCTCTCATGAATTGTTCCACGTGGAACAAAGATTTCCACACAGCCCCGGCCCGAACCAGCGTGTTTCTATGCGGAAAGAAGCCTTCCACACATTCTCCACAGGTTGGGAGCAATCTTCACAGGCTTGCTGCCATTGCCAGCTTTCCCCGGTGCCGGTAGCCTTGCTGTTATTGCGATGATCACTGAAGAAACCACGAAGCCTCTGTCGAAAGCCTCTGCCAAAGACGCTGTGGCCGCACCCACCTCGCGCGTGGTCGCCGTGGTGAATCAGAAGGGCGGGGTGGGCAAGACCACGACGGCGATCAACCTTGCCGCCGCGCTCGCGCTCGAAGGGCTGAATACGCTGCTGATCGACTGCGATCCCCAGGCCAATTCAACCGGAGGGCTTGGATTCGCTCGGGCGAAAGAGGGCGAGGAGGCACGGCTGAGCATCTACGATGTGCTGCTTGGGCAGACGACGCTGGCCGAAGCGGCTCTCCCGACCGAGATTCCTACGCTGAAGCTTGTGGCCAGCAGCAAAAACCTGATTGGAGCGACGATCGAGCTGATTGGGCTCGAGCGCCGCGAGTATAAGCTGCGCGATGCGATTGAGCCGGTTCGTGCGGAATACCCGTTTATTCTGCTGGACTGCCCCCCTGCCCTCGATCTGCTCACGTTGAATGCGCTGGTGGCGGCCACCAGCCTGCTGGTTCCGATGCAGGCGGAGTACTTTGCGCTGGAGGGGATTTCGGAGCTGATGAGTACGCTGGACCGTGTGGGGCAGGCGTTCAACCCCGGGCTTGCGCTCGAAGGCGTGGTGTTGACGATGTACGACGACCGCACGAACCTGTCGCAGCAGGTTTCGGAGAATCTGAAGGCGTTTTTTACCGATAAGCTGCTCAAAACCACGATTCCGCGGAATATCCGGCTCGCGGAAGCGCCCAGCCATGGAAAGCCGGTTTCGCTGTATGACGCGAAATCCCGCGGTGCCGAGGCTTATCGCGATCTGGCGGGTGAGCTGCTTGCCAGAAATAATATCGTCAGTCCGGAAGAGAAACGGCGCAAAGCGTCGGCTGCTGCGGCGGCCAGTGCGCTGAAATCGTTCCAGAAGCCAGAAAAGAAGAGTCGGTTTTGGCAGAAATAAAGACGGTTGTCCTGCCGGACGGGCGCCCTGCGCGGGCGGCGGCCACTTCGTGGCGGGTATACCCCTTTGGTTGGTCCTCCCGTTGGTCGGGATGAAGCTTGTTTCCTCATAGAAAGCGAAGATATGCCTACAGCTACACACGATCCGAAACGCCGCGCTCTTGGAAAGGGCCTGGAATCGCTTCTTCCGTCTCGTCCGGTGCCTGCCGTCGTTCCCGTACTTACGGCTACAGCAGCCGAGCCCACCGGGAAGCCGCTTGAGATTGCGCTTGACGAGATTGAGCGTAACCCCTTTCAGACGCGCAGCCAGTTCGATGAGGGAAAGCTGGACGAGCTTGCGCAGTCGATCAGGGCCTCGGGCGTAGTCCAGCCCATTGTCGTTCGTCCGCTGCCGTCAGGATCGGGAGCGGCGCGCTTCCAGCTGATTACAGGCGAGCGGCGTTGGTTGGCCAGTCGTAAGGCTGGAAAAGAGACGATTCCGGCGATCGTTCGGCAGGTCTCGGACGAACAGACGCTGGAGATGACGATTGTCGAAAACCTGCAGCGGGCCGATCTGAACCCGATGGAGCAGGCCCGGGCCTACCAGCGGCTGAGCCAGGACTTCAAAATGACGCAGGAGCAGATGGCTGTGCGGACGGGGAAGGAACGGGCAAGCGTCTCGAACTTCCTGCGCCTGTTGCGTCTTCCGGCGACGGTGCAGCACAAGGTAGAGTCTGGCGAGCTTTCGTTTGGGCATGCCCGTACGCTGCTTGCGTTGGAGACACCGGAAGCGATGGCGGCGGCGGCGCAGAAGGTGTCGGCGCTGTCGTTGTCGGTGCGCCAGACGGAAAGCTACGTCCAGGGGCTGATCAACCCTGAAGCCAAACAGAAAAAGGAAGCCAAGGCGGTGCAGCCTGAGGACCCCAACGTTCGTGAGGCGCAGACAAAGCTTCAGCGCACGCTCGGCCTGAAGGTCCACATTGAAGACCGGCAGGGCAAAGGGCGCGTGATCATTGAATATGCCGGTCTCGAAGACTTCGACGCGATTTTGACGGCTCTGGGCGGCGACTGAATTATATTTAGTCCACTTACGGTTACAAATACAGGTTGGTTGGAGTTCATTGCCAAAACAATGTGGAAAGCTTCTGCGTTTGAAATACGCTTCCGCTCTTTGATTTACGGCGTGCTGTATGGCATCGGGTTGACTGCGCCTTGGAATCGCTGGCTGCATGTGGACTCTGCCGGACCGAACGCGCATCTGTGGGGTACGCTGGCTGCGCGCCTCTCGATGTCTGTCCCCGCGGTAAGTATTGGCGCTGCATTCAATCTTTTTCTGGCGGCTGGAATCCTGTTTGCGTTTGTAGCTGCGGTGCTGCGTACGTGGGCGTCTGCGCATGGGGGATCGCGGGACGTGCAGGATGCCGGTTTGGCTCGTGCTGAGGTGGTTGCAGCGGGACCGTATCGTTATGTTCGCCACCCGAGGTCTGTGGGGATGTTGGTCCACACGTTGGCGCTGGTGCTGCTGATGCCGCCTACGGGCGCGCTGTTCGTCGTTTGCTCGGCGGTGTTGTTTGAGGCTCGGCTGATTACGGGGGAAGAGTCTACGCTTGCTGCGAAGCTGGGCGCGCCTTATCTTGCGTATTGCGCGAAGGTGCCCCGGCTTGTGCCTCGGCTTACGGCGCGGGTTCCAGCCTCTGGGTTCGGGCGGCCGCGGTGGGGGGCGGCAGTGGTTGGGGAGCTTTACTTCTGGGGAGTGTGGCTGTCGTTTGCGGTGGTGGGGCGGCGGTACAACTCGGTGATGATTTTGCAGGGAGTACTGATTTCGCTGGGGTTTGGGTTGATTGCGCGGGCTGCGGTGCGGGAGTGAAGGATGTGTGGCCTGCCGGCCGGGCCCACTGCGCGTGGGGCGGTCACTTCGTGACTTGTATACCCCTTCGGTTGGCGCTCCCGTTGGTCGCGAGCGAGGATTTTCGTTGCCGACCATCGGAAGGCGCAGGAGAAGCCGGTATACCCCCCACGAAGTGGGCGCGGCCCGCGTAGGGGGCCCGTGCGGCAGCGCTCAAGGCACAAAGCCCGTCACTCCCAAGGTCGCGGGAGAGACGGGCTTCCACCTAAGCCTGCGCGTTGCGCGGGGAGGGCAGCCGCACTACTTCTTTACCGGCGCGATCGTGTCCTTCGCAACCTTGGCCACGCGGAACTTGACCACGGTCTTGGCCTTGATCTTGATGGTCTCGCCCGTCTGCGGGTTGCGTCCGAGGCGTGCCTTGCGCTCCGCTTTCACGAGTTTGCCGATACCGGGAATGGTGAACTCGCCATTTTTCTTGGTTTCTTTGACTGCGGTCTCTGCGAGTAGTTCAAGAAAACCGGCGGTCTGCTTGTTGGTGAGCTCGAGCTTCTCCGCCAGGTGGCGAACCAGCGCTGTCTTGGTCATTCCCTTTGCCATGTGTCGTACTCCTTCTTGCGTTGCGAAATAAGATTCTGGTTTGCTCGGTTGGCCTGCAGGAACGTCTGATCCAACGCAGTGTGTCCGTTGCGAAATCGTCAATGTTCATGCGGGTGCAGCGAACTGTACCGCAATTCACCTTCAGCCTTTCCGAAGGCTTTGTCAATGCTAATTCACTGGTTTCCACAGGTTTTTTGCGGGTTTTACGGGTTTTGTGCGGTTTCTGGCACATTTTGATCAAAAGAGCCCAATAAGTGGCGGATTTTTCACATGGGGTGGCGGCGGCGGGCTGATGCACCAGGCAGCCCGGGAAACGAAGATCGGTCTGTCGGGATGCGGTGGGCGTTCCGTTGGAGGCGGGTATCGCGTCTTTCGGTAGGCGCCCTCGATGGTGGCGAGCGGGATTCTCCGTCACAGGGTCGTAGACTGGAGTCTATGAATTTTCCTGCTACACGGATGCGCCGTTTGCGTCGTACGGAAGCGTTGCGTTCCCTGGTTCGCGAGACGCGTCTCGAAGCGGGAGGACTGATTGCTCCGGTGTTCGTCTGCCCGGGGGAGGGTGTGCGCAAAGAGATCGGCTCGATGCCGGGCGTGTTCAACCTGTCGATCGATGAAGCGGTGAAAGAAGCGGAGGTATGCGCGTCGCTGGGTGTGGGCGGTCTGCTGTTGTTTGGATTGCCTGCGGAGAAGGACGAGCAAGGGACGGGCGCATGGGCCGAAGACGGGGTTGTGCAGCAGACGTTGCGCGCGATCAAGCGGAACCGAAGGCTGGATGGGCTGGTGGCGATTGCGGATGTGTGTTTGTGTGAGTACACGTCGCATGGACATTGCGGAATTGTGGCTCGGGATGGGGATCATTTTGAGATTGAGAACGATTCGAGCGTGGCGCTGATTGCGAAGGCGGCTGCTTCGCTGGCGAGGGCGGGGGCGGATGTGGTGGCGCCTTCGGACATGATGGATGGGCGGGTGGAGGCGATTCGCGAGGCGCTGGACGCGGGTGGGCATCAGGGGACGCCGGTGCTGAGCTATGCTTCGAAGTTTGCTTCGGCGTTCTATGGGCCGTTTCGTGAGGCGGCGGATTCGGCTCCGCAGTTTGGGGATCGCAGGAGCTATCAGATGGATGGGGCAAATGGGCGCGAGGCGATGCGCGAGATCGAGCAGGATATTGCGGAGGGCGCGGACATGGTGTTGATGAAGCCGGCGATGCCGTATCTCGATGTGATTCGCGCGGCGCGGGAGCGGTACGACGTGCCGCTGGGGGCGTACCAGGTTTCGGGGGAGTATTCGATGCTGCAGGCGGCGTTTGAGCGCGGATGGCTGGAGCCGGAGCGGGCGATGATGGAGTCGCTGCTTTCGATACGACGCGCGGGCGCGGACTTTATTGTGACGTATTTTGCGAAGGATGCGGCGAGGGTGCTGGGGTAGGGCAGCGGGTGGGACTGGAGCTGTAGAGGGCTTCCGGCTAGATTCAGCCTTGCGTCTGCATGTCGTCGAGTTCGGCGAAGACTTCGGCGAGCAGGACGCGTATTGGGGTGCCGGGGACGGTGAGTTCGGCGTTGGCAGGCTTGTGCATGCCCTCTGCGGTGGCGATCCAGGCGTTGCGGCTGATGGGGTCGATGAGCCAGATGTGTTCGACGCCCATGGTTGCGTAGTCGTCGATGCGCTCCTGCATGCGGTGGAGGCGGTCCTCGGGCGAAAGAACCTCGAGGCAGATCAGCGGCGCACTGTGGACGATGGGGTCTACGGGATCGGTACGGCGCAGGACGGAGACGTCGGGAATTCTGTAGCGGTTTGGGGCCACTTGCACGCGAAGTTCGGTGAATGCTATTACATCCCAGCTGCGACGATTAGCGCTGAAAAAGGTGGCAAGGATGGTTTGTACTGCGGCGTGTGGCCGTTCTCCGACGTTTCGCTCCTGGAGCTCGCCATCGATGTAGTCGCAGTCGGGGCGATAGGTGGTGTTGAGATATTCGCTGACCGGGATGAGGGTGGCGCTGGCCATGGGGATAGTATCGCGCAGATGGACGCGGTTGTGGCGGCAAATCGCTTGCTATGCCGCCGGGGGAAGTTAGCACTGTATTCCGATTATGGTGTGCCGAGGGCGGTGCAGACCTGCTTGCCCGCGAGCTTCTGGTTGAGCAGTCGCGGCAGCAGGAGTGTGAAGAAGGCATCTTCGTGCGGGTCGAGACATACGTTGGCGTTTGGCGTGCCGGGTGTCGCGCGGGTAAAGCCCTTGTCGTCGATTTCGATGTGCAGCGGCGTTGCGGGGCAGGCGGCGGGGTCCATCGCATAAGCTGCGGCGACGGCGTCGAACATGGTCGGCGCGGACTGCCCGGTGGAGCGTTGCCATTCTGCGGTGAGGAGCTGCAGGGCGTCGGTCATCGGGGTGCTGACGGTGGTGAGCAGGACGCGCTTGGTCTCGTCGAACTTGAGCTGGGTTGCGTCGAGAGGCATCATGAAGATCGGGACGCCGGAGTGGAAGAGCTTCTGCGCGGCGGCGGGCGCCATGGCGATGTTGTATTCCGCGTCGGGGCCGTGCGGGGCGGTGTAGCCAAGGTCTCCGTAGCCGCGGTGGATCGATCCGCCCATCATGACGACGCGCTTGAGCTTGCGGAAGCCTTCGGGGTCGCGGTCGATGGCCGCGCCTATGTTCGTGAGAGGGGCGAGCGCAAGCAGTGTGATCTCACCGGGGTGCTGCCTGGCCTGATCGAGGAGAAAAGCTACTGCATCGCCGTGCGGGCGCTCGATTCCCTGGGACGCCCAGGCTTTTTGCGAGAAGACTGTGGTGGTCTTGTTGGCTGGGCCGGCCTGGATGGGAATGTCTGCGCGGCCGAGCTCGCAGGTGAGGCGGTCGAGCATGCGCGCACGCAAGGCAGTGTCTCCCCAGGCTGCCGAGATTCCGATGACCTGGATTTCGGGACTGATCAGCGAAAGGTCGACTGCGAAGACGTCATCGATGTCATCGCCGATGTCGGTGTCAATGATGACCTTTGCCGGAGCGATGACCTTTGCCGGAGCGGCAGAGTCAGCCGGGCTTTGAGCTGAAGTGGAGAAACAGGAAATAAGCACAAGCACGAAGACAAGCGGGAGAACGCGTGCTGGCCTGGGAAGCTTCCTGGGAAAGACCATGGAAAACATGGAAGCATCCTATCTGCACGTGGCGTCTGGCGTCTGAGCCTGGGTTTCGTCGGGGTCCCGATCAGAGGGCAGGCGGGTGATGAAGACTCTTTCGCCAAGCTCCTCTTCGACGAACTCGAGTTCGCTGGGTTCGAGGTAGCGGACGTTGTAGCTGGTGAGGTTGTTGGCGACGAGATAGAGGTTGGAGCCGGGTACGGGAGCCCAATAGCTGCTGCTGTCTTTGACGATGTTGGCGTCGCGGTCGCGGGCGAGTTGGTCGCGCCGGAAGCGCTGGGCATGGATGAGGAAGATGCCTTCGAGCTGGCCGTTCTGGTCGGTGAACCAGTTGACGAGGCGGCCGCGGTAAAGGATGTTGAGGGTGGAGAGGGCGTCGATCTCGACCGTGGTCCTGGGATCGTCGGAGGGGAGGGCGAGGGTGGTGAAGAGGACCTGCCACTCGGAGACGTTCTTGAGGAGAAAGCGGTCGCAGAAGCCGCGGAGAAAGGAGCCGTCGGGAT
The DNA here is from genome assembly GCA_030853485.1 of Acidobacteriota bacterium. Taxonomy (GTDB): domain Bacteria; phylum Acidobacteriota; class Terriglobia; order Terriglobales; family Acidobacteriaceae; genus Edaphobacter. The sequence goes on from JALYVA010000104.1 coordinate 11,595, forward strand.
AGTCTCCGTAGTTGCGGATGACGCGGCCGGTGAGCCAGCCTTCGAGCGCACAGAGCAGCCAGAGAACGGAGACGAAGCGGCCCTGTTCGGCTGCGGAGCGAAGGTAGGCGGGAATAAGAGTGGGGGAGGCTTTGGCGGTATCGGAGAGCAGCGAAGAGAGGACCTGGCGATAGGCTTCGCGCTTTCCGACAGCAGTGTGGATAGCCGGAGAGGCGCCGAGCGGGGTGTGCAGGAGCAGGATCCAGGCGAGGAAAAAGGGGATGACCGTAACCAGGACGGAGAAGACGACCTCTTCGGTGCGGGTGCGCTGGAAGCGCTTGCTCGAGATGTAGAAGGAGAAGGTGAGGCGGTAAATGGCGCCCGGGGCCAGAAGGTACGCTACCAGAATGAATCCGGCAACGATGGCGATCAAGGCGTGCCCGGCTCGCGTTGGATGAGGTAGCGGGTGCCGTGCTCATCGGTGAAGATGGATTGGCCGGTGGTGTTGAGGTCGGTTTTGATCCGCTGGCTGACCTCGCGGAATCGGGAACGCAAACCGGCGCCAAAACCCTGGTCCTTGGAGGGCGAGGTGGGTTTGCGAAGGGTTCGGGTGAGCTCTGCTACGTCGCTGACCATCGGTTCTCCGTCATCTGCTGCACCTTTTATTATGCAGCAGATGTCAAGTTGAAGCGGAGCGGCGGTCGAGGAGCGAATCGGAAAAGTAAATAGAGAATCGAATAAGATAGTGCGTGTCGGTTCACCGACGGGAGTGTTCTCTTGGCAGACAAGGCAGAAACGATTTTCGATGTGGTGGTTCTCGGTGGAGGACCTGCGGGGTACACCTGCGCGATCCGCGCTTCACAGTACGGTCTGAAGGCGGCGTTGATCGACGCGAACGACAGGCTGGGCGGGACCTGTTTGTTGTGGGGGTGCATTCCGACCAAGGCGATGCTGTTTTCGGCCGAGCTTTGGGACCACCTGAAACATGCCGAACGCTACGGCATCGACGGAGTGACGCCGAAGCTGAACTGGAAGGGTCTGCTGGCCCGCAAGGATGACGTGATTTCGCGTCATGTGAAAGGCCTTGATTTTCTGATGAAGAAAAACAAGATCAACGCGATCAAAGGCTATGGCCGGCTGACGGGTCCGGCGAAAGACGGCGTTCACACGGTCGAGGTGAAGCTGCCGGATGGGAAAACAGAGACGGTGAAGGCGAAGAAGGTGGTGCTGGCGACGGGCTCGGATGCGCGGATGCTGCCTGGGTACACGCCCGATGAGACGATTCTGACGAACTACGAGATCCTGAAGATCGCGGATATGCCGAAGTCGCTGGTGGTGGTGGGCTCAGGCGCGGTGGGGGTAGAGTTCGCGTCGATCTTCAAGAGCTTCGGCGCAGAGGTCACGATTCTTGAGGCGCTGCCCCGTATTGTGAACGCCGAGGACGAAGACATCAGCAAGGAGCTGCTGCGGCTTTACAAGAAGCGAGGCATCGATGTGCATGTTTCGGCAAAGGTGGACAAGCTGGAGAAGAACAAGGATGGCGTCCTGGTCCACTTCACCAAGTCCGATGGCAAAGGCGAGACCAAGCAGGCGGAGAAGGTGCTGGTGGCGGTGGGACGCGCGCCGCGTACTGGGGATATTGGGCTCGACAAGACGAAGATCACGCCCGATCGTGGCTTCCTGCTGACCAACGAGTGGATGGAGACCACCGAGCCGGGCGTCTACGCGATTGGCGATATCGTTGCGGGATTGCCGCAGCTGGCGCATGTGGGCAGCATGTCGGGGCTGGTGGTGGCGGCGCGCATGGCGGGCAAGTATGCGAAGCCGGTGAATCGCGCGCGCATTCCGGGGTGCACGTATACCGATCCGCAGATCGCCAGCGTCGGGCTGACCGAAGCACAGGCCAAGGAGAAGGGCTACCAGGTGAAGGTCGGCAAGTTTCCGTTTGTTGGCAACTCAAAGGCGACGATCCTGGATGCGCACGACGGCTTTATCAAGGTGGTTGCGGACGCGAAGTACGGCGAGATTCTGGGCGTACATATTATCGGCCCGTATGCGACCGAGATTATCGCGGAGGCTGTGACGGCAATCGAGCTCGAAGCAACGATTGAGGAGATGATGTTTACGATCCATGCGCACCCGACGGTGGCCGAAGCGCTGCTGGATGCGTTTTCGAGTGTGGAGGGCCAGGCGGTGAATGTCTGACTGAAGGGCTGGCACGAAAGGCGAGACTATACTTTAGCGATGAGCAACGAGTTCACCGCCGTAATTGAGCGTGACGGGGAGTGGTTCGTCGGCTGGTCTCCTGAAATACCGGGAGCTAACGGCCAGGGCCGCTCCATGGAGGAGTGTCGCGACAACCTGTCGCAAGCGATTGCGCTGATATTGCAGGATCGACGCGAAGACGGACTCCGTGGCGTGCCAGATGACGCGATCCGTGATGTGGTGCGTGTGGCGTGAAGCGGGACGCGCTTCTGCGACATCTCCGATTTCACGGATGCTTTCTGAAGCGCGAAGGCGGAGCCCATTCTTTGTGGACCAATCCCGCATGCGGCCAGACAGAAGCTGTTCCTCGACATACCGAACTCTCCGACCTGTTGGCGCGCAAAATTTGCCGCGGCCTCTCCGTTCCTGAAATCGGACGGGAAGGTCGCTGATGTACATCAACCTGATCCATCTCGGACGCGTTCCCTTCGCGGAAGCTCTTGCCCTCCAGCAGCAGGTGATCGCTGCGCGCAAGCAGAACCTGGTGGGCGACACGCTTCTTCTTCTCGAACACCCGCCGGTGCTGACGCTCGGGCGCAATGCACATCGGGCGAACGTGCTGGCGAGCGACGAGATGCTGGCGCTCCGAGGTGTGGAGCTGCATGAGATCAATCGTGGCGGCGACGTGACGTACCACGGTCCGGGGCAGCTGGTGGGTTATCCGATCATCGATCTGCGCGGCGATCTGCCCGGCAAAAGAGGTCCGCATCTTGGCCCAGTGGACTACGTTCGTCTGCTGGAAGAGGTGCTGATTCGCACCTGCGGCGACTTTGGGGTGATGGCGCAACGCATCTGCAAGCTGACCGGCGTGTGGACCCTGGCGGGCGGCAGCATCCGCGAGAAGAAGATTGCCGCTATCGGGGTGCATGTTTCGCAGGGGATCACTTCGCACGGTTTTGCTCTCAACGTCACGACGGACCTGCGCGACTTTGAGTGGATTGTGCCTTGCGGCATCTCCGACCGGCAGGTTACGAGCCTGGAGCAGGAGGCTGCTTCGGACCGGCAGCCTACGCTTGAGACTGCGCTGAACGCAATTGCGCGCAACTTTGGCCGGGTGTTTGGGCGGCAGATGGTGTGGTGCAACTCTATTGACGAGCTCCTGGTGCAAACTCGCTGAGGTGGGTCGCTGTCTGAAGCGGACGCTCTCGCTCATTGCATGCTGGCGCGGGGGCGCGGTCTTGCTACGCTCGATGCCACATCTCAAAATCAAGATATGGGGCACCCAACTCCCGGGTCCCACCGAACTGATTTGCTGTCCGCTGACTCTCGTTTCGTTCGCTTACCGCACGTGCGGGCCAGTGGGTGGAGTGCCGCCGTATAATCCCATACGTGCAGGGTCTGCTGGCCGCTGGCTGAAGGAGCCTTGGAGCAGGTACCTGCATCTGTACTGAGGGAGAAGAAAAGTTCATGCCGACTGACGTAGTCATGCCACAGATGGGCGAATCGATCACCGAAGGCACCATCACAAAGTGGCTCAAGAAACCTGGTGACACTGTACAGCGCGATGAGCCGCTCTTCGAGATCTCTACCGATAAGGTCGATGCTGAAATTCCGTCGCCGTCGGCAGGAACTCTGAAAGAGATCAAGATCGCCGAGGGTACGACGGTGCAGATCAATACGGTGGTCTGCACGATCGAGGAAGCCGCGGCAGCAACGGGCGCGACGCCCAGCGCTCCTGCGACGGTGAAGGGAGAGACCGCCGCCGCACCTGCCGCGGACAGCGCGACGCCAGCGGCCGTGGATACACCGGCAGCTATACAAGGTAATGCCGCTACGACCGGCGGACCGGGTACCGAGGTGCTGATGCCGCAGATGGGCGAATCGATCACCGAGGGCACGATTACGAAGTGGCTCAAGAAGGTGGGCGACCATGTCCAGAGGGATGAGCCGATCTTCGAGATCTCGACGGACAAGGTGGACGCCGAAATTCCTTGCCCGGTGGCGGGCGTGCTGTCGGAGATCAAGGTTGCAGAAGGCTCGACCGTACAGATCAACACTGTTGTGGCCGTAATTGGGGGCGCCGCGGGCAAGGCTGCTGGGGTCGGCGTTCCGACGGCTTCTGCTCCTGCGACGTCAATGCCTGTTTCGACGCCTGCTGCTTCCGGCTCTGCTGGGTCCGCGTCAGAAGGAGAACGCGCGCGCTCCTCGCCTCTGGTGCGGAAGATTGCGAAGGAGAACAACGTCGATCTGTTGCAGGTTCCCGGCACGGGCGCTTCGGGGCGCATCACCAAGACGGACATTCTCGGCCATCTGGACCAAGGCGCGAAAGCTCCCGCTGCTCCCGCGGCTGCCACTTCGAGTGTTTCTGCTCCGGCCGCAGCTCCAGCCGCCGCCGCCAAGCCTGCCGCGCCTCAGCCGCAGCCTGGCGAACTGGTCCCCATGTCGAAGATGCGTTCTATCATTGCGCAGCGGATGGTCGAGTCCAAGCGCACCAGCCCGCATGTTCATACGGTTTTCAAGGTCGATATGACGCGGATCGTGAAGCTCCGGGAAAAGGAAAAGGCGAAATACGAGCAGCGCAACGGGGTGAAGCTGACATACATGCCCTTCATTACCCGTGCCGCAATTTACGCGCTGCGCAAACATCCGATCGTCAATGGCTCGATCGAAGGCGAAGGGATACGGTACAACAAGAACATCAATATCGGCATCGCGGTTGCGCTGGACTGGGGCTTGATTGTGCCGGTGATCAAGCAGACGGAAGAGAAAAACTTCCTAGGCATTGCGCGCGCTATTGTCGATGTGGCCGAACGCGCGCGAGGCAAGAAGCTGGCACCGGACGAGATCTCCGGCGGGACCTTCACGCTTACCAACTCGGGGATCTTCGGGGAGCAGTTCGGCACGCCGATCATCAACCAACCGCAGAGCGCGATTCTCGGTATCGGCGGCCTCAACAAGGAAGCGGAAGTGCTTACCGATAAGGATGGCAACGATTCGATAGCGATTCGCTCGATCCAGCGCTTCACGTTGGGCTTCGATCACCGGATCGTGGATGGAGCGGACGCCGGAAAATTCATGTCGGATTTCAAGGCGTATCTAGAGAACTGGGTTGAGGACATCGGGTAGCACCCTCACGCAGAAAAGGCGGCAGACCCGAATTGGGTTTGCCCCCTTTTCATTTTGGATTCCAGTGGGTACCCTGTTCTCGGCTATATAGGATGTCGCTAATAAGGTTGACGCTCTATAACAAAGCCTTTGCCCGCATCACGAGCTCTACCGCCTCCTGCGGCGTTTTGCCAACAGCGGACAGATGCCCCATTTTTCTGCCTTTGCGGGGCTTGTGTTTTTCGTAAAGATGAAGCCTTACGCCAGGCACAGCTAAAGCCAGATCGAACTTCGGTTCCTGCGCTGAGCCGTCCGGCGCAATCCACAAATCTCCTAGCAGATTGGCGATCGCCGCGGGCTGGACGATATCGACGCTGCCCAACGGAAGATCGCATACTGCCCGGACCAATTGCTCGAACTGGCCAGTGACGCAGGCCCGGACGCTGGCGTGGTAGCTGTTATGCGGACGCGGGGCGAGCTCATTGACCAGAAGCTTGCCATCGGTTGTGCAGAACATCTCGACCGCGAGTACGCCTTCCAGCCCGAACGTGTCCGCGATCTCTTCGGCGATCTTTCGCGCTTCGGTCTCCATCTCAGAGGGGATCGGTGCCGGCATCACGCTCCAGGCCAGGATCTGGTTCTCATGATGGTTCCACGCGGGTGGGAAGACCTTCACTTCACCATTGGGAGCGCGGGCCACAAGAATGGAGATTTCCCGTTCCAGCTCCACCGCCATTTCGACGACACCGGGGCCTTCGCCGAGCGCCTCCCACGCGCCGCGGATCTGATCCTCGAAAGCGATGCCTGTCGTGAAACCGACCTTGCCCTGGCCTCGGCCGTCGTATCCGCCTGTCGAGCTTTTGCAGAAGCATCTGCCGCCAAGAGCAGCTACCGCATCGCGCAACTGGTCGATGGAGCGGACGGCGCGATACTCACCGAGTGGAAACCCATTGCGTTGCAGCCAGTCCTTCTGTTCGATTCGGTCCTGAATGATGGCGAGCATCGCTCCGCCGGGGCGAACTGGCGCAAAGCTCGCAGCGGCCGCCATGCTTCTTGAGGAAATCTGCTCGATTTCGAGGGTGACCACATCGCATCCTCGCGCAAGATTGGCTGCCTGGCGGGAGTCATCCCAGCCCGCCTCGATACATCCATCTACGACAAAGCGTGCGGGGCAGGCGGGATCGGGATCGAGTACCAGGATGCGGTAGCCCATCGCGCGTGCGGCCATTGCCGTCATGCGGCCGAGCTGTCCGCCGCCGAAAATTCCAATCGTCGCACCGGGGAGAATCGGGTTCGCAGTTGCAGGTCCTGAGCTCACGCGCCAACCTCGTCTTCGATTGTTTGCGAGAGAACCTCATCGCGTCGCGAAGCCCGCCATGCGACCAGCTTCCGCTGCAGAGTCGCATCGGTTGTTGCAAGCATAGCCACGGCCAGCAGCCCCGCGTTGGTTGCGCCGGCCGCACCGATGGCGAGCGTCGCGACGGGAACTCCCTTCGGCATCTGCACAATGCTAAGCAGCGCATCCATGCCCTGCAGCGCAGTCGCGGGAATGGGCACACCCAATACCGGCACTACTGTTTTGGCAGCAAGCATCCCGGGCAGATGCGCGGCGCCGCCTGCTCCTGCGATGATCGCGCGCAGCCCACGACTCACCGCAGTTTCCGCGTATTCGAATAAAAGGTCCGGCGTGCGATGCGCTGAAACTACACGCACCTCATACGTCACGCCGAACTCCTTCAATACCTCGACTGCGTTTCGCATCACCGCGTAATCATTGCTGCTTCCCATCACTACACCAATCAAAACACCGGTCTTCGGCTCGACGTCCATGGCCCAGATTATACGATTTCCTGCAAGGGGCCTCGTCCGTGCGGCTTGCTCTACTGCTTCGCCCAGACGCTTGCGTTGAGGCACGTCACCACGCCGTCTATGATCGCGCCCAAGCCGGTGGTGAACCGCTCCGAGTCTGCAATCTGCTTTGTCGTCACAGCGTCGGTAATGTTGATCGCGGCACCCACGATTTCGAGCGCCGCCTTCTTCTTCTGTTCGCCGGTCTGCTTGCCGAACATGGCCTCTGTCCCGTGGATCACTCCTGGCAGCAAAGCAACCATCCGAAAAAACATCTTCACAAATTCCATCTTTCTCTCCCCTATCTCAGTTAGCGTCGAAAATAATCAATCGCCAGGTGAAACATCGCAAGCGCGGTGCCACCGGCACTCACGAACCCTTTCATGCGTTGCATGCTGCGCTCGTGCTGGCCCACCCGGTCTTCCAGGTCCGTGATACGTCCTGGCTGCCCGATTCCCATCAACTGATGCATCTGGTTCTTCAGCACACTCAAGTCTGCTAATACCTGCCCTTCGAACTCTGTCATTGCCTCCTCCTTTCTTTTTTAAACTTAAAAAAACACGTCCTGCCCGACGGACGCGTGTGCGATCCGCGGGCACTTCGTGCGGTGTATGGTCCCTTCGGCTGGTCCTCCCGTAGGTCGGAATGAAGACTTCTACCGACGTGAGGGCATTACATCTCGGGACCTTATTCTTTAGAAGCTAACCGGCAAATTCGTAAACACCGCACTCGAAAACCGCGAATACGAGGGCGGGGTCGAAGCGTCGTACATCCTTACGTAATAGTGCTCAATCTGTCCTTCACGCGGGATGGAAAAGCTCCGCACGGGACTGCGCAGCACTAGATCCTGATCCACGCCGAGCCCAAAATTTCCATCCCTTCGCCTCACCTCGAACCCTCCGCCGGCAGGAGGAGCCATTCCGGCATCGACCTGCAAGGCGGTCCCGGTTGCGCTGACTATCTGCAACTGCTGCAGGTTCGCGAGCACACGTCTGGCCGAGGGCAAAGGCGAAGCGAGCGCCATTGGGGGAAGCAGCACGTCCGCGGCAATGGATTCCGAGAGCGTCATTCCTAAAGACTCGGCCCAATCGTTCGCGAAGGACATTTTGTAGTGCAGTAACTCGGGCACGGCCATGCCGTCGACAAGCTGCACTCGCCGTACCACAACATTGTTCGCCTGCCCGTTCGCCGTCAGCGACAGCACGTCTCCCGGCCACACGTCATTGGCTGGGTTGATTGCCTCGTATGCACCGGAGATGGCCGCTGCACGGCTGGTTGCAAAGCTCAACAGTGCTTCGGCCGCGCTCTCGCAATCCATCGAGCTGCGCGCCGCTGGCTTTACTACCTTGCCGAGCCATCGCGCTGTTCCCAGATGTCCCCCGGCTGCCTCCTCGGCAACACTCGCTACATCTTCCAGGCGTGCGACGGCTCTCTGCCGTATGCGATACGTCACAGTCACGAGTTCGTTGGCAACCGGCACTCGCCCGGCGAAAAACGTTATCTTGCCCGCGCTCGAGACTCTGCAGTCGGCACCTTCTCCTGTAACGCCGATCAAACGCGTTGTCTTGGTTCCATTGGGCAACGTACTCACTACCCATGCCGAGCCCGTCTCGGTGACCCTGCAATAGCCCATCGAACCGAACAGTTGCAAGCTGTTGACCGCGACTAAATTGCAGCTCGACGGTGCACTCACCACCGTCCCGTCATAGAGCACTGTTGCTGGTGTATTCGAAGAGACACCGAGGTCCTGCACCTCGAACACAACGCTCATCGGTGCGGGCACGGTGCCGCCTCCAAACGCCTGCAACGCACCATCGACCATCGCGTAGTACATCTGCAGCACACGCTGGACCTCGACGCAGTGCAGTCGAATTCGCAAGGTGTACGTGTGACCTTGAAGCAGAGTGAAAACTGTCCCAGCCTCTGCACCACTGACGAATGGAACTACCACCGTCGCACCTCCGCTCTGCCGCACGTTGTATCCGGCGAAGCAGTTCGCACTCTCGATGAGACCTGCATACAGGCCGCACACAACGCCTGCGCTCGCACCGGCCAGCTGCAGATTTCCCGCTTCTATCACCAAGGCTGCGCCGAGTTCGACGGGGTCGATGCTCTGCAGCATGGTCTGTCCATCCAAGCCGGTGCCTCCGCTGAGGGCCAGCCCAGCCGAACTGAGTGCCAGGTGCGACCCAGGATCGAAGACCTGCCAACGTTGCGTGTCGAGCGCGGGCTGGTTGAAGCTGTCCGCCAAAAGCTCTGTCGAGTGCGCTGTCTTCTTTGTTTTGAAAGGGGCCTGAGACAGCTGGAACACGCTTGTCGTGCCATCACCAGCGAACGCCTCCGTGACGTAGGCGCCGGGCTCGATCTCGCCGCTGACGGTCACATCGTTTGCCAGTTCTTTCACGGCAGTCGAGCTCAGTGCAGACAGCTGGAGCGTACCGTCGCCATCGTTCAACACATGCGTGGCCGTTCCTGCTGGCTGCAGACTTAACGCGCCTTCGACCACGCGGTAAGCCGCATAGGAAGAACTCGCCAAGTGCCCCGCATTCTGCGACCAGCTCTCGGTCTGAAGCGGCTCGAACACACCGACGGGATGGCCGTCCCCTACACCCGCGGTGGTGAACAAACCCGAGGCGATACGGGCGGTGAGCGTGGTAAGCAGCTGGCCTGCGTTCTGCCCCAGCCCCACCCCAAGTGCAGGCAGTGGCTGCTTGTCGAGCAACCACTCGTCACTGACCGCGCGCCATGCATAACGATAAACCGGACCGGTCAGTCCAACGCCCACATATACCGGCGTGGGCTCGGTGGCCACGTAGCCGGTAAACAGCACCGTACCGTTTGCGGAAGTTACGGCGACGCGCGCCCGACGTACGGGTACTTTCAGGCCGGCATCGCTCACGTCCAACAAGCCGCTGCAAATCGACGGTGTATTCAACACCCTCTCGATCTTCGTTGGCCCATCCGGACACAACGCCGCGCTGTAGTCCACCGCACCCGCGCCATCCAGATTGTCGAACGTCAGGTTCATTGTGCCACCGCCTCGTGGGACGTGTGCTCCGGACCCGCATCCTGCACCACGGGAATCGGTCCAAGCCCGCGCATCGCTCGCACTTCATTCACGGTCAGCACACCCGCATTCAGCAGCGTCGTCTGGATCTGCAGCTCCTCCATTTCGTCCCTGCTATCCAAGGCGTTGAAGCAGAATTCGAATTGATTCCAGCCCAGCTTCTTGGCGAAAAGGTCGCGCGTGATGTGCTCGGCGAGCAGCTTCGCGACCGGCACGACCGCACTCTGAAAGGCTTCGTCGGCCAGCTCGCCGGCCGTCGATCGGTTGACGTCACTTTGCAGGCCAAGCAACATGGGAGGCAGCTCGAACGCATTCGCAATCATGCGCACCAGCGCGTCTTGCCAGTGCAGGCGCAGATCGGCATCCGTACCGCTGGCGAATCGCAACACCTCCGGCTTCTGTTCACAGCTGAGCACAGGTACGCGTCCGGTGCCTTCCACTTCGTCCTGCCACCAGCGAATCAGCCGGTCGTGCTGCTCCGGCGTGGCCTCGTTGAGCCAAAGCGCATATTGCGCCACCGAGTTGCTGGCCAGCTTGCCGGCGTAACGGCTTGCGCTTAGAAACTGGTTTACCGTTTCAAAAGCAACCTCCAGCCGTCCCAGGCCGAAGGGCGTATAGCTGCGTGGATTCAGGCGCAAGTACATCAACTCATCGTCCAACAGGGGTACCTGCGCATCGACGCCGAGTTGCCCGGTTCTCTGCGCGTATCTCGGCTTTGACGGATCGCCGTCCCACTTTGCATCGATCTGGATCGTGGCACCATCCACCACCCATAGATGAAAGGGACGCAGCGGATCGCCGGTAGATTCCATCTCGACTGCACCGAAGCCGCCGACGATCAGATCTTCGAGCACTTGTTCAAACAAGACACGAAAGCTGTCGGAGGCGTTGGGCTCTTCCAGGCAGCGGCGCAGCACCTGCAGACGCTCTTCGGCATCCGGCACGGACGCGGCCGAGTAGCCACGCTTGACGCGGACCTGCCAGTCCATGCTCGCGATTTTGTCTTTCACCACATTGATCGCGCGGCGCACCACGGGCGTTTCGGAGAACTTTCGCAGGTTCGCCGCCGTAGGTTTGGGTAGAGCGTTCTGCCCTCCACGCGCCACGGGATTGTAGGGGGTCAAGATCGAAGGAAGCATCGCCGTCTTTCGCTCGCCCATTGTTGCGTCGCCTGCCGCGGCTTCGACGCCCGCCATCCGCTGCCAAAGATCCTTCACTGTCGTACGAACTCCCATGCTTCACCTCGCTGTTTTTCGTATGTCGCTGCAAAAGGAAAAGGCACAGCCCGTGGGCCGTGCCTCCAAAATCGGTTCTTGCTTCTACACCTTATGTACTAAAGCTCCTGCGTGTATCAGACCCGCAATTCCAACCGCGCCGTTTCTGCGACACGGGCAAGATCATTGAGCGTCACCACCCGAATCGCTTGCTGTTCCATCGCCTCCACGCCAAACCGATACCGCTCCATGGCTTCGTCTTCGGTATCGGAGACGGCCCGCAGCGGCTCGACGACAGCCGTTAATTCCAACCGCGCGCTTTCGACCCGCGCCACGCCTTCGATCAGCTGCGGCGCGGAATACGCGAGGCCCTTGGCCCCTTCCACATCGCTTTCGAGCGACACGGCCTGGAACATCCGAATCACACCATTCGGTCTGTAGCCGCAGTCGATCCTCATCGGGTCGCCGGCCCGGGTATACATCGAAGCGGCGATTCTCTTGCGCATCAAGCTCCAGACGCCGGCGCGCTCAAACTCTGTTCGCATCGCGCCGGCGATGGCTGCACGCCCGGTTCGGCTGCGCTCTGCCTTGAGCTTCAGGGGCTCGACGTACATCTTCATCAACTGCTCGAGCTCCGCGGGCACGCTCTCCGCGAGACAGGCCCGGACTTCGGTGACCTGCACGGAATTCGAAAGCGTATCTTCGAGGATTTCCATGACCGGCTTGATTCCGGGGGCATCGGAAGATGTCATCCTGAGGCGGGCGCCGATCTCTCCCTCGAGCGCCTCGAGCAGGCCGACGTCCACATCCGCATCCATGCACCGGACCCGGCTCCAGTCGCGGGTGAAGCGCACCACCGCGCCATCGTGGCCGTTGGCTTCGCGGAGCACGACCCCGATATTCGCGAACTCGCCCTTCACTACATCCGGCACGTAGCGGATGAGGAAGAACTCGCATTGGACCCGCTCACGCAACTGGTTGCCTCCTATACCTGTCGGTTACATGCTGTTTACATGTTATTTCGCGTTATTTGTACACTGTTTATCGACGTAATAGGTTGAATTGAAAGGGGAATGAAGGGGATTTACATAATAAATTTTCCCACAGCGGACACCTCTTGAAACTGGCCTGGTACCACACTTGTTTTGCTTCGGTTCCACAACGGGAAAGGCTCGCGGTTGGAGTCGCGGAACTCCGCGATCAGCTCCCGCACTCTTCCCTGCCTGCGGAGCATTTGCTCCATCAGACTTTCGAGGTTCGCCGTGTCGCCTCCGTACCACTCGGGCGGCACCGACTCGGCGATCTCCCACAAGGTCTCGGGCTGCATGGCTTCGACCCGGCTGAGCCAAGGCTCGAAGCTTTCCCATCCAGTCACACGGGCGTACACCAGGTTTTTCTGGTACACGCCACGCAGGGGCGCATCGGGAAAGGTCCACTCGCCCGCATTGAAGCAGAATCCCTGATCGATAAATGTTGCACGATACTTCTTTTCGCGGCCTTTGCGCTCAAAGACTGCCTGTCGTCCGTTGCAGTTGCCCGCCCACTTATCGATGCAGAGCATGCCGGCAAACTCGGGGAGGTTTCTGACCTCTTCCAGTTGCGGCTCAGGCAGATAATCGACCACCTGCCCGGGCATGAGACCGCCCACGAACTGCGACCCGAACTGCAGGCCTGAGGTATACCGCTGCCTTTGGCCGCGCGACCTTTCGACAAACATGTCCAACGTGTTTGCGACCAGCCATTCGGTGACTTCGACTACATCGCAGGCGGGCACGGATAATCCTGCCGCGGCTGCGAGCTTGGTGGCGATGAATTCGTTTGCCAGGACGCGGATGTCCTGGGGGTTGTTTTGAAATTTGACGACCCAGAGCTTTCCATCGGCTCCGAGCATGAGCTGACTTTGCGCGCCTCCACGCATGCGTCGAATTGCCTGCACTGCCTGAACCGCCACCCCGGTGACCTCTGGAACAGAATAAACCCCTGTGTCCTGCCGGACGGGCCGCCTGCGCGGTGCGCGGTCACTTCGTGACGTGTATACCCCTCTGGTTGGCTCTCCCGCTGCTCGAGACGAAGCTTGATCCCGACCAACGGGAGGACGACCGAAGGTTTCACGGGTCACGAAGTGACCGCCCCGCGCGCAGCGGGCCCGTCCGGCAGGACCTGTCATTTCCCCTCCGCCCGTACGGCCTGCCCAATCGCCATGGCCATCAGGCAATCGTCGTGCGCTCCGTTTGCCGCGCCCGTGCCTCCTCCGGGCAAGGACACAAAGGTCCTGCACTCCCCCAGCAGCCGCTTGCTTTGAAACATTCCAGGCGAGTCCACCAGGAGCGCCCCGAGCCGGCTCACCATGCCCGGCTTCGAACCTGCCGTGGTCAACCATCCGGCTACCCCGTTCTGTTCGTAGACGCGCGCGTACCGCTCTACGCTGTCGAGATAGGCCAGCACACCCGCGCCGTGGTTGTTCCGCTCGACGGCAATCAGGGCGCCGCCGTACTCCCTGGCCAGCTCGGCCGAGACCTTCGCCAGTTCCAAGGTTCCCAGTCTCTGCTGCAGCTCCGCGCATTGCAGTCCGGTCTCTCGCTCGATCACCTGCACGGCGGCGAAGTCTCCATCTGCCCCGCCTCCGGCGGTGTCGACTGCGACGATGTACTGTCTGCCGGAGATGGGAGGAAGCCAGACCTGCAGCGCACCACCGCGCCGAAGCGTTGCCGGCGAACCGAGTGCCGCAAGCCGGGCTTCCACTGCGGCGACATCGAAGCTGCAATCGCCGGTCGCCTTGAAGCAGGTCGCGGGGTCTTCGGCAAACTCCTGCGAGCGCAGACCGCGATAGCTTTTTTCGAGCTCCCGCCGGAAGCCGATCTGCTCGAGAGTCAGACCACGTTCGACCACAAGCCTGCACTCTTCGTCGGACAAACCGCCGAGAGCGGGAGCAGCCCGATACGCCTGTTCCATCCACCAGGGAAAGAAGTGGCGCACGGCGCTGCCGTCCCGCTCCGCTGCCAACCACTCTTCGTAGAAACATCCGTACGCGCCGTTGGGTGTAGACTCGAGCACCATCTCGCCCTGGGGAGCAAGCGCTGCCTGCAACCCGGCGAGTGTTTCCCGGGCGTCGCCGGGCCAGCGGCTGACCTCGCTGCAGTGCAGGTTCTGAATCGTCAGACCTCGGCCTGCGCCTTCGTCTCCTGCGCTCAGAACGCGGAATTCGCTATCGAGCGCGGGGAAGCACATCTGCCCGACGTTGGCGCGGCTGCGTCGCAGAGGGCCTTCGCGCATCTCTTCGGGGAGACACTCCCAGAAGCGCTGCACCATGCGAAAGATTCCTTCGGCCGCCTCCTGCGTGTGCGCCACCTGGACGCTGAGCACGCCGCGCGCGGTGATGGTCTTCAAGAAAAAACGGCCTGCGATCCAGGTGGTGATACCCATCTGCCTCGCCTTGAGCACGATGTTTCGCTGTCCGCGCTCCCGTTCAAAAGCCATCTGCACGGCGTTTGCGCGCAGGGGCGTTTCCCTACCCTGCTTGTCACGAACCATCAGCAGGCCAGGAGCAACCTTGACCAGAGCTTCCGGATCGCACTCGAGCCATGTGCCCAGCCCGAGCAACTCCTCTATCGCACTTCGACGCCTTGCCATATCCCGAGCCTCACCTGTTTCCTAAAAAAACGTGCAGCCTCACTCCACGGAGGGAATGAGGCTGCAGCCTGGTTTACGCGGACTACATCTCCCAATGACATCCCGAGACCGACTTCGGATTCGGAACATCTCTCAGGGTCGCGGTTCCATTGGACGGCACCGTAATGGGCGAGCCCACCGCGAAACCGTTGATCAGCTGGTTGCCGTTGAGTGGAACCACGGATACGGCGAAGGCACTTTGCGGATTGTTGATCCGGTAGGTGGCCCCGCTCTGTCCGGTGCAATCGGGAAGAGTGAGCGTACCTGCATTGGTCAAACCCGACAGGCTTACCTCGCCGTCGCCTGCGGTCATGCTGTAGGGAAGCGAAGTGACGCTGTGGGGATTGCTTTCGTTGTAGCCGAAGTAATAGTTGATGGCGTTGCTTGCCGCGGCCGCGAGCAGAAGTTGTCCGGCTGCGGTGGGATGGACGCAATCGCCCTGGAAGTACGTGGTGTTGGTACAGGCGCCGTCGGCACCCATCAGGGGATTGGCGGCCATGTCGAGGACGCCGTCTGCGCCGAGTTTGACCGCCTGCGCAAGGATCTGCGCATCGTACAAGTCCTTCCAACCATCTGCAGTGCCGCCGGCAGTGATGGTGGCGTTGCCGATCGAAGCGACGGTGGCGACGAAGACCTTGCATCCGGCCCGCTTGAAGGTGTTGACCTCGGCCATCAGGGTTGCGAAGGTTGCCGCGGCGCTGACGCTTGCGCCCTGGCCTCCGTAGCGATTGGTGAATGCGTCGTTGACTCCGAGGAAAAGTGCGGCTATCGACGGCCCGGCATCCGTGGTGCATTTCTGGATGAAAGGACGGTTCGGCTCGGAGCCGAGGGTGGCATACGTGGTGACCGAGGGTATGCCCATATCGACGACGTGATAGGCGGCAGGGCCGGTGAGCGTGAGATTGTTCGGCCATGCCTGCGTCGAGGGATAGGGTCCCGCGAGGTTGAGGCCATAGGTGATCGAATCGCCTATGGCGAACAGCTGCGGGCTGGTTTCAGGAACGGGCTGCGGCTGGGTGACGACGCCTCGGTTTTTGACATCCGCGAGAATGGCCGTGGAGGTTGCAGCCACCGTGGATGGGGTGTCTTCTCCTGCAAGAAAGACGGCACGATAGAAGGTTCCGTTGAAACCGGAGTTGGTGAACTGTCCGGCATTGTCCGAGCCTAAGGTGAAGTTTCCGCCTCCCTGATCTCCTGCCGAGTAGGACTGGGCGTAGTACGAGTCGAGCTGCTGACCGTCGATGTAGAAGCGGTCGAGGTCGGAGGAGCTTGCGCCCAAGGTGACCGCAAGGACATGAAATCCGGATAAGAGCTTTCCGGATGTCGTCGGGAAACCCCGGGCGGCAAGGAGCGAGACGGCGAAGGCACCGGCATCGTTTTGCGATCCAGGCAGCTGGTAGAGAATGTTGAGACCGTTGTAGTCGAGCGTGCTGTTGAGCAGGACGGGCTTGTTGTTGGTCACCAGCTGTCCGCCCGGAGCCGAAGAGATGGGGTTGAGGTAGACCGCGAAATAGAAGGTCCGAGAGGGATTGAGCGCAGCGGGAAGCACAACCTGCTGTTGTCCCGTGAATGCCAACCCGGTCGGTGTCCACGAAGGGGCGAGGCTGGCAGTGCCGAGTGTGCCGGTATTGCCGTTGCCGGTGTTGTCGGTCAGCGTGCTGCCTGTGCCTTGCAGGAAGTTGTAGTCCGCCAAGGCTCCGGTGACGGGTGGGGTGTTCGCCGACAACCCTGTTCCTGCGGACAGTCCGGTTGAGCCGGGAGCTCCGGGCACAGACCATGTACCGTCTTCGCGCAGATACCGCGTGGTGCCTGCGGTGGCGCCGGGATCGGGCACGGCACCGGGAGCATGGCTGGCGCCCGAACCGCCGAAGAGCGGCAACTGTGCGGCAGTCACCTTTCCGTTGAGAGTGGTCGCATTTACCGTACCGGCATTGATCGTGGTGGCGGAAAGCCCTTGACTGCCGAATTGAAACTGCGCTCCGCCCATGCTGAAGGCGAGTGTGCTGGTCAAGGGTTGATAGGAGATTCTATCGACCTCCGTGTTGCCGTCGAGCTCGAAGAGGTTGTACCCCGAGTTCCAACGACCGCACCCGTGCGAGTTGCAGCGAATGTGAAATGCGCTTTCCTCGCCGGCCTGCATGTCCATGCCGAACTTCCATACGCCGGTGGCCTGGTACGCGGCATAGGGAGCGTTGTGTGTGCCTCCGTTGCCGAGATAATTGGTGAGCGGAGATGCGTTGCTGACGCTCCAACCAGTGAGGCCGGGGCCGGTGTTGCCCTGGTACTGCACGCCGGCGGTCTGTGAGAGGGTGGGCCGCGGCGTCGTCTGTCCGACAAAGGTGACGTCGGCGGCGATGACCTGCTGGTAGTAGTGGGGCTGCTCGAGCGGATCGTTGGCTGCCCAGGCAACGTTGTTGGGAGCGAGCGTGAGCAGACCGTCGACGCTTTGGGTAGCGGTGTTGTATACGCTCAGCACCTCGGCCATGGGGTAGAGGACGAAGCCACCGGTCAGAGCGGCGACTGTGCCTCCTGTGCTTGTGCTGTTGGCGCCGCCCTGCGTGTAGGTGAACGTGTTGGTGCCGGTGGAGGTGACCTGGAAGCTGCCGTTGTAGCTTTGGTCGGCGACGCTTGCGACGTTCATGGTCAAGCCATTCACATCGACGGGAAGATTGCCCGCGGTGGTGACGGTGACTATGCCATTGCTGCGCGCGATCGAAGCGATCTGGAGGTTGACGTTGAGGTAAGCGCTGGTGTTTCCCTGCAGGCCGATGATGGAGGTGATGCCGCCGGCGTAGTAGAGCCCGGTGGACGAGTAGGATCCGATGACGGGAAAGACCTGGCGGATTTGTCCTGCGGTGTCGACGGTCTGCTCGAGCCCGTAGCCGCAGAGACCTCCGAAGGCGATGGTGGCTCCAGCGCGATGGACCTTGTTCAGGGTCATCTGCAGATGGGTGGCATCGACGACGGTGTAGTTTGCCATTTCATAGTTGTGCGGCGAGGTGCTGAGCGGCTGATCGACTACGCAGGCGACGCCGTTGGGACCGGGAACCGCAGCCGTGCTGGTGGCAAAGCCCGGGGTGACGCCGCTGGTTGCAATGGCGACGGACACTGTTCCGGGGGCGACGTTGTTGGCCTGCGACGGGATCATGGCAGCGGTGGCGAGGAAGATGCTGACCGGGAAACTGGTTCCGCTGAAGGTCGCTGTGGGTCCTGGGACTCCGCTGACCTGCCCCGAACCACCGGTGATGGATCCCGCGGTGAGGATTTTGGCAGGGTTCTTGTCGATGAGGTATCGGCCTTCGCCTTGCGTTCCGGCGCCGGCGGTGGGCGCGACCTGTACGGTGGTGGAACCGGCAACGCATCCTGTGCTGCATGTTCCCTCAAAGACCCTGGGGTCTTCCTGCAGCTGCAGGTCGTAGGGATGGGCGCCCTCGTCGGCTTCGTCGCGCACGCCGCCCGAGGTTGTGATGTACTGCGAGCCGATGAGGCAGTCGCCTACGCCGTAGCAGTTGATAGCCTGGGCCGTGACGGCGTGCTGTCCCATGGTGTTGTAGGTGCCGGTGATGTTCAAGGCGTCGTAGTTGGTCTTGAAGTAGGGGACGCTCTCGAGGGAGGCGGGAAAAAGATTGGAGCCGCCGGTGAGTCCCTGGTGCTTGATCAGGAGGCCGAACGAGCTCGGATCGCGGGAGCCGCCGCCGGCTACTTCTGCGGCACTGTTGCGGGTCGAGGTTACGTCGATGACCTGGCCGGCGTCCTCACCGTTGCCTGTGGAGGAGGTTGGGTTCATGTAATTGTCGCGGCGCTGTCCGTTCCGATTGTCTTCGAGATGGGTGCCGCCGCTTCCGCTGTTCCATGTGGTGGCGCGATAGCCTTCCGCGATGTTGTAGCTGCGGTCGACTGTGACATCGCATCCGCTGGCGCAGTCCGGGCTGGTGACTGCGTTGGCGATGCCGTTGCTCCCGAGGCCATTGACAAACTGGGTGGCGTATTCGACGCCATTCAGGTGATTGACCTGGAGCTGTGTGCCTGCTGGTTGGGCGACAGTCTGCGAAGCTGCCGGAAAGAGAGAAACTTTCTGTCCGAGTCCGCTGGTCAGCGCCGCTACGTTCGCATCGACGTAGTGCTTGTTGGCAGCCTGCGCGGTGGTCGTTGGATCACCCGCGAGCGCCAGAGGTCCCGCCATGGTGTCACCTGCCTTCAACACGTAGGGCGAGGTACTATTCAGGGGATGCCCGGAGATCGCGGTGGCGATTGCCGTGTCCACATAGCTTTTGCTCACGGTCTGCATGGCGACGGAGGTGGGCAGGACCGAGCTCTTGATCGAGCTGACCGGCACCGCAACCTGGCTCGCCGGAACTACCCAGAACTCCCGGCTCACGGTTCCGTCGTCCAGGTGATACACCGCTGTGTAGTACGTGCCCATTGGCGTGGAGCCCGCATTCGGGGCAAGCTGGAGGTTGAGCGCGCCATTGGGTCCGATCGGGGCCGAGGTCGTTCCGCTCGCCACCGACTGGCCGATCGCTGTCGTAAACGCCTGCCAGCTTACGATCACGGTTCCCGTTGCCGGAGTCCCATCGGCGCGGTACACGGTGTCTGTAACCTGAGTGGTTACAATACCAGCGGGAGGCGTCTGCGCCGTTGCGGACGCTATCCGGATTACCGTCATTGCTCCTGGAATCGCAAGCAGCAGCGTTCCAATCAACGTCCATTCTCTCGGTTTCCAATACATCATCGTTCTCCTGTTTGCGTTCCATGCGCCCAGTGGCGCTCTCGTTGCTGAATTCGTTTGCGGCTCGATCTGTTCGCCTGCCTAGACCGCACGCATTGGCGCGGGTAAGTAGCTTCTGAAGCACAAGACGGTCTCGCCGTCGTTGAGGTCTTTGACCGGCAGCGCGCGAAAGGCTCCCGCCAGCTTCACACGCTCCAAAGGCCCGGCGAGCACCTCCACCATCTCCGCCGCACCCTGCATGGCCTGCAAGCGGGGGTAGTGGTATAGGACGCGATCGCCCTGTTCTCCATCCATCACGAACAGTCCCGACCACTCCTGAAAGAAGCTGCCGCCCTCGCGGTCCACAAATCCAAGGACAGAACTGACCTGCATCCCCGAAGGAGGAGCACCTGCCAGAAGAGGCGCGCCAAGCTGCAGCGTTCCGGCTCCTATTGCGACGACTCGTCCCACGTTGAGCGTCACCCGGCGAATGTAGTTAATGTCGCCATTTACTGCGGCGGGCGAACTGACGTAGGCTGCACTGACGCCGCTGCCGACAAATCCGGTCTGCGCCACATAGTCTCTGTCGACGGCCACGAGGGCGCCCACCTGGAACTGTGAGGATGCGCCTCCAACGTTCAATGAAGTTGCCGTCGAACCTGCACCGAGCGACACTGCAGAAGCCGCTGCGCCTCCGCTTCCGTTCGGCGTCGCGCCCGCGGAGGTCTGCAGGAGGTTCATCTGTTGCGAGCCTGCGGCCAAGGCGAGCTGCAGTTTTCCCCAGCTCTCGAACTCGAGCTGGACGGTAGCCTCGACTTGGGTGCGCACCTGGCTTTGAACCGTGGCCGGGGCTCCTGTCGTGAGCGCGCCTACCTTGGATGCACTTTTCCGCACAAAGCCGGAGCACCATCCCAAGTCGACCCAGGGCGATGGCGGCGCGTCCAGGAGAAAGCTTCCCGTCTGCGCTGCATCGAAGACCGTCGGCAATCCCGCGCCACGGTTTACGGGTGCAAAGTATGCCCGGACCCGCCGCGTGATCGGAGACACTGCCCCCACTACACCAATTGCCGTTGTTGTACCGCTCACAGCTCACCCGCTTCCTGGTAGGAGAACACCTCAACCGTCGCTACGCGCTCTATGCGCTCCCGGGTGACCGTGGTCGGCCCAAAGGCGACATCACTCCAGAAGATATTTGTCGCCATCACTGTGGGGGCCGCCGCGGAGGCGCCTGCCAGCGCAACGAAGTTAGTTTTGGGCGTGCTTTGCGGCGAGGCACCGATAGCGGTCACAAGCTCAGCATCCATGCCGGAGAGCAGACGTCCGCGATCCATGCCGCCGTTGCCTGAGTCCCCGTCGGTCGCATACCGTATGGAACAGCGGAGCGTCACCAGCGGAAGCGCACCACGTGTGTTGACAGAGGCGGTTGTCCACTGGAGGGCGAATGCGTCGACGGGCAGCTCTGCAGAGACGAGCTCGTTTTCCTCTACCAGCGTTCCCGGCCGGATCGTTCCTCGCACCACTATGGTTCTCGATGGGTTGATTGCCGCGAGCCTGTCCCGCAGCATCACGTAAAATGTGTCCTTCGCATTCTGCATAGAAATATGTAACCTTTCCTGTAGCAATCACTCGGAGGTGGTGCTTTCTCAGTCGCCAGATGGTGCATGCCTGTCGTGTTCGCGCCCTAGACGGCGGTGGATAACGGCGCGTGCAGCAGAAGGCGATAGAAATAAGTTGCTCCGCCAGCCTCCGACTCCGTCACTGTTTCGATTTCCATCAGCACACCGTCGACGAGCACACCGAACGCGGTGGCAAACAGTACGCTGGCTGCCGCATAGCCCATCGAGCCCAGAAGATTGTCTACCGCGGTAGCGGAAACGATCAGCTCTCGTCGGGCTGACGTGCCTTCGGGGGCGGTACTCCGCGATTTGCGAAAGACGACAGGGCTCAACTCGACGTCCTGAAACTCCGGCGCGGCGAGGCCCAACTGGTCCGCGACACTGCCTGCGGTTGCCGGTGCGGGCATGCGCAACAGCACTGCTCTGCCGGAGCTTTGCAAGAGAACATCCGCCGTGCGCCCGGCCCGTATGGCTGCATTGTTCCTTTGGCCCATGACTAGCCCAGCCTCTCCGCCACGTAGGGCCGCAACAGGATCTGCACCTGCGGGTCGATCAGCGAGCTGCTGAAATACTGCATCCACATGGTGTCCATCTTGGTCTGCTTGACGTTCGCCGATGGCGTCGCCTGCGCGTTCTTCACAATCTGTACGCAGGCCACCTTGACGGCATCGGGAATGGTGACGAGACCGGAGGTATAGGTCACCTCGACCTCGTTGTAGTCGAGTCCGAGAAAGTTCACCGGGAAGGTCAACTCGGCGGTCGTCTGGTTGACATCGACAGAGGTCACGTCAAGCGACGTCCAGCTTCCGGGCAGTCCAAAGGCCCACACCACCTGTTCGCGGAACTCGTCTACGAGCTCGCCGCGTCGCGGCCGTCCATAGCGAACCCGGACGCCTACCAAAGCCGAAGCAGCACCGGCCGCAGCGGCCAGCGGACGATAGCTCAGACGCACCGCCTGCGAGCCCGAGGTCAAACGCATCCGTTCCACATATTGAGTTACCAGGAGACTTGGCCGTCGGCAATGTGCTTCGATCAGCGCCGAAGCCATCGTTACCCAATCGTCCGTAGTGTCCGCCGTCAACCCGTACTGCACATATTCGGTCGGCAACAAATAGCCCATCGCATGTTCCTCTCTGAAATAAGCAACAGGGACCGGCACATATTTCACCGGCCCCTGCAGTTTTGTCTTTTCGTTTGCTTCGCTGCTCTCCGCTACCTGTCTAGCGGTCGACCAGGACCTGGTAATGCGCGTAGTTTGCACCCTTGACGACGACGCCGCCGAATTTGACCACGACATACTGTGAAGCGAGTGAGCCGGGGACGCCGAGTTGGAAGATTCTCGGGTTCGGATCGCTCAACCAGTGGTACTCGATGAGGTCTTCGGTAACGATGTAGGCGGGAAGTACAGCCGAACCGGAGCCGGGGGTACCGGTGTAGCTCAGCGTCCACTCAGGAATGAGGGGAATGTCGCCGGCCTGGGTGGAAAGCATCTTCACGGAGATACCAGCCGTAATCTCCTTCGATTGAAGGACGACGTTGAACTCGGACTTCATCTCGCGATCGATGAGGTCGAGCAGAACCGGGTTGGCATAGATTGCGGTGGGACGAACGCCGAAGGAGCTGTTGGCAACCATCTGCGCGATCGTCGACTTGAAGCCGTCTACGATGCTCTGGCCGACGCCGATCGAAACCGTGTTGCCGGCCGAGGCGATCTGGGCACCGGCGCCGAAGTACTGCGCGGTGGTAGGCGAGCTGAGGCTGGTATCGGTGCCGTTCCAAAGCGCAACATCATGCGTGCGGAGAACGCCGTCGACGGTGTCGGCGAGGTCCTTCGCCTGCAGATAGGCGAACTGGCTCTGCTGCTGGCCAAGCTCGATATCGAACAGGTTGTAGTTGATCTGTGCGACGAGGGCCTTGAGCGGAACGCTGCGCTCCACACGGGTGGGGCTGACCAGGGGAGCCACGATGTTGCGCGGGTCGACGAATCCGGCCGATGCTGAAGGCGACGGAATGGAGGTCTCTTCGAAGTAGCGGGAAGGATGGCCGGTCGCGGGGACCTGCTTGATCCTGCGCCCAAAGACTCCCCTGCGCTGCACGAGATCGAGGATCTCGGTCTGATAGAGAGGAACTTCTACTGCACCAGGCCCAATGTAGTCGGCTGCGCCATGAATATCGGTAAACTTCGCGTTCATTTTTTTCCCTTTCAAAAGAAAAGGGCACGAGCCGTGGAGCCCGTACCCTGTTGCAAACGTCGTCTCCGCCGCAACGGCAATGCTTGCGGCGCGTCGGTTATCCGAGCAAGCCGGACCGCATCAACTGTGCTTTGACTGCGATCCGCTGCTCGATGCTCAAGCTCACCAGTGCAGCATCCACGGCTCCTGCTTCCATCGAATCCACCGTGACGCCTTGCTTGGCGAGAAGGCTGACCATTGCGACGGGCATAGTCTTTCTGCCATGTGTAACCTCCACAGGAACAGAGTGCGCCGCAGCCTTGAGTTCAGCAATCTGCGCCTCTGCTGCAGCGAGTTTCTGCTCGAGGTCGGTCTCGCGCCGCCCCTCGACTGTGGCGACGATGCGGCCGATCGAGGCCTCGGCGTCCAGCGCGAAATCGCTTTGCCGCTGCGCGAGATGTTCCACCGCCTGCTCCAGCAGACCTGCCGCTGTTGCGAGGCGTTCTACCGTCATACCCAACTCTTCCATCATCTCCATGCTTTTCTGCCTTTCTCTTTGGTTATTCCGTTCACCCACCGCATCTCCATCCGGACCGCAACTCAGGCTGCAATCGCCGTTGTTCCGCTTTGCGCATTCAGGATTGCCACGACGGCAGAGATGATCCTCTCGATGTACGAGCTGTCTGCGGTGACGCCTGCCTTGGTGAGCAGGGTCATGACGGTCTGTTCTGTGAGGAGCATCACTTCGGACAGCTTCTGCGCGCCGGTTCCTGCCTGCACTCCGGACGCGGCGTACTTCTGTTCGACCAGAAGCACCGCGGTTTGAATCAGAGACGTGGCGTAGGCCAGCTCATTCGCAACCGGGGCCGCTGCCGGGAACAAAAGTCCGGCCAGCCTTTCGACTGGAACGGCGTACTCGACTGCCCATTTCAGACCCTTCGCGAAGCCCTTGCCGATGGTCTCCATCACACTGATAAAACTCATGCTTACCTCTTTCTTTTGCACAGCGGCGCGAAGGCGCGTCAGTCTCGAGGACCGATCGCGCCATGCGCGGGATGCTGTTGCCTGGTTGTTGTGCCTGGAATTGCAATTGAAACGCTATCGAGTCAACGCCCTCCGCCGTGCCGTGGCAGGCGTTCGGTTCACACGAAAGCTCGTGCTGCGGTAGGCGGCTTTTTCGCGCAGCAGGATTGCCGCCCCGGTAAACGTCGCCCGGGTGAGCGTCCAGACCTGCGCTTTCATGTCGGCCACGTGCGCGTCGGCCAGTTCGTAGCTCATTCCCATTGCGCCCTCGCTGTGCACGCTCTGGATCTTCGCTTCCATCTCTGGAAAGTCACGAGCGAATAAATAGCCCGCCACGGTCAGCCGTTTCCCGTCGATCTCGGCTGCGGTGATGATGCCGCATTTTTGACGCGCATCATGCCCATCCCAGCCTGCCTTGTAGTCGACTGCCATGCCCAGCAGGCTGGGTAACGCTGTCTCGGCTGCATCCCGCGTCAACATCACTCTGTGTCCACGGGAACCGCTTGGAGCCTTGTCGCTCGGCACATCCACCAGTGTCAGCACGCCTTCAAACGGCAGCCGGTTGGGATGTCCATGCACCTCAGGAAACTCTACCGCCATCGCCCGCATTTCCAGGCCTGCTGCACTGTGCCAACCATCCCGGCCGCTTCGCCGGGGCAGTCCATCCGAGTGTCCCATCCGCACCTCCTCCACTTGCCTATACCTCGCCCTTGGTACGTACGCCATCGTTGTTCACTTGCTTTCGGGCGCGGCGCCCTTTTTTTGCGGAGTGTCGCCTAGTCTCTCCAACAGAAGGGCCACCATGCTTTTGCTGCGCCGTTTGGCTACTGCCAACTCCGCCTTATCGAGGCCTCCGAGAGTTGTCAGCAGCTTCGCGTGGGCGATGCTTCCCTTCTTGGCTTCCTCAACGAAACGTTCCACAATCTCGGGCAGCGCCTCCGCGACCCGGTCCCGCGTATAGGTCCTGCACGCCGCCGGTCGCCGTCCGACTTTCTTTCGCCGCACCACGCCTTCGCCGGTAGCCCCCTTACGCTCCGATTCCTCCTGCTCCATTCATGCCCTCCAAAACAAAACGGGAGAGCCGCCGTCAGGCGCTCTCCCGTTACTTTTAACTACTCTTCCAGAATAGCAGTTTGACCAAAACTACTACGCCACTCTTAAAAAATTTATTTTCTCTTTTGTTATGAGGAGGTTAGGTCGGTTGAGTGGTTTTTTGCCCCTTGACAAGTTTTTGGCGGTGTGGTTTTCCACAGGGTGTATTTTGAAATGCGAAACGGGAGAAGCCTTTGCCAGGCGTTCTCCCGTTTGATCTTGTTACCTATCCAGAATAGCGGTCAGCGCACAAAGACAACGCCAACCTCCACGACAGACATACCAACAGTGAAGCAAAGTGTTGCAGTTGGAGCTAGTACCGCACGCTTCCGACCTCTTGACTGGCCGTTCGCGGTTCGAGCAGCTTTCGTTCGAGGAAGATTTCCGTGAGCACGTCGAGCGCCCTCGCATACCTTCGGTGTACGGTGCGGAGCGGGATTCCGGTCGACTCTGCGACGTCGCCCTGGGTGTACTCCTGGAGCGCGATGCGGCGGATCAGATACCTCTGCCCGATATCCAGCAAGGTCAGGCATCGGTTGACATCATGGACAAAGATGACCACATCGTCGAAACCATGCACGCGATAGTTGGTGACTTTCCCGCGAAACATCTCCCTTCCCAGCAGTGACGGCGCTCTTCCCGCCTCCATGGACATTTTCTGATACCGCCGCAGCAGGGCCTCGGTATATTTCCGGTAGAACGCCATCTCCGGAGCTACTTCGGGCTGTTCGAGTTCGATTTCGGGCTGTTCGAGTTCGACTTCGATCTCGAAGCCTACCAATTCGAGCCCGGCAGGGTTTTCGATCGCTTCGGTGGCCCACACGACCGGCAAGATGACCAGAGCTGCACTCATCGCGCACCTCCTGCGACAGCCGTTGCAACGCAGGAGTGTTTGGCTCCGGCGCAAGCGGTGGCTCTCAGTCTCCGGGGACGTCCGCCCGCGTGCCTTCCCCGGGGGGCAGGAAAATGTGCCAACTGGCCGGCACATCCGCGGCAGTACACTGCATCCAACGTGGCCCCACGAAGCCAAAGCGCTCCGCATCCTTCACACACTTTCAAGTCCATGCGCAAGTAGTTCACGTTCTCCCTTTCAAGGCGTACTTCTCCCCCAGGCGGGCGGGTGCGGTTTTGGAAAACCGGCCGTGCTCGTCTCAGGTTGCTATGGAACGCATGGACGCCGTTCGGGAAGCTCTGATGGCTTCGTCGGTCGGCGGGCAGCGCTCATTGGTTCAGTGCTTGCTGCGTTGTAGTACCTTGGGAAAAATTCGATCCACCCTGCAACTCATTCCACCCGGCCCGAATGCGAAACCTTGTTTGCTGACTCGATTCGACAACTCTGCGGCTCCTTCTCATCCCGGTTCCGTTCGGAAAGTCCTAAACTTATAGCTTTCGACAAAACAACTGTCAAACGAGATATTTCATCAGGCAGTACCTAGGTGTATATCCCACGTAAGCGGTACATTTACGGGGTCTGGGGCATTGCATGGAGCAAATTTTCGTATTTTCTTCGCATTGTCAAATGCTATGAAATGAGCGGGTTAGGATTCCAAGATGAACTTCCAAGACCTCCACGAACTCCTGCGGCTGGAGCTGGTGCGCCGGATTGAACGCGGGACCCTGACGGGCAGTCGCCTTGCCCAGCAGGCTGGATTCCAGCAGGCCCACATCTCAAACTTCCTTAACCGTAAACGCGCCCTATCGCTGGAAGGATTGGATCGGGTGCTCGCGTCTCAGAATTTAGGTATCGATCATATCCTTCCTCTTGAACTGAACGCTTCCGCCGTTCCTTTGGCGAGCAGCGACCCGACGGAGGCGATTCCGGTGGTTTCGCCTTCGGCCGCCATGGACGAACCGCGCATCCCGGCATCGGGGGTGATTGAGACCCTGCAGGTCTCGGCCGCGCGTTTGCATAGCAACCTCCCTAACCGCGCCCGCACGTCGACGGTTCTCGCTCACTGGCAGAGGTTTGTGGCGATTCGTGCGGACACCCAGCAGGCCGCCGCCATGGACCCGCTGGTGTGTCCCGGTGCCGTCGCGGTGCTGGACCGCCACTATAATTCGCTTGCGCCTTACCGCGCCCATCAGCCTACTCTCTATGCTGTCCGTTGCGGGGCTACCCTGCTGCTTCGATTTGTAGATTTCGACGAGGGACGCCTGATTCTCCGTCCCTGGTCCCGCGAGTTCCCTGTACAACTTCTGCCGCTGGGCAACCACGAAACACCTTCCGATTACATCGTGGGACGGGTGTGCCTGGTGTTCTCCGAACTGTAACTCTGCCCTGCCGGACGAGCCCTACGGCACGCGCATTGGGCCTGCCTGGCAAGGCAGCGGGGATGTTAGGCTGAGCCAGTCATGAACCTGCGTATCGCGGCTATCCGGAGTGGCACCGATCCTGTCCGCACGCTTTCGATCGGCTCCTTTCAGCGCTGGCTGGAGAGCCCGATTCTCTGCCCAAAATGCGACGCTGCCTACAACCTTGCGGTCGATTACGACCAGGCCACGGACCGCTGGTTCGCGGAGAACTCCCGCCCGCTGATCACGTTGCTCAGGAAAGCTGTGTTTCTGGCGCACAGCACCGGCCACCGCGTCTCGCACTACGAGACGGAGGGGGTTGTGGTCGAAGGCGTGATTGCGGCTCAACCCTGACACTCCCGCCAGCAGCGATCGCCTTGACACTCCCGTGCGGTTACGCGATGCTTAGGGGCTGAGCCCTCTTTTGTGCGGCAAGCGAAGGTGCGTCTGCCCGAGCCCGCTTGCGCGTTGTATTTCCTTTGGGCTGTGCGGCTGCGGTCCTGCAAATGGAATTGGTTGAACGGAGTCGATGGATGCTGGCGATGTGGTTGCAGAGCGGGTTTGGCGGACTGGGAAATCTCGGCAGTCTGGCTTTGCCGATTTTATTTTTTGTTGTCCTCTACTTTTTGATGATTGCGCCGAACCAGAAGAAGCAGAAGAAATGGCAGGAGATGCTGGGCCAGTTGAAGACCGGCGACCGGGTTACGACGAACGGAGGCCTGCGGGGCACCGTGCTTTCTGTCAAAGACGATGTGGTCATTCTGCGCATTCAGCCCGATGGCGTAAAGCTGGAGTTCGTCAAGAGCGCGATTGCCGCGGTGACCACAGAGGAAGCGGCCTGAATCGGACGCACCTGAACCGATGCGCCGCGGGAAGCACAGATTCAGTTTCATGTTTCGCGGGTTGAGATTAAACCGTTAACTACGGACGAGGAAGAAGCAAGGACAGCGGCGGTTGATACACCAAACCGCGGCAGCCTTCACTACATATCATGGGCAAGAATCTCGCCGGCAAATCGGCATTCATCGTTGCAGTACTGGTGATCTTCTGTTTCGGCATTGTCGGCATTCCGCACGGCAGCCTCACGCAGTCGATCAAGGATCACATCCATCTCGGGCTTGACCTCAAGGGCGGCACCCACCTGGTGCTCGAAGTGCATGTTGCCGAGGCGGTCGGCTCGACCACGGACCGCGATGTGGCGCGGCTGGAAGAGGACCTGCAAAAGGCGGGAATCACGGGTGCGACGGTGGGTAAGACCGACCCCGCGCGTCCTCAGACC
The DNA here is from genome assembly GCA_030853485.1 of Acidobacteriota bacterium. GTDB lineage: Bacteria > Acidobacteriota > Terriglobia > Terriglobales > Acidobacteriaceae > Edaphobacter. The sequence continues at coordinate 40,863 of JALYVA010000104.1, forward strand.
ATTGTTGTCTCGGGCATTCCCGCAGCGAAACTGAGCGATGCGCGCGGTGTGGTGCAAGGCAACGACTACGGGACCTACGACGTTGTCTCGGCCGCTGACGGCAGCACGACGTTGACCATGAAGCTGGCAGCGGTGCGCGACCTGGAAACGCGGACGCTCGATACCTCTATCGAAACGATCCGAGAGCGTATCGACAAGCTTGGCGTAAGCGAGCCCGTCATCCAGAAGTATGGTCTTGGCGAAAACCAGATCCTTGTAGAGCTGCCCGGCATCTCCGATCCAGGCCGGGTGGAAGAGATCATCCAGTCAACCGCGAAGCTTTCGATCCACGCCGTCACGGGCGGTCCCTATGAGAGCGACCAGGCTGCGATGCAGGCGAACAATGGCACCATTCCCGCGGATTCCATGCTGCTGCGAGGAAGCGGTGCTGCGGGTGCGCCCGACCAGGTCTGGCTGCTGAAACGGGTGAGCGAGGTGGAAGGAACCGACTTTCGCGACGCGCAGCCTTCCCAGGACCAGAATGGCCGTCCCAATATTCGCTTCAACCTGACGACAGAGGCTGGCAACCGCTTCTATGCCTACACCGAGGCGCACTCCAGCACAAGCTCCAGCCCGGGGTCGATGGCGATTGTGCTCGACAACAAGGTACGCGAGGTGGCGAGCATCAACTCGGCGATTCGCGACAGCGGCGAGATCGAAGGAGGCTTCACCCAGCAGCAGGCGAACGATCTTTCTCTGATGCTCCGGACGGGCGCGCTCCCCGCTACGATCTCTTACCTTGAAACCCGCACCGTGGGCCCAAGCCTGGGCGCGGCCTCGATTCATCAGGGCATCGTTGCCGCCGTCGCCGGCATGCTGGCCGTCATGATCTTCATGCTGGTCTACTATCGCGGCGCGGGTATCAACGCGGACCTTGCCCTGATCCTGAACCTGGTGATCCTGCTCGGCTTCATGGGCTTTACCGGCTCGGTGTTGACTCTGCCGGGGATCGCGGGCGTCATTCTGACCATTGGTATGGGTGTCGACTCGAACGTGTTGATCTTCGAGCGCATTCGTGAAGAGCTGCGCACCGGCAAGACCGCTGCGGCCGCGGTGCAGCAGGGTTTCGCGCATGCCTGGATCACCATTCTCGATACTCACGTGACCACGATCGTCTCGGCCATGATCTTGTTTCTGTTTGGGTCCGGACCGGTGCGCGGATTTGCCGTGACCCTGGCGTTCGGTCTGTTTGCCAACCTGTTTACCGCGGTGCTGGTCTCGCGTGTCATCTTCGACGCGATCCTGCAGAAGAAAGAGCGCGGCGCGGCGCTGTCCATCTAGCTTTTCGAAAGTTGCGGAGCCGTATGAGGCTTCTGCTGAGGGTGCAAGAGCGTGAGTTTGGAACTGTTTAAAACAACGAATATCGACTGGCTCGGGAAGAAGTGGTACTTCCTCGGCTTCTCCCTGATCTTTTCCATCGCCGGGATCCTGAGCATCCTGTTCTGGCACCATATTCCCCTGGGCGTTGACTTCAAGGGCGGCACGCAGATTCGGGTAGCGTTTGACGCTCCGCCGAACGAAGATCACATCCGTCAGGCGCTGGCTCTGTCGGGCGTTCACCAGGCCACGATTCAGCGCGTCAGCGACCCAAGCGGACATGCGGCTAACAAGGTGATTATTGCGCTGCCTGAGTCGACGGCGACCGACCAGTCTCACGATGCCGGGCGCCAGAACGTGGAGAGTGCCCTCAGCGCGAATTATCACGATTCGGCTTTCACCATCGAGCAGGTGGAGATCGTCGGGCCGACTGCGGGCAAGCAACTGCAGAAGCAGGCCTGGCTTGCGACGCTCTACTCGTTGATTGGCATGCTGATTTATCTGTGGTTCCGCTTTGAATTGATCTATGGCGTGGCTGCGGTAGTCGCCGTTTTCCACGACACGCTGATCACTGTCGGTGCGTTCAGCCTGACGAACCAGGACATCACTCTTACCGTGATCGCGGCTATTCTCACCCTGATCGGCTACTCGATGAATGACACGATCGTCGTGTTCGACCGAATCCGCGAGAATCTCGGTCTTTCGCGCAGAGAGTCTCTGCACGATGTGGTCAACCGCAGCATCAATCAGACTTTGAGCCGAACGGTGATCTCCTCCGGGCTGACGTTTCTTACCGTGCTGTCGCTGTATTTGTTCGGCGGCGAGGTGCTGCACGGTTTTTCGTTCGCCCTCGTGGTCGGGATCCTGATCGGGACCTACTCGTCGATTGCAGTTGCAGCGCCGATGCTGGTGGCGTATCAGGACTGGCGGGTCAAGCAGGGCAAGGCGCTCACGCTCCCTGCAGCTAAGCGGGCAAAGGCCTGACGGATGTCTGAATAGCGGATCATTCAGCAGCAAACCGCAGCATCAACCCGGATCAGAAACCTAGAAAGCCGGCGGTTGTTTTCTGCATGGACTGGAGATCCCCAATCGGGGTGAACCGTCCGGTGTGAGCGATGCACATTCCGCTGCCCAACGGTGTCCCTCGGTGCGCTCGATCAAAGACGAAATGGGTATATCCGCCGATAGGGTATAAGGCACCCGGGAACATTTTGAAGCGCCGTGGTGTCTAACCATAAATAGCTCTGCTACACCGTAAAGAGGCTCGATATGTTCGAATCATCGCTGATGGAATCCGGTGGCCAGATCAAGACCAAGTCCAAGTATTGGATGATTGGGACGTTCATCTTCAATGGCGTGCTTCTGGCCCTGATGATCATTATTCCGCTGCTGAATCCCGAGGCGTTGCCGAAGACGGCCATGACGGCGATGCTGACAGCGCCACCCCCTCCGCCTCCTCCGCCACCGCCTCCGCCTCCCCAGCAGATCATCAAGCCGATCAAGATGGTCTCGGAGATCGATCAGGGCCTGCATGCCCCGACGAAGATCCCCAAAGACATCAAGATGCTGAAGGAAGACGCTGCTCCTCCTCCGCAGGTGGCCGGCGTTGCCGGTATGTCGGGCATGGGTAGCGGAAACGGCGTCCCGGGCGGCGTAATGGGCGGCATTGGAACTGCGCCGAGCCCGGTGGTCAAGGTTGCTCCTCCCAAGGGTCCGGCTCGCGTTTCGAGTGGTGTGGTTGCCGGTAATAAAATTTCCGGGAGCAGCCCCACTTATCCTCCAATTGCACGCGCGGCGCACGTTTCCGGTGCCGTGGTTCTGCGCGCCATCATTTCAAAGTCAGGCGCGATCGAGAACCTCCAGGTGATCAGCGGGCCGGAGATGCTTCGGGCCAGCGCTCTCGACGCGGTACGTGGTTGGCGATACAAGCCGTACGTCTTGAACGGTGAGCCCACCGAGGTGGACACCCAGATTACCGTCAACTTTAACTTCGGCGGCGGCTAGGCCAAGGCTGGACGCGCAACGACGTTTCCCGTGAGTCCCCCAGCCGAACGAACTTTTGGGGGATTCCCGGGGTAAGTTTTCCAAAGTTAGAGTTCTACCAGGAGGAAATATTCCAGTGATTCTCGCTCATCTCGCACAATTCGCTCACGTCCCTGCTCCGCTTGCCATGTATTTCCAGGAAGCCCAGGTCAGCTTCAGTGTTATGGGTCTTTGGGGCAACATGGGTTGGCTGGCGCGCTGCGTCGTCATCCTGCTTTTCATCATGTCCATCTGGTCTCTTGCCGTGATCATCGATCGCGCACTTTATTTCTCCGCTGCTCGCAAGCAGTCGCGCGAATTTGCTCCGAAGGTGGCCGGTGCCCTTAAGGACGGTCGTCTCGATGAGGCGATCAAGGTTGCTGATCGCTCCAAGAAGTCTCATCTTGCCGAGGTTGTTACCGCTGGCCTGCAGGAGTTTCGGAGCTTCGGTTCCGGCGGTCAGATCACCCAAGAGCAGGTGGAGAGCTCGAAACGCGCCCTCGAGCGTTCTGAGGCAATCGTCCATGCCAAGCTGAAGCGGGGCCTAGGCGGTCTCGCAACCATCGGTTCCACCGCCCCCTTCATCGGCCTGTTCGGAACTGTGGTCGGTATTTTGAATGCCTTCCAGCAGATCGCCACCCAGAAGACGTCCGGTATCGGCGCAGTCGCCGGCGGTATTTCGGAAGCTCTCGTGACGACCGCGTTCGGTCTTCTCGTTGCCATCCCCGCCGTTATGACGTTCAACTACTTCACCGGTAAGGTCGAAGCGTTCGACGTCGAAATGGACAACAGCTCCAGCGAACTGGTCGACTACTTCATCAAGCAGAGCCACCGCTAACCGACCGCAATACGCAAGAGCCCGGCGGGATCACAAGCTCTGATCAGGTTCCTCGAACGTCGCCAGCGAACGGCGTTCGAGGAAACCGGAGCACGATGCATCTCCCGCGGTAAGATCAGCCTTAGCCAAACGGACGGAGTATACGTTATGGGTATCAATAAACGGGATGAAGGCAAGAAGGTAAACTCCAATATCAATGTCACGCCGATGGTAGACGTGATGCTGGTGTTGCTGATTATCTTCATGGTGATCACGCCCATGCTGAATAACAAGGTCAACGTCGATCTGCCGAAGGCGGACGCGGCCGTGGTAATGGAAGACGCAAACAAGGAAGACGCTGTGGTCGTTGCGGTAACGCGCGATGGCAGGACCTTTCTTGGTGGAGACCAGGTCACGATCGACGATCTTGGCCCTAAGATCTCGGCAAAGCTCGAAAATAAGACCAGTAAAGAGGTCTTTATGCGCGCCGATATCCGGGCCAACTACGGTAAGGTGATGGATGCGGTCGACGGGATTCGCTCGGCGGGGGTCAGCCAGCTTGGCCTGCTTACCGAACGCACGGACGACGCCGGTACAGATACGAAGAAGAAGTAAGTAGTACAGATTTGCGGCAGGGCCGACTCGCAGCCTCGGAGCGACCCGGAGAACTCTAGGAGATTTGCTATGGGAATGGGTGGTGGAAATACTGGCGGAGCGGTTTCTGAGATCAACGTTACCCCGCTTATCGACGTTCTCCTGGTGCTTTTGATCATCTTCATGGTCATCGTACCGGTGACGCCTCGAGGCTTGGAGACGCTTGTTCCTCAGCCTCCCAAGGACCACAAGGATCAGCAGGAGAACGACCGGACGATCGTTGTCCAGGTACTCTCCAACGGAGCAGCTGCGCCGGCCTACAAGATCAACGAAACTTCCTTAAACAAAGGCGAAATTGAATCCAAGCTGGCGGAAATCTTTGCGACGCGCCAAGAGAAGGTTATGTTCGTCAAAGGCGACAAAGACCTCGACTTCAGCAAAGTAGCTGAGGTCATCGATTTCGGGCACCAGGCCGGGGTCGACAACATCGGTTTGATCACGCCGCGGGTAGAAGCAGGACAGTAGGTTTATTGCAGTAGAGCTCGAAAAAAGGGCGGCGCGACCACATGGTCTGCCGCCCTTTATTTTGCAGCGTGACGGTGTAGCTAACTTGTGTCCGTCAAACGTTCTTCCTGCATCGTAATGTTTTGAACTCGCAACAATGTTGGTCAGCTTCGCCGAATTCTGGTAGAAATAACGGTCGGCTCTTTGCTTCGCGAGACACAAGATGGCACATCCTCTGGTCATAGCAGGATGTCTACCGTTACAATCAAGCGAAGCCGACGAACCGAGATGGACCTTGCTGCTCACATGCAAGAGAGATTCGCGCCCATGTTGAAGGAGATGATTCGCCCCATGAAATTCACCGCACGGATTCCGGTTACGGCTGCTTTGCTTTCGCTGTTGTGCCTCACTGCAACCGGGTGTAATCGCCTGAAGGCACGAGACCAGCTGACGAAGGGTGTGCAGGCATTCAAGAATGCACGTTATGAAGAGGCCGTGGACCATTTTCAGAACTCGATTGCGCTCGATCCGAGCTATGAAGATGCGAAGCTGTACCTGGCGACTGCATACTCCTATCAAGTAGTGCCGAACCTTGATACGCCCGAGAACCTTGCCGTAGCGCAGAAGGCACTCGACGGATTCAATGCCGTGTTGAGGAAAGATCCGAACGACATCACTGCGTTGAAGCAGATCGCTTCGATCGACCGCAACATCAAAAAGCTAGACGATGCCAAGGAATATGAGAAGAAGGTTATCGCGCTCGCACCCAACGATGCCGAAGCTCACTACACCGTCGGCGTTGTGGATTGGATGCAATCCTACAAAAACGCCATCACACTGCTCGCCGCGGATGGCCTGACGGACGACGGCAATGGCAACGTCAAGAAATCCAAGGGTGCCTGCCAAAAGATCAAGGACGCGAACACTGCGCTCATTGATGAGGGCTTGGAATATCTTCAAAAAGCCGTCCAAATTAACCCCACCTATGACGATGCCATGACTTATCTCAACCTTACCTACCGCCGTAAAGCCGATGTGGAGTGTGGGGATGACAATGCGCGTAAGGCCGATCTCGCGCAGGCTGATCAGTGGAATGAAAAAGCAATGGGCGCACGCAAGATCAATGAGCAGAAGAAGGAAAAGGCTACTCAGGGCGGCGTCACCATGCAGTAAGTTGTCCTATGAGACACATGAAGAGGCCTCCCTGAGCGGGAGGCCTCTTTCGCGTCTGACGTCCTTGGGCTGCCTCGCTTACAGGCGTCTCGAATTCCGACGCAATGAAAAGTTAGCGATCTGCGGTAAAATTGCCCCTTGCCGCCCGCCGTTCCCAAGACGATCCGCAAAGTCCTTGTAGCGAACCGGGGAGAGATCGCCATTCGCGTGATGCGCGCCTGCCGTGAGCTCGGTATCGCCACGGTGGCCGTCTACTCCGACGTGGACCGCGCCTCACTTCACGTCCTCCATGCGGACGAAGCGTACCGGCTGGGGCCTGCGCCTGCCTCCGAAAGCTATCTGCGTGGGGATCTCGTTCTCAAGCTCGCTCTGGAATCGAATGCCGACGCGATTCATCCCGGGTATGGCTTTCTTTCAGAGAACGCCGACTTCGCGGAAGCCTGCGTGTCTGCCGGGATCATCTTTATCGGCCCCCCGGCCGCCGCGATGCATATTCTCGGCTCCAAAACCAGAGCCCGGCAGGCAGCCGATGCTGCGGGGATGCCTCGCGTACCGGGCAGCGTTACGGGGCTTGCCGATGCCGCCGAAGCTCTCCGAAGCGCGGCCGCGATCGGATACCCTGTGATGCTCAAAGCCGCAGCCGGAGGAGGAGGCAAGGGCATGCGCGCAGTCGCCGGCGCGGACGATCTTGCCTCCGCCTTCAGCGCGGCCAGCAGCGAAGCTTTGCGCAGTTTCGGATCGGGCGAGGTCTACCTCGAGAAGCTGATCGAGCGCCCGCGGCACATTGAAATCCAGCTGATGGCTGATCATCACGGTAGTTGTCTTTATCTCGGCGAACGCGAGTGTTCGGTGCAACGGCGGCATCAGAAGGTGATCGAAGAGGCACCGTCCGCCGTGGTGAGCCCTGACCTGCGCCGCAGGATGGGCGAAGCCGCTGTCCGGCTGGCGCTCTCGGCCGGGTACACCAATGCGGGTACGGTTGAATTCCTCGTCGATGCTGAAGAGGACTTTTACTTCCTCGAAATGAACACGCGGCTCCAGGTGGAGCATCCCGTTACCGAGCTCGTGACCGGGCTCGATCTGGTGCACATGCAGCTCCACGTTGCCATGGGGGAGCCGCTGAGGCTTCGGCAGGAAGATGTTCATCTGCGCGGCCACGCGATTGAGTGCCGCATTTATGCCGAAGATCCGGACAATAACTTCTTCCCCTCGCCGGGGGTGATTACACATCTGCTGCAGCCTTCCGGTCCCGGCATACGGGAGGATTGCGCCGTTTACGCGGGCTGGCGCGTGCCGCTGGACTACGACCCTATGCTCTCGAAGCTGGTTGCTTATGGGGAAACGCGGGAAGCGGCGATCGAACGCATGATGCGAGCTCTTGGGGAGTATGTCATTGGCGGAATCAAGACAAACCTCGGTCTGTTTCGCCGCATTCTGCTGGAGGAGGACTTCCGCGCCGCGCGTATCGATACCGGGTACCTCGAACGCCTGCTCGCCCGCGAACGCAACCCGCAAACCGGGATAGAGGCGCAAGGCGAAGCACTGTCCGAAGACCTCGCAGTTCTTGCTGCCGCGCTGTTCCACGCCTGCGGCCAACGCGAAGTTGCGCCCGCAGCTCATCCAGAGCGCGGGGAAAGCCGCTGGGGCACAGCCGGGCGTCGCGAGGGTCTTCGCCAATGAACGTGTGGCTGAGCGTAAACGGCAGAAAGCATCGCGTCGAGCTTCCCTCGGCGGCTGGTTCCGGCAGGCTGGCGGGAGAGATTGTTGCCTCGATCGACGGTCGCGCGGTCCGTGCGGACGTGCAGCTGATTCAGCCGAACGTGTTGTCTCTTCTGGTCGGGGGCGCTCAGTACCGATGCATTCTCGACGGAGATGCGGTCGTGGTTGCAGGCCAGCGCTTTCTCTTCGAACTCGATGACCCACGCTCGCTGCAAGGACGCCGCAGCACAGGCGGTGGTGCTGCGGGGCCGCGGGCGGTGAAGGCACCGATGCCGGGCCGGGTGGTGCGTCTTCTCGTCGCGGTGGGCGAGGAGGTGGCGGAAGGCCAGGGCATCATCGTGATCGAAGCGATGAAGATGCAGAACGAGCTGAAGGCGCCGAAAGCGGGACGAGTGCTCCGGATCACTGCGGCTGTGGAGGACACGGTCGCCTCCGGAGAGGTTCTTGCGGTGATCGACTAGGCGCTGGGGCGAGCCGTTCGAGGGCGGTAGAGCCCCACGGCGAGGCCGGTGACCGGTTTCTTGGCCCCCCCACCCCCCCCGGGGGTTGGGGTACCTAACTCGTTGCACTGCAACAATATGGCATTTTGACCTTCTGCAAATACTTCATTCCTGGAGGCTTACGTCCAAATTCGTCATAACAAAAGAGTTACGCTGCGCCAATAAAATTAGCTCCGGAGAAGGCCGGAGCTAACTGCTGCATATTTTTGTCTATATTCCTATTATACAGGATCCGCATAACTAGTACGCCACTCGAATCTGCTGGATTGGCGCGGGTTTTCGTGATTTAGGGCTTGACAACAGTTTTCCACAGGCCGCAAAACGGGGGGCGGAGGCGGTATGAACCCTCGGTATCCTCTTGATCTTCCCTAAAACGCGCTGGGGACGGGTACGGGCCTGGCTCGATCGCACTTTTTTCGGCGAATCTGCCATGTTTTCCCGAGGCGCGGCCGGAGGGCATGTCCGCCCGGGCGTTGGCTGGCAGGTGACCGGATGACCGCGGATGCGGTCCGGTGGACCACCTCGGCGTTGCCTTTTGCTGCGGCGTAGGACTCCGCAAGTGCGGCTGATCAGAGGGCTAAGTTCGGGCTGAGTTCAGACCGTCATGATCTCTTTCTCTTTGGCTTTGAAGAGTTCTTCGACGCGTTTGATCTCCGCATCGGTGAGCTGCTGCACCTCTTCGTTGGCGCGCTTCTCGTCGTCGGCAGAGATGAGCTTGTCCTTTGCGGCTTTTTTGATCTGGTCGTTGCCGTCGCGCCGGATGTTCCGGATGGCGGTTTTGTGGTCTTCGAGGACCTTGTTGAGTTGCTTTACGACATCTTTGCGCCGCTCCTCGGTCATGGGAGGCACGGGCACGCGAATGACCTTGCCGTCGCTCATCGGGTTGAGTCCGCTGCTTGAAGTGCGGATCGCTTTTTCGATCGCCGACACCATTCCCATATCGTAGGGCTGGACGAGGATGAGGGTAGGCTCGGGGGTGGATACCTGGCCCATCTGGGCGACGGGGGTGTCGGTGCCGTAGTAGTCGACCTTGATCTGGTCGAGCATGTGCACATTGGCGCGGCCGGTGCGCGCGGAAAGCAGATGCCCGCGGAAGTCTTCGACCGTGCTTTCCATCTTCGCCTTCAACTGTTGATGCGTGCCCTTCAATGCCTCAATGCCTGCCATCGCGGATGCCATACGTTCTCCTGTGCTGCAAACGATATTTTACAGAGACGGTGGGCACAGCGCGAGGCGAGCCGAGAAACGCGGCAGATTACCCAAGCGTGTCGACAGCTCTCCGTACGGATCGTACGCAGTGATTCACACAACGCCCGGCTACTGCGGCTGGGCGCTCATAGCGTCATAGATGACCTTGCCTCCGACGAAGGTCATCAAAGAGACGGTCTTCGGCAGATCTGGAAGCGGAACGGCAAAGATGTCCTGCGAAAGCACGGCGAGATCGGCGAGTTTGCCTGGTGCGATGGTTCCCTTGTCCTTCTCTTCGAACTCTGCATACGCCGACGTGGCGGTATATGCGATGACGGCCTGTTCCCGTGTGATTGCTTCGGAGGGCCGGTTGGCATGGGTGGTGGCGAACATGATGTTGAGATAAGGATTGTCCGGTCCGTCGGAGCCTAAGGCGACCGGAATTCCGGCGTCCAGCAAAGATCGAAACGGCTGTGACCTTTCCAGGGGTTTCCCGCCAAACATCTCCGGCATCATTGCCCGCATACTCATATGGGAAGGGTTCTGCACGACCACGATTCCGAGGCTCTTCACTTGCGGCACCAAGTCCGGGTATAGACCGTCTCCATGTTCGAACCGCACACGGCGCTGGCCCCACACCTCTTTGCCTCCCGCGGCTTGCATGGCTTCGAGCATTGCTGCGGGCGCGGGATATCCGGAAACATGCAACAGTAGCTGGTCGTTGTATTTCAGCGATTCCCGCAGCATGGCTGCCAGTTCTGTCTTCGGAAAGGTCATCCCCAATTGGGCAAACCCCTGATCGATAGATCTTGGCGGTTGCCCTGCGGTGCCTCCGCGGGGTTCAAACGTGCTCTCCACCGGGACGCCGTCGAGCATCCATTTGGTGCCCGTGACGGTAATCAGAGGAGCCGGATGCGGAGGCTCGGAACGTCCTTCCTCGATGTCCCGGCCTTTGGGCGTGGTCATTGCCATTCGCATGACCCGCACCCGGATCGGGGTGGGGACCTTCTTGAGAAGTGCCACGCAGCGCTCGGGGGACATGACGTTCGACATGTCCTGAATGGAGGTAATGCCGAGCTTGGCAAACTCTGCGAAGCTCTCGCGCAACTGGCTGATCGCATCGGCATCACTGGTCTGGTCTGCGAGCGTACGAAAGAGCTGCATGCCCGCGTACTCGCGCAGAACACCGGTAAGTCTGCCGTCCGCCGTCTTCTCGTAGCGTCCGCCCATGGGGTCTGCTTGTCCATCATGAAGACCGGCCCTGGCGAGTGCCGCACTGTTCAGAATGGACGCGTGTCCGGTAAGCGTGGTTAACACGACGGGCAAATTGGGTGCGATCTCGTCCAGCGCATCGCGATTGACGCTGGGATCGGAGAACACGGCGGGCCCGATGGTCGCAAATATGCCTCCGCTCCTGGGCGCCTTCACAATAGCAGCCTTCAGGTCGCTCCACGACGGATTGAGGCTATGGATGTGCAGCTCAGTCCAATCGGCGGGGTGAATATCCAGATGGATGTGCGCGTCATTGATGCCGGGAATGACGACACGCCCGCCCAGATCGACTTGCGTGGTGTGCGGCCCGGCGAGCGCCTGGATGTTTGCGGAATCGCCGACAGCGAGGATTCTCTCTCCGCCGATCGCAAGTGCCTTGACATACGGATGCGCGGCATCGCCGGTGAATATCTTTCCATTCACAAGAACGTAGTCGGGTGCGGGCTGCTGGCTGAGAGCCGCGGAGGAAAAGAGCAAAAGAGCGGCGTAGGACGCCAGTTTAAGGAACATGTGCAGCCTCCTGTTTCGACACCGGGTTTCAAATAGGGTGATCCGGGCCCGGGGAATCAGATGGCTGGGGAAGCAGAGGTATCCTGATCAGCCTATCGTAGCGCTTCCGCGGCTGTCGGATCTATAGTCAAAACAGGGGAGAGCCGCCGAGCGAAACTATGATTTTTGTCAGCCTGACGCGCCTGAGAATCCGGACGCTGCGTTTTGTCCCGCTCTTTTTTCTGCACACCATGCTTTCGCAGCGACAGGTCAGGAAGGCTCCTGGATTTCAGACGGGCGCGTTGCTGGCAGACCGGGACTGGACGTTCTGGACGATGACGGCCTGGGATGCGCAGGAGAGTATGCGCGCGTACATGATCTCAGGCTCGCACAAGAAAGCCATGCCGCATCTGCTGCACTGGTGCGATGAGGCTTCGGTGGCGCATTGGAGCCAGGAGGAGACGGTGCTCCCGTCGTGGACCGAAGCAGACAGGCGGATGCGCGAGGAGGGCCGCCCTTCCAAGGTGCTGCATCCGAGTCCGCAGCACGCGAGTCTGAGCTATCGCGCCCCACGCACGACGGCAGGCAAGGCGATTCAGCGCTCCTGATCCTGCGGCCCCGAGCCGAGCCCGCGGGTGCCTTCTCGATGCGGTTTTTTCTTTCGCACTGGAAAGGGGTTTGGGTTCGCGGGGGGATGCAGGGTCTCCTGCACGAGTGCCTCCACGCCGCTCCAATACTTGACGTCAGATGGGCGCGCGCTGGGTACGGTCTGCCGCATTCTGCAGTACCAGAGCGACCACTCGAGCTCCTTCGCGCTCTTGTTCCTGATGGCCGCTTCGATGCGGTCGACTTCGGAGAAGCCGCTCACGGGAGGGCACCATGGGGCAAAGGGAAGGGCTTTGCCGGACCGGCGGTCTGGCTGACCACGCATGTCCGCGGCTGGGTGTGTGCAGGTGATATGGGCTTCGCCGCTCCGGTGATCACGAGCCTCCAATCGATAAGCAAGCGTACGGGCAGGAGCTACTCCTTGCCTTCGCGGGCGTTCTTCCAGAGATCGATGCCGCCTTCGTGTGCGTGGCGGTCGATGGCGGCGAGTTCGGCATCGGTGAAATCGAGCTTCTTCACGGCATCGAGCGAGTCGTCGAGCTGCTCGACGGTTCGTGCGCCGATCAGTGCGGAGGTCACACGCGTGTCGCGCAGCACCCAGGCGATCGCCATCTGGGCCAGTGTCTGGCCGCGTTGGCGGGCGATATCGTTCAAGGCTCGCACCTGCTGCAGATTCCGCTCGCTCAGGAAGGACGCCTGGAAGGAGCCTCCGGGCAAGGCTCCGGCTTTTGCGCGAGAGTTTTCCGGTACACCGTTGAGGTACTTATCTGTGAGGAGGCCCTGGGCGAGGGGAGAGAACGCGATGCAGCCTACGCCAAGCTCGTCGAGGGTGGCGAGAAGCTCCGTCTCGACCCAACGATTCATCATGGAGTAGGACGGCTGATGGATGAGCAAAGGCACACCTTCGCTGCGCAGGATGTTGGCGGCCTCGATTGTCTTCTCCGGGCTGTAAGACGATATGCCTGCGTAGAGCGCCTTTCCCTGACGGACGGCATGGGCCAGGGCGCCCATGGTTTCTTCGAGGGGCACGTCGGGGCTGGGACGATGGGAGTAGAAGATGTCGACGTACTCGAGGCCCATGCGCGCGAGGCTGTCGTCGAGCGAGGCTAGAAGATACTTGCGCGATCCGCCGATGCCGTACGGCCCGGGCCACATATCCCAACCGGCTTTGGAGGAGATGAGAAGCTCGTTGCGGTAGGGGTGAAGATCCTTGCGCAGGATCTCGCCGAAGTTCTGTTCTGCCGAACCGTAGGGCGGGCCATAGTTATTGGCGAGGTCGAAGTGAGTGACGCCACGGTCGAAGGCACGGCGTACGATGGCACGTCCTGTTTCGAAGACGTCGGCACCGCCGAAGTTCTGCCACAAGCCGAGAGACACCGGAGGGAGCACGATTCCTGAACGCCCGCAGCGCCGAAAGGAAGCCTGCTCGTACCGCTTGTCATTGGGGACATACATCATGCGCACCGTCTCCTGAATTTTGTGCCGGGTGAGGTCGTCGGCCCGGCTTTCTCTCTGAGAATGATAGCTGCTCGTGCGGTTTGGATTTTCCTGCTGCCTGATGAACGCGGGGATTGAGCCGGGCCGGCAGCCGAGGAAGATGCCGCGCTCTGCCGGTTTGTTCTCTCAGGGAGGCGAGGGTTATTCGACGATTTTGCCGTCGGCGCTGGTCGCGCGATTGCTATGAGGCGCGGAGGAGACCTGCCAGCCGCTGGAGGTGTTGGTCAGCGTGGCCTGGCCGGTGAGCGGGCCGCTGAGGTCTGAGTGAATTTCGGGGTAGGCGTTCTGGGTTTCCGCCGCGGTGGCCCAGGCGGGTGCATTCGCGAGCGTGTAGTGGTACGTGACTTGGGTGGTTGCGCCGGGGTCGGTTGTGGTGGGGGTGGAGCTGTCGATCGAGGTCACCTTGCGGGCGCCGTAGCAAAAGTTTCCGAAGCCAGGCTGGTTGACGTCCGCAGTCCAGGCCGAGCGGCCTTTGTCCGAGAGGTCGTAGTTGTTAACCTGCTTGCTGGCGATGATCATGACCTTCTTTTCTGCGGTGGTACGCACCAGAAGACCCTGATCGACCAGCGCGTCGTAGCCGGAGGTCTTGCCTGCGTCCGAGGTGTCGGCCTGGACGGGGAACTTCACCGGGTCCGGCCACAGACAGGCGGGATGCGCGCTGTAGAAGGCGTTGATGGCGCTGGTGTAGTTGACCGAGGTGTCCTGCTTCTTGTTGCATCCGGCGGCGAGCAGCATGACGGCTCCGCACAACGCGGCGGAACGAACGGTGGTGCGCAAGGTTTGCGTGTTCATTGAAGAATCTCCTGTTCCCTGAAGTGGGATGCAGAAGGTCCGGGTTCGGTCTCTTCACATATATTCGTTGCCGTACTTCACGGGGATCTGGGTGAAGGCGATGCGGGTCGGCGCGGATTCGCGTGCGGGAAGCATTCCGGCGAAGTGGAGTTTGCTGTGGCCGTACTTGAGGTTGAGTTTATCCATGGTGGCGGAGAGCTGATTGCGGTTGCCGGGTTCGGGAAAGAGGCTTTGCTGCAGCTCGCTTTCGAGGAGCAGATTGTGCAACGTGATGGCGAGGAAGAATGGCTTCTGCTGCTCCGGACCCTGGGGGCATTGCTTCCAGATGCCCTGGAGGGCTTCAAGCAGGGTGAGGGTGTCGTTGCAGGCAGGGAAGCGGGCTTCCATACTCCAGGAGGCATGCTCGATGCCGCTGGAATGGCGGCGCGATTTTTCCGCCCGGGCGATCTGCTCGCGCGAGAGGGCGAAACGAATGTTGAACGAGAGGGCGGTGGTGTGGAACTTTTCCATGCGGAGGCGCATGGCGGCTTTGTGCAGGAGCTTGTGCGCAACGGCCCACGCGCCGGCCGGGGTGCGGAACTCGGGAGGCAGGACATGGGAGTGGCCGAGGGACTTCTGTATGCCGTCCGAGACGGGCGCGCCGTCGTCTCCGGTTTCTCCGCCGCGCAGCCAGTGGTAGAGGCGGTCGCCCCAGACCGAGTCCCACAGGGCGTGCATGCTGTTGCGATCGAGGGCGAGCAGCTGCTCCATGGAGGTGATGCCTTTGGCGTTGAGACGTTTTTCGGTGCGTGCGCCGACGCCGGGAAGCGCGCGCAGGTCCAGGTGGGCAATGGCGCGAGGCAACTGGGACGGAAGCAGGCCGATCAGCCCATCGGGCTTCTGCATGTCGCTCGCGATCTTGGCCAGATACTGGTTGGGGGCCATGCCGATCGAACAGCGGAGCGCCTCGCCGGCGTTCCGGTAGATGGACTGCTTGATTTCGAGGGCGATGGATCTGGCGCGGGCAGGCTCGCGCTCACGGCCAATCAGCTGACAGACGACCTCGTCGATGGAGGGAATTTTGATGACGGGGCAGACGAGGTCGACGGCCTCCTTGACGGCGTGCGAATATTTCGCGTACTCCGCGTGGTCGCCTTCGATGAGGATGAGGCCGGGGCATTTCTTCTTCGCCTCGGCGACCTGCGTTCCGGTGGCAATGCCGAGCGCCTTGGCTTCATAGCTTGCGGCGATGCAGCATGTGGTGTCGGCCATGGTGGGAACGACGGCCAGGGGACGCCCACGATATTCCGGATGAAGCTGCTGCTCGACCGAAGCGAAGAAGCTGTTGAGGTCGACGTGCAGGAAGGAGAAGCGGTCGGATTGGACGGGGCTTGCCACGACGGTGTTCGAATTATATTCGCTGTTTGTTTGCCCAGGGGGAGGATTGCGATAGACGCTAGACCAGTGCCGCCCCCAGCAACTGCTTGAGCGCCTGGATGTATTCCGTAAGGGCCTCGCGTCCCCGGTCTGTCATGCGATAGAGGGTTACCGGCTTCCGGGCGAGGAACTTCTTGTCGACCGACAGGTACCCGGCTTCTTCGAGCTTTGCGAGGTGTGCGCCCAGGTTGCCGTCGGTCGCGCCGGTCTTCTCGCGGAGCCAGGTGAATTCCGCTTCGTCCACCCCGGCCAGCAGGGAGAGGAGCGCCAGCCGCAATTTGCCATGGATGACCGGGTTTAGTTCCGGAAGCTCAGGCATGCGCGACCTTCCCGGCCATGGCCCGGGCTCGGGATTCGAGGACCATCAGATAGAGGCCGAAGCCGATCATTCCGAAGAGGGTGCCCGCAAGGAAGATCCAGCCCACCTGCGCGGCGGGCACCAGGCATGTGGCGACGGCGGCGATCCACCAGAAGATTCCTACGAATGCCTGGGCGCGCCAGCGAAGGATGATGCCGCCGGCCATGTTGGCCACGCCCAGCAGGCATTCGATCGCAGCCATATTGGTGTGGAGTTCCCAATGCCCGCTCCACATGGTGGCAAAGGAAAAGACAAACAGGGCGGCGCCGACGGAGGTCCAGACTGCCAGCATCGCTCTGCCCAGGATGGTAGCCGGCCTGCCTCGGGTCTTTCTTTTGGCAATGACGATTGTTGCCACGCCTGCGAGGGTCATGGTCACAGGCCATGCGACGTTCGGCATGTGACTGAAGGACGACCATGCCGTTGCGACGAGATAGGCGGTCCCCCAGAGCACGAAGCTCCATCCCCAATACTCTGTGGTGCGTCTCCCCTGCAGCATCATGCTCTCGATGACTTCAAACCTCTCCTGCCACTCCTGCATGTTTGTCTGGTCCGTCATGGTTGCGCCTCCGCGTGGATTTATACAGAGTACTCTATAACGCAGAGTAGATGTCGTCAAGATCCTTTTGTAATAACTGACGAGAATCCGACGGATCGTACTGATCCGGCGGCGATGAGTGGATGAGTGGATTGTCGATCTCTTGCTCATCGAGATGACGAGACGATGGTTGGCCCCTCGCATGACGCTCGATGGCTGCCTCGGTTATTGCGCCATTGCACGTCGCAGATGCGCCTAGGAACTAACAGTGTGTCCTACAAAGGTTGTAGTAGGCTGTGGGCATCCCTACTGATATTTATTCCTGCACTCTGGAGTTCCTATGCGTCTTTCTCTCCTGGCTCTGCCGTCCTCTGCCTGTCCACCGTTGCGGCCCATGCTGACACCATCGTCCTGAACTCTGTCTCTAACGGTGTTTACTCCTACAACCTCATCAATACAAACTATTCGACACTGTACTCTCCCGGTAGCGTCATCACCTTCTCAGGGCTCTACGGAGTGACTGCCGCCAGCAACTCATTCGGCTCAATGTCTGCGTTCAGCACGACCTTTACTCCGTCTAGCGTCACGTTCACACAAACGTCTTTTCCCGTTGGGATCGAATTCTACGGCGACTTCTCTAATTTCTTCTCGATCACGTCTGCGTCGGGAGTTCTAGGCCTGGCGAGCTACTCCAGCGATGCGTCCCCAGCGTTTTCAGGGACGCTCAACGGTCCCGTTGCACCCGCGGTGGCTGTCACCCCAGAACCTCCCAGCTTCGTCCTGCTCGGGCGAGTCTGATCGGGATGTTCGGCGTAGCCCGTCGCAAGTACATGGGCGCCTAGTCGCCACTTCGTAGAGGCAGGCAGGCCAGTCCTTCGGGGCTGGCTGCTCTTCAGTAATTCGAGTAGGAGCGCTCTTTGGGTTCGTAAACCCAAGACCTTTGCAGATCCTCAGTTGTCGTTGTCAGGCCAAGGCACTCATCGAGCTTTGGATGGCGAGACTACTCCCGCGGACGCGGTAGTCATCCGTGGCGCACACCTCACTCACGACGAGCCGACATGTGAGGACAATCCATGTTCGCGGCCATTGCGATAGTCCGCACTTTCTCGCGTTGCTGGGGGTACGGCTCACGGATGGTGGCGGACGCGCTGAATAAGGTAGGGCGAGGGGGCCCGATTCAAGGCTGGGCGACGGCCAGGACTTCGTCTGCAACGGCAGCGGCTGCGACAGCCGAAGCAACGTCATGCGTGCGGAGGATATGTGCGCCGGCGAGGATGGCTGCGACGTTGCCGGCGGTTGTCGCGTGGGAGCGGGCTGTTGTTGCGTCTCCGGCGGCTGCTGAAATCCCGACTGTCGCTGAATCTGCGGCTGACGCTGAATCTGCGGCCAAGGGCGGGGCAGAAGTAACGTTGTTGCTCAGAAAGCTTTTGCGTGAAAGCCCGACCATGACGGGGAGGCCAAACTGCCGGAGCTCTTCGAGTCCGGCGAGCAGAGGGTAATTTTCTCCCAGCCGCTTGCCAAAGCCGAAGCCGGGATCGAGGATGATACGGTCCTGGGCGATGCCCGCAGCAGAGGCACTCTCGATGCGTTCGCGGAGGCCAGCCAGTACGTTGGGTACGACTTCGTTTGGGGCAAGCGCGGGGAGACTTTGCCATTGCTGCGGGCGGCCTCGGGTGTGCATGACGACCGCGCCGCAGCCAAGCTCTGCGCAGGTGCCGGCCATGCGCTCGTCCCAGAGGTGGCCGCTGACGTCGTTGACGATCTCGACCCCGGCAGCAAGGGCGTGGCGCGCTGTAGACGCATGAAAGGTGTCGATGGAGAGGATGGCGCTGGGGCGTTCGGTGCGGATGCTTTGAATGACGGGAAGGACGCGCGCCTGTTCCTCGTCCGGGCTAAGGGGCAATGCGTTTGGACGCGTGGATTCTCCGCCGAGATCGAGAATGGCTGCGCCTCCGTCGAGCATGCGGAGCGCCTGCGCTAAGGCTCTTTCGGGTGCGTGCTGCGGGGTGTAGAAGTGGCCGCCGTCCGAAAAAGAATCGGGCGTGACGTTGAGGATGCCCATCACCGCGGTGCGCCGGCCCAGGGCAAGGGTGCGGGTGCGGAGATGCCAGACGTATTCTGTTCGCCGCCGAAAAGGCATGAGTAAATTCTAGTCTTCGGAAAACTACGGGGCGAATGCCGGATGCTAGACTGCGCGCATGACGAGGCTTTTGGGGTGGGGCTTGGGTTTGCTGGTGGGTTTGCTGCTGGGAATGACCATGCTCTGCCCGCCGGTGCTGCTGGGGCAGACCCCGGGTGCGGGATGCGAAGGTGCGGGGGCATTGCAGGCGGGGGGAAGCGGACCTTGCACGGAGCTGGCGCGCACAATAGGCGGCCTGCTCGATAGCCCGGCGGTGGAACGGGATCACTGGGGAATCGCTGTGACGGGGACAGATGGTGCGCCGATTTATACGCTCCATGACGCGCAGCTGTTTCAGCCGGCAAGCAATGCGAAGCTGTTTACCACTGCGGCGGCGATGGCATGGCTTGGAGGGCAGACGACGTACCAGACCAAGGGGGTGGCGCGGGGAAGCTTCGGTGAGAACGGAAATTTGACGGGCAATATCGTGCTGCTGGGCGTGGGCGATGCGAATCTTTCCGGGAGAGTGCTTCCCTATGTGTCGGCGAAGGATGTGCACGCTATCGCGCCTGCACCGGAGGAGCCGCTGCGGGTTTTGGAAGGGATGGCGGATCAGATTGCGGCTACGGGTTTGAAGACTGTCGCGGGCGATGTGATCGGTGACGATACGCGGTTTCCGTGGCAGCCGTATGCGCCGGACTGGGCTATCGACGATGCGGTGTGGGGGTACGGGGCGCCGGTGTCCGCGCTTTCGATTAACGACAATCAGTTGCGGGTGACGATCGCTCCAGGCAAGACGGTGGGAGCACCGGCGACGGTCACGCTCGATCCGGCGATTCCGTACTACACGTTTGCGGCTTCGGTGACGACGGGAGCGGCAAAGGGTGGAAGCGCGATACGGATGGAGCGGTCTCCGGGATCGAAGGTGCTGCGCGTGTTTGGGGTGATGGCTGCCGGCGCGCCCGCGGATGTCGAAGAGGTTGCCATCGAAGACCCGGCCGAGTATGCGGCGTTGGCATTGAAGACGCTGCTGGAGGCGCGCGGCATCACGGTCTCGGGACGCGCTAAACCGCGGCACCGCGTTCTGCTGGATGTGGAGGGTTTCCATCATGAGTCGTTTGCGGAGTTGAGTTCGATACCGAACGAGGTGGCGCCTGCGCAGGTGATTGAACCGCCAGACGACGCGGAGTTTGGGGTGGCGGCTTTGCGTGGAGAAGAGAAGGTGCTTGCCGTGCATACCTCTGCGCCGCTTGGGCAGGATGTGGTGTTGACCAACAAGGTGAGTCAGAATCTTCATGCTGAGCTGCTGCTTCGTCAGCTTGGAGCAGCGCGAGGACGGGACGGGACGATTGCGCAGGGAGCGCGCGTGGTGCGGCAATTTCTGCTTTCCGCCGGGATCGATAAGGACGATTTCGTGTTCTTCGACGGGTCTGGATTGAGTGGGCACGATCTGGTGACGCCGCGCGCGACGGTTCGGCTGCTGCAGTATGCGATGGGGCAGCCGTGGTTTGCGGAGTGGAAGAGCAGCCTGCCTGTGGGTGGTGTGGATGGGTCGCTCGAGGGGCGCTTTACGAAGCTGCCGCTGAAGGGCAAGGTGTTTGCGAAGACGGGAACGCTGGGCGAGGCGCGCGCTTTGAGCGGGTACGTGGAATGCGCGAGTGGAAAGACGGTGATTTTTTCGGTCATGGTGGGGAACCATCTTTCGCACAGTGGTGTGGAACGCGATGTGATGGACAGGGTCGTTGCGGCGATTGCGGCGGCGAACTGAGCTCTCATCGCAGAGTGAGAGAATGAAAGCATGATTCGGGCTTTGTGTTTGCTTGGTTGTGTGGGCGTTCTGTGTGGGTGCAAGTCGACGGACCCGCCGGTGCCGCTGTCGGAGTTGAATGCGCAGCAGATGCATGGACACGCGGTGTTTCAGACACATTGTGCTGTGTGTCACAACGATCGGCAGAACAGCGCGCTGCATGGGCCGGCGCTGCTTGGGGTGTTCAAGAAGCCGTACCTGCCGAGTGGCGCGCCGGCGAACGATGAACGTGTGACGGCGACAATCGTCAATGGACACGGGCTGATGCCGGCGGTGGGCAACACATTGGACGCGCAGGACATGAATGATCTGCTGGCATATCTGCACACGTTATGAGCGAACAGGAGGATGTGAAGAAGCTCGAGGAGAGGGCGCATGGCATGCTGCCGGGGGTGGCGGGGATATGCCTGTTCATGGTGATTTTGACGTCGATCAATGCTGTTGCTGCGCTGCGCGGGAGCTTTGGCGCGGGCGGTGGGCGGTATGGTGTGCTGGCGATATGTACGCTGCTGGCGGTGGGAGTTCTGGGTTTGCTGCGGATGCGGCGATGGGGCTGGGCGCTGGTGTTGGCGGGGTGTTTGACGCTTTGCCTGGGGAATCTGTATGTGTTCGAAAAGACGCATGCGGGGCCGTTCCTGGTGCAGGGGCTGTTTGCCCTGGTGTTCTTTCTGTACCTGGTGCGGACCGAGGTGCGGGAGCGGTTGCGGTGAATTTTTTGCGATTTGGCGCATTATTTTTGCCGGGGGCTTGGGAGGCAGAATTGAAGGGTTTATGGGGCTTTTTTGAGGGGGGTAGAGGGAAAAGTGCGTGTTTTTGTGCGCCAAAACGCCACCATTTGCGCGCTTTTGGGGTGGAATTCTGTCGTTTTCGCCACCTGTTTTCGGGCTCCGAAAAATACGCCACTGTTTTGAACTTTATTTTTGCTGGGGGGCGGTAGGTGGGAGGTCGCTTTGGTTTAGGATGGGGCGCATGTTGACACGACGGGTTTTTGGCAGGTTGGCGGCGGGAGCGGTGGTTGCTCCGAAGGGTTTCCGGGGCGGGATCGAGGCGGAACGGGCGCAGGGTGGGGCGGAGAGAATGCCCGCAAGGGCGCAGGCTGATTCGGGCGCGGGGTCTCGCGGGGGGCCGTTCTCGGTGATGCTTTGGACGTTGAAGAAGCTGGGGAGCTTTGAGGAGAACCTGGAGCGGGTGGCAAAAGCCGGGTATAGCCATGTGGAGCTGGTGGGCGAGTTCAACAAGTGGACCGAGGCGGAGTGGACCAGCAACCTGGCACGGATGAAGGCGCTGGGGCTGACGGTGGACGCGACCTCGGGGATGAGTGGGCCGGGGTTTTCCGATCCTGGGTCGGGCGAGGCGTTTGTGGCGGCGTTGAAAGCATTTCTGCCTAAGGTGCAGAGGCTGGGGTGCCCGCAGATGATTATGCTTTCGGGCAAGCGGGTGGAGGGTGCGGCGGCGGGAGTGCAGCGGCAGACATCGGTGGAAACGCTGAAGCGGTCGGTGGATGTGCTGGCGGCTGCGGGGGTACAGGCGCTGATTGAGCCGATCGATCTACTGGAGAACCCGCCGATTTATCTGGATGGTGTGACAGAGGGGTTTGCGATTGCGCGGGCCGTGGGGAGTCCCCAGGTGAAGGTGCTGTACGACCTGTATCACGAGCAAAGGCAGAACGGGAATTTGACGGAGAAGCTGGAGAAGAATATCGACCAGGTGGGTTTGGTGCATGTGGCGGATGTGCCGGGGCGGTATGAACCTGGGACTGGGGAGATGAACTACTGCAACCTGTACAAGACGTTGGGGAAGGTGGGGTATAAGGGGGTGATTGCGATGGAGTTTTATTCGACCGGGGATGCGGTGGAGACGCTGCGGAAGGCTCGGGAGGAGGCGGTGCGGTGTATGGGGCTGGGGGTGGCGGGGTAGAAAACCTTTAAAGGGCAGGCGGTCCTGTGCCTAGGAATCATGAATGAGGCACTCCGGTTCTGTTGGATTTTCGCTGCCGCGAAGATGCCCACTTTAGCGACGATGAGACCGTCGCGAAGATGGGGACCCGGCTGCGGAATGACAAACATGATGACACGCGAGAAGAGATGCGGGTACTTCGACTGCGTCTGTCGCGATAGGACTGCGTCTGTCGCGATGGGACTGCGACAGGCTTCGCTCAGGATGACACCTTCATGGGTGGGTGGTGATTGGGTAGGGTTTGGATACAATGAGAGGGATGACTCCGGCTGCGGCGCAAACGGCGATGGTGGGTGAGCTGGTGCAGATTGAGCTGGCGCCTAGGAAGCCTGCGGCTAAGCCGGCGTGGTTGAAGGCGAAGGCGCCGATGGGCGAAACCTTCCACAACCTGAAGAAGATGGCCCGCGAGCTGAACCTGCATACGGTGTGCGAGAGCGCGCAATGCCCGAATATCGGGGAGTGCTGGAACCAGAAGTCGGCCACGTTCATGATGCTGGGAAATCTGTGCACGCGGCGGTGTGGGTTTTGCGCGGTGCCCAAAGGTAAACCAGCCCCGATTGACTTTGACGAACCGCGGCGGGTGGCCTATGCGGTGGCGCAGCTGGGTCTGGCCCATGCGGTGATTACGAGCGTGAATCGCGACGACGATAATCTGGGCGCGGCGCGGGCGTTTGTGAGTGTGATCGACGAGATCCGGATGCAGGCTCCGGGGTGCCGGGTGGAGGTGCTGACGCCGGACTTCCAAGGCGTGGAGGAGGCGCTGCGGCTGGTGGTGGCGGCGAGGCCGGAGATTTTGAATCACAATATCGAGACTGTGCCGCGGCTGTACCGGGTGGCGAAGAGTGGTGGGCGGTATGAGCGGTCGCTCGAGTTTTTGGGGAAGGCGAAGTGGATTGCGGCGGAGTTGTTTCGGGATCGGGATGGGGAACAGATTGTGACCCCCCTGGTAACGAAGACGGGGATCATTGTGGGGCTGGGGGAAGAGATGCATGAGCTGCTGGCGGTGTTTCGCGATCTGGCGGACCGGCGGGTGGATATCCTGACGATTGGGCAGTACCTGCGGCCGAGCCGGGATCATCTGCCGATGGCTCGGTATTACACGCCGGAAGAGTTTGCATTTTTGAAGCATGAGGCGCTGGGGATGGGTTTCCGGCATGTGGAGAGTGGGCCTCTGGTAA